>JAEZFI010000265.1 GCA_023437745.1 Actinomycetes bacterium
GCCGCGCGGGCCGCGGGGGGGGCTCCGCCCCCCGGGGGGTCCGACGCGGTGCCGCTACAGCACCGCCGGAGCGGAGGCCTCGAGCATCATCGAGAACTCCTCGGCGCTCGGCCCGAGGACCGGCGGCGCGTCGGGCACCCCGGCCAGCACGTCGACGAACCGGTCCAGCGACACGCCCGCCGCCGCCGGCAGGTGACTGGAGAAGATGGACGTCGGCACGAGGGCCCGCACGGCGTCCAGCGTGTTCGCGAAGCGCGTGCGGTCGACGAGGTTCGTCCACGGCGAGTCGGTGAGCGCCCAACCCGCCATGCCGCCCGCGAGGGCTTCCGCAGGGACGTCCTCGGCCCGCTGCGCCGGCTCGGGGAGGATGGCGCCGAACGAGTCGACGCTGAACAACGCGCCGGTCGCCTCGTCGAGGAAGCCGGTGGACATCGGGTTGTCGAACAGCGGCGGGGTGACGGCCCGCAAGGTGCGGTCACCCACGGGCACCCGATCCCCGGGCCGGATCGCGTGGACGCGGTCGAGCGGCACCGGCCACCACGACGACATCCGCATCGCTGCGAGGCCGTGGCAGACCAGACGGGCGTGGGGCGCCAGCTCCATCACCCGCTGGAGGCTGCCGGTGTGGTCGGCGTCGTCGTGAGTCAGCCAGATCCAACGGATCGCCGCCGGATCGATCACGGACGCGAGCGCGTCGACGAAGTCGTCGCTCTCGGCGTTCAGGCCGGCGTCGACCAGCACGGGCTCCTCGGCGTGCAGCACGAAGGCGTTGATCGGGAGCACGCCGGCTCCCGGGATGGGCAGGTGCGTCGGAAGGACGTGCACGTCGGCCGATGCTGCGTAGGGCGTGTCCATGGGTTCTCCTCCTGGTGGTCGGTGGTCACCTGGAGGGCGTTCAGTTCGTGGCGCCGCCGTTCACTCCGGACTGAACGATCAGGACTGGACGATCAGGACTGGACGACCCAGCGGACGGGCTCGCTCGGATCCGGCTCGTAGGCGCAGTAGATGCCGGTCCGCAGCCCACGGTCCAGCGCTGCGCCGGCCTGGGGGACGACCTCCTCGATCCGTGTGACGGCGGTGCGCAACGCCCTGGTGACGTTGAGGCGGGCGCGTTCGGCCGCCGAGCCGGCCCGGCGCTCCCTGCCGCCGAGCCCGAAGGCGCGAGCGAGCTCGCGTGTCAGCTCGTCGAGCTCGTCCTGCAGCTCCATCGCTCGCTGCTCGGCGTTCGCTGCCAGCGCGTCCTCGATCGCTCCGTGCAGCTGCTCGATGCGCCGGCGGTACGCCGAACGAGCCGTCGCGTCGAGCTGCTCCCCGGCGTCCCCCAGCGTCCGGCGGTCGACCCCGTCGGTGCTGTGGCCCTCGACGAGGTCGACGAGGTCGAGCGAGTGGCGTTCGCACCCGGGGGAGCGGAGCAGCTCGACGAGGTAGCGCATGCCCTTGATCGAGCGCAGGCGGGCGGTGGTGCCGTCTGCGGTGATCGTCCATCCCCCGGCCTCGGGGACGATCGTCGCCGTCGCGGGGCTCGACGGCGCCGGCGGTCGAGGGTCGACGCCCTGCAACCGGTCGAGGAGCTCCCGATCGGCGGGGCTGACGACCACGTCGAGCGTGTCGAGCAGGGCCGACGCTCGCTCCGCTTCGACCCGCGCGGCCGCCGGCTCCCCGGCGCGCTCGCGGAGCCGGGCGAGGTCGACGAGCAGCATCGCCCGGAGGAACGGCAGGCTCGAGGCCTCCACTGCGTCGAGCCCGGACTCGATCGCGTCGATGGCACGCTCGGCGTCGCCCGCCGCGGCGAGCGCCCTGGCCCGCGTGGCCGCGATCCGGCCGGTCAGCGCCGGCACGTCGAGGCCCACCGCCCGCTCCGCGAGGTCGGCGCAGCGCCGCGCCGCGGCCTCCATGTCGCTGCTGCTCACCTCGATGTCGACGAGGAGCGCGAGGAGCTCGGCGCCACGCAGCCGGTCGTCGCCGATCGCCTTCAGGCCGCGCTCCGCCGCCGCTCGGGCGAGGTCGACGTCGCCGCGGGCGAGGTGGAGGCGGGCGGACGGCAGGAGGGCCTGGATCGAGCCGGCTCGGCCGAGCAGCAACTGCTCCGCGTCGGCGAGCCTCCCTTGGCGGATGCGCAGCTCGGCGAGCTCGATCCCCGGGTGCCAGGACGGGAGCTGCATCACGCCTTCGAACTCGGCGATCGACGCCTGCAGCACCCGCTCGGCCTCGCTCCAGCGGCCCAGCTCGACGAGCAGCGCCGCCTGCACGGTGTTGCAGTGGCTGGCGACGAACACGGGCGCACCGGGCTCCCGACCCATCAGCCCCCGCCGACGAAGGAGCTCGGCCCACGGACCGACTCGGTCGAAGTCGCAGGCGAAGTAGCAGGCGGTGAAGAACGAGCACACCGACTTCCCGGCCGTCTCGATGTCGTCGCCGGGTCCGCACACCAGGGCCATGGCCTCGTCGAGCATCGCCATGCCCACGGAGATGCGTCCTGCCTGCACGTGGGCGAGACCTCCGTCGGCGAGCGCCTTCGCCTCGAGGTTCACGTCGCCGAACCGCCGCGCCCGGTCCAGCGCGAGCTCGGCGTTGGCGAGGAGGAGGTCCGGATCGTCCACATCGCAGCCCATCGCCGCGACCGCCACCCATCCCTGCTCGATGCACGGCGGCTCGTCCTCGAGGAGCCGGGTCGCCCGCACGAACCAGGCCCGTGCTGCTGTCGGGTTGCGGGTCACCGTCCCGAAGAGGTCACCCAGCCGTGCGCAGGCGAGGGCGGCGGCACGGTGGTCCTGTGCCGCGGTGAGCGACCGGATCGCTGCTGACAGGTGCTCGATGGCGGCCTCGACGTCGAAGGCGGCCATCGCCTCGTCGGCGAGGCCGAGGAACCGGGCCCCCTCGTCCACCGTCTCCACGTCGGACATCCTCGCATGCGACCTCCCGGCCCAGCGACGGGTTCAGGGCGCCGGTGGGACTGTCGTTGCGCGACGACCGTGGCGGGCGCAGAGTGGACAGAGACCGGCCCCCGGAAACCGCCGAGGGCCCCGGACGACGAGGTTCGACATGCTCGGTGGCGCCACGACCTTCAGCAGCTTCTCGGCGAGCGACCTGGACGCCGAGCAGAAGTTCTACGAGGAGACGTTGGGGATCGACCTGACGGCGGAGAGCGGGATGCTCGTCCTGCACCTCGGCGGTGACCGGCGGGTGATCATCTACCCCAGGGAGGACCACGAACCGGCGTCCTACACGGTCCTCAACTTCCAGGTCGACGACCTGGACCGCGAGGTCGACGAGCTGGCGTCGAAGGGCGTCACGTTCAACCGCTACCCGCAGTTCGACCAGGACGAGCGGGGCATCGCAGCGGATCCCGACGGCGCGATGCCGCGGATCGCGTGGTTCTCGGACCCCGCGGGCAACATCCTCTCGGTGGTGGAGGAGATGCCGGGCAGCTGACGGCGCGCAGCGGGACCCGTCAGGAGCGGAGGACCTTCTCCATCGCCTTGCCCTTGGCGAGCTCGTCCACGAGCTTGTCGAGGTAGCGGATCTTCTGCATGAGCGGATCCTCGATCTCCTCGACGCGGATGCCACACACCACGCCGGTGATCGCCCCGGCGTTCGGGTTGAGCTGGGCGGCGGCGAAGAAGTCCTCGAAGGTCGTGCCGTCGTCGAGCTGCTGCTGCAACGCCGCGTCGTCGAACCCGGTGAGCCACCCGATCACCTCGTCGAGCTCGGCCTTCGTCCGGCCCTTGCGCTCGACCTTGTTCACGTAGTGCGGGTACACGTCCGCCACGCTGGTCGTGAAGATGCGGTGCATGATGCCGACAGTACGTGCTGCCCCGCTCCTCAGCTCGTGGTCCGGCGCGCCGTCACCCAGGTGAACGGCTGCACCGAACCACCCGGGGTCAGGTGCTCGGTCCGGCCACTGTCGAGCTCCGTCCATCCCGTCCCGAGCTCGCCCATCAGGCCGCTCGCGTCGTACCGGTCCACGGGGAGCCCTGAGCACGTCGTCGGCCCGTCCTCGGCGAAGGTGGCGATGATGACCACCCCGTCGGGTTCGACGGCACGGTCGAGGAGCCGTCGGTAGATCGACCGTTCCGCAGGGTCGGTGAGGAAGTGGAACACGGCGCGGTCGTGCCACACCGCCCAGCGGCGATCCGGCGACCAGTCGAGCAGGTCGGCCCGGATCCAGGCCACCTCCTCCGGTCGGTCGACGGCGGCGCGAGCGTCGTCGAGCGCCGCCTGGGAGACGTCGAGCGCCGTGAGGTCGACGAACCCCCGGCGCTGCAGCGCACCCGTGAGCCCCGAAGCGCCGGCGCCGACGTCGATGACCGACGTCGTCGCCGTGGCGCCGGCTCGTTCGACGAGCTCCAACGACAGCGTCGGCTCGCGCTGGTACCAACTCACCGACTGCGCTCCGGCCGTCCGGTAGCGGTGGTCCCAGTGGGTCCGCCGGTCGGCGGGCGACAGCTCCCTGCGTGGTGCGCTCAGGACGCTGCCTCGCCGAGCTGCGAGCGCACCGCGTCCATGTCGAGTGCCTCGATCTGCGTGATGAGGTCCTCGAGCGCAGCGCTCGGCAGTGCTCCCGGCTGCGAGAAGACCAGGATCCCGTCGCGGAACGCCATCAGGGTCGGGATGGACATGATGCGTGCCGCGCCGGCGAGATCCTGGTTGGCCTCGGTGTCCACCTTGGCGAACACGATGTCGGGGTGCTGCGTGGCGGCGGCCTCGAAGACGGGCGCGAACTGCCGGCACGGGCCGCACCAGGAGGCCCACCAGTCGACGAGGACGATGCCGTCCGCGTCGACGGTGGTCTCGAAGTTGGTGGCGTCGAGATCGATGGTGGTCATGGGGGTTCCTTCCAGGGTCGCGATCGGTGGTCGGTGGTTCGTTCAGGCGGCGTCGGTGGCGCACACCGCGCCGTAGCCGCCGTAGATGTCGGCGACGGTGCCGAAGCCGCGGGCTCGGAGGAGCGAGGCGGCGGTCGCCGAGCGGTAGCCGCCGGCGCAGTAGACGATGGTCGGGCGCTCCGGGTCGAGGTCGTCGAGCCGGTCGAGGAGCTGGGGGAGCGGCAGGTTGACCGCCCCCTCGATGGCGCCGGCGGCGACCTCTCCGGGGTTGCGGACGTCCACGATCTGAAGGTCGGGGTCGGTGCGGCGCCACGCATCCACCTCGGAGGCGGTGACCCTGGGAGCGCGGACCGCCAGCTCCGGGTGCTCCATCAGGACCCGGTCGATGTCGGGGAGCGCACCGATGACGTGGTCGAACCCGATGCGGGCCAGCCGGATGCGAGCCTCGTTCTCGCGGCCCGGCTCGGTGACGACGATGACGGACTGCCCAGGTTGCAGCACGTCACCGGCGTACTCGGCGAACCGGCCGTCGAGCCCGACGTTGACGGCCCCCCGGAGGTGCCCGGACGCGAACAGCTCGGCGGGCCGGCCGTCGATGATCACGGCACCCTCGGCCTGCTGGCGGAGCGTGAGGTCGAGGTCGAAGACGGGGGTGTCGCGGTGGTCGTCGAGGAGCTCGCGATCGCGCCGGTTCGAGTCGGCGGCGAAGGCGAAGTACAGCGGTGCCACCGACTGGCCCTGGGTGACGGCCTCGACGAACGCGTCCTCCGACATGGGGGCGAGGGCGTAGTTGGTCCGCCGTTGCTCGCCGATCGTCGACTGGGTGGCGGTCGAGAGGTTCTTGCCGCATGCAGACCCGGCGCCGTGCGCGGGGTAGACCTCGGTCGCGTCGGGGAGCGTCAGCAGCTGGTCGTGGACCGATCGGTACAGACGACGGGCGAGCCCGTCGGCGGTCCAGCCGACCGAGGTGAGCAGGTCGGGCCGACCGACGTCGCCGACGAACAGCGTGTCGCCGGTGAACACGGCCCACGGCTCGAGGTCGTCGGCGTGCTCCCAGACGACGACCGAGATCGACTCGGGAGTGTGGCCCGGCGTGTGGCGGACCTCGAGGGTGACGTCACCGAGGGAGAGGCGTTGCCCGTGGGCGAGCGGGTCGATCGGGAAGTCCGCCCGGGCCTCGTCGCCGAAGGAGATCACCGCGTCCGTGGCGGCGGCCAGCTCGAGATGCCCGGAGAGGAAGTCGGCGTGGAAGTGGGTCTCGATGACCCGCTCGATGTGGAGGCCGAGCTCGTCTGCGTCCTGGAGGTACTGCGAGACATCCCGTTGCGGGTCGATGACGACGGCGCGGCCGGTGGTCTCGTCGCCGATGAGGTAGCTGAACAGCGACAGGCAACCCAGCTCGTACTGCTTGAAGATCATGTCGGTCCTTGGTGTGGGTGTCAGGCGAGCTTGAGGAACATCTTCTGCACGTCGGCGACCTCGTAGCCGGCGGCGGCCGACCGTTCGGGGTCGTCGAGGCACCACGTCAGCCCGGCGGCGACGAGCCGGAAGCCGACCTGCTCGAGGGCCTTGTTCGCCGCCGCGATCTGGGTGACCAGCTCACGGCAGTCGCGACCCTCGGCGAGCATCTGCTGGATGCCCCGAACCTGGCCCTCCACGCGGCGGAGGCGGCGCTGGAGCTCGGCGAGGGTCAGCTCGTCGAGCTGGATGCCGTGCTGGGTGCGATCGTCGGGCATGTGAGCATGATACCGATACCCATAGGGGTATGCAACGTACCCCCTGGGGTATAGTCAATCGCCCGGTGACCCACATCACAGCCCGCCGTCGTTGACCGGTCGTCACGGGCTATATACCCTGGGGGGTATGTGCAGAGCGACGACGTGTTCGAAGTGCCAGAAGCCGACCTGGGCAGGGTGTGGAGCCCACGTGGAGCAGGTCCTCGGCGACGTGCCCCAGGCACAGCGCTGTCAGTGCCGTGCGGAGAAGGCCGCTGCCAAGGCCGGCGCGGTGGAGGGCGGACGATCCGGTCGGCTCACTCGCCTGCTCGGCCGGGCGTAGCTCAGGCGAGCTTGAGGAACATCTTCTGCACGTCGGCCACGTCGTAGCCCGCCGCCTCGGAGCGTGACGGGTCCTCGAGGCACCAGGTGAGGCCTGCCGCGACCAGGACGAACCCGACCTGCTCCAATGCCTTGTTGGCGGCGGCGATCTGCGTCACCACGTCGCGGCAGTCGCGCGTGTCCGCCAGCATCTGCTGGATGCCACGAACCTGACCCTCGATGCGACGGAGGCGCTTCTGAAGGCCCTCGATCGTCTCCGCCGGCAGATCCATCGTCGTGCTGGCCGGGTCGGACTGCTCGGTGCTCATGGCGTCGATCGTACGCGTACCCGCCGGGGTATCCACGCGGGGGACCTCCAGCCCGCCCCCGGGGGCGCCGACCGGTGCCTACGGGGCCGCTGGCACCGGAGCGGACTCGATCACGCCCTTCAGCTTCCCCAGGATCTCGGTCGTCTCGCGTCGGGCGAGCTGCTCGACGCCCAGCTTCGAGGCGAGCCGCCCCAGGGGACCGAACGGGAGCTGGTACTCGACGTCGATGGTCAACCGGGTGCGGGTGGGTGAGATCGCCGAGACGCGTTCGGTGAGCTGCTGGCTCACGCCCAACCCCACGGTCCCTTCGATCGTGAGGTGGTCCTGGTCGGCGATGCTCGTCACCCGCCACCTCACGTCGAAGCATCGTCCGACGGCGCGGACCACCTGCCGGAAGGTCTGGCCCTCGCTGGTCAGCCGCTCGGGGGCGTCGAGCACTTCGCTGGTGCTCGATGACAGCTGCGGCAGGATCCGGACGTCGGTCCAGACGTCCCAGACATCAGCGAGGGGGCGGTCGACGTCCACGGAGCTCGAGAGGGCGGGCATGGCGGAGGGGTTCCCGCATCTGCCCGCCCGCAGTCGTGACGCCGAGCACGGCAGCGCCGCGGCGCGTCAGCCCGGGTGGCGATCCCAGCTGATCGCGTACTCGTGGTTGCCGGCGGCACCGAGGCCGTCGTAGCCGACCGCTGCGAGGTGGGTCCCCGAGAGGCGGAGTCCGACCGCTGCGGCGTTCGTCTGCTCGGGCAGCGGCCCGCCGCGTGCCTCCAGTGCGGACAGCTCCGCCTCCAGCGTCGCCGTCGGACCGAGGCGGTAGAGATCGACCCGGTAGTCGTCCACCAGCCCGGCGCCGCCGGCGCCCGGAACCTGGACCCAGTGGTAGCCGACCGCCGCCAGCGGTCCGTCCAGGGCGACCTCGCTCCCGTAGCCGAACCCGCCCAACGCGTTCCCCGGTCGCGGGTCGAACTGCACGACGACACCCCAGCCCGACGCGCCGCGTCCGTAGAGCACGGCCCGCCCCGGTTGCGGCTGCCCGCCGCCGAACCCACCGAAGCCGCCCGCATCACCGAGCAGGAGCCGCGCCTCGCCGGCGTCGGTGTCCACGTCGAGGGAGCGGCCGAAGCGACCGTCGGACGCCGGTGCACGCGGGCTCGTCAGCGTGGTGTCGATCGCCCACGTCGCGCCGGTCCAGCGGTAGATCCGGACGTGGTCGGTGCCCGACGACACTGCGAGGGTGTCGCCCTCCGTGGTCACGACCCGTCCGAAGCCGGCCCGATCGCTCTCGCCCCAGGAGGCCTCCGGCGCCAAGACCTGGGCGGCGAACACGTTCGCGCTCAGCGACGTGGCGGTGACCTCGACGGGTACGACGAGGACCGACCCGTCACCGGGCGTGAGTGGGTCGGGTCGGTCACCGATGACGAGCGCCTGGTCGCTGACGTCCATCGTGAACAGGCGGCTCAGGTCGAGGGCCCGTGGGACCGTCGCGCCGAACACCCACGAACCGGTCGCCGCGTCGAGGCGGTAGAGGTCGACCAGATCGAGCGCGGCGAGCACGTTGCGATGACGGACGGCCAGCACGTGGTCGCTCATCGCGAGACCGCCCACGTGGGGTGGCAGGGGGATGGTCTGCGCCGGTGTCGCCGACGGCGCGCCGTCGGGGCCGGTCCGCGGGTGGAGCACCAGCGTGGACGTCGCGTCATAGCCGGTGGCCGGCCGCTGCTCGATGACCGCCCAC
This sequence comes from Actinomycetes bacterium, assembly GCA_023437745.1. Taxonomy (GTDB): domain Bacteria; phylum Actinomycetota; class Acidimicrobiia; order Acidimicrobiales; family Microtrichaceae; genus JAEZFI01. The sequence continues at coordinate 8,924 of JAEZFI010000265.1, forward strand.
CAGTCGTCCGAGGTCGCGACGAGCGGCAGCTCGTACTCGTCGCCGGGGCTGGTGGAAGCCGCCAGCACCGTCGGCGTCCACGAGGGCGACGGTGTCGGCGGATCCGGCACGCACCCCGCAGCGAGCACCAGCACCGCGGCGATCGCCGCCGTCACGCCCCCACGTCGCACCATGATGACCCCCTCCGTGTCGCGGACCCGGCGCCCGAACTGTACGCGGCGCTGCTGCCGTCGCGTCAGGGTCGCTGGGCGGCGGTCGCGGCGAGGACGGCTCGGGCGCAACGCCGGCCGGAGTGGAGGGCTCCCTGGATCGACGCGGTGTCCCGGTGATCTCCGCAGACGAAGACCCCGTCGGCCACGGCGACGGGACGCTGGGGGGTGAACGGCGGCTGCTGGTCGGGTTGGCCGTGCGCGATGCGGTAGGTGCGGAGGTGGCGCCATCCGTCCACCTGGGACCCCCACCATCGGCGCAGCTGCGCGCGGACGTCGGCTTCGAGCTCGTCGCCGACGTCGCCCGGGGTGGCGCAGGCGACGAGATGGCGACCGGCGGGTGCGTAGCTGGGCGCGACGTTGCTGACGACGGCGACGTTCAGGGCAGGCCCGGCCGAGCTGCCGTCGAGGATCACGTGGCGCCCGCCCGGCGGTGGGCTGTCGGCGGCGAAGTAGACGCACCCCACCGGTCGTGACCCGACGGGACGGGTGCCGAGGAGACGGTGGGCGGCCGGCCCGTCCGTCGCCACCACGACCGTGCCGGTCTCGAGCTGCTCGCCCGACCGGAGGGTCACCCTGCCCGTGGCGATCTCGACCACCGCGCTGTCGAGGCGGACTGCCCCGGGGGGGAGCCGGGCGGCGAGCTGGTCCGGGATCGCCTGCATGCCCTGCGCCGGCAGGGCGCTGTCACCGCTCGCCAACGACCGGTAGATGATGTCGAACATCCGGTTCGAGGTGCTGAGCTCGGGGTCGAGCTGGATGCCGGTGAACAGCGGCCGCAGGAACCGCTCGATCGCGAGGTCGCTGAACCCGCGACGACGGAGGGCGTCGAGCGTGGTGATGTCGTCGCCGCGGAGGAGCTGGGCGCCGTCGCCCCGCCGTACGTGGTGACGCAGCTGGAGCAACCGCACCTTGTCGGCGAGCGTCCCGACGGGGGCACGCACCGTTGCCGGGAGCTGTGCGGGTCGGCGGAACGGATCCGAGACGACATGGCCCCGTGTCCCCAGCCAGATCATCGCTCCCGGCTCGAAGCGGCGGAGATCGAGCGACGGCACGTCGAGTTGACGGCCCACCTCCGGGTAGGCGGTGAGGAGGACCTGGAACCCCCGATCGAGGCGGAACCCGTCGACGACGTCCGTGCGCACGCGCCCGCCGACGCCATCCGATGCCTCGACGAGCTGCACCGTGCGGCCTGCGCGGTGCAGGTGGGCGGCGGCGGAGAGTCCGGCGAGCCCGGCGCCCACGATCACCACGTCGGGCCGGACCGTCGACGAGGTCATCAGTGGAGCGCGCCACGCATGAGGCTGCGCCCCGAGTGGCTGCGGTCCCCGTCGTCGGGCTCGAGCGAGATGTCGACGATGGGATGGGTTCGAGGGTCGACCGACGGGGGCAGCGTCACCTGGCCGCTCCCGGACACCACCCCCAGGAGCTGCGGGTCACGGAGATCCTCGTCGATGAGCCAGAGCTCGTACCGTTCGCCCGAAGGAGCAGGTGGCATCTGCGTCGCGACGAGCACGATCCGCGTCTCACCGTCCTCGGCGACGAGGCGGGCCGAGGCGGTCGTCGATCCGAGGGGCTCGAGCTGTTCGAGCTGAGCGCTGGCGAGGAGCCGCTCGGTCGGGGGTCGGGATCGGAGACCGGCGAACGCCCCGAGGGCGACCACGACGAGGGCGGCCGCCACCCCGAGGAGCACGCGCCCCCGGGGGCGATCGGCGCGCCGCGCCCGCCGACCCTCGAGCTCGGCGACGACTCGGGGCGGTTCCTCCACGGCCATGACGGCGTCGTCGTGTGCCATCCGGTCGTCGAGGGCGTGCCACAGGTCGGGCGGCGGCTCGTCCCGGAGGTGGTCGGCCTCGGTGAGCGAGGACAGCAGCTCGGACAGGCGCTGCGTCACGTCCCGGTCGTCGGTCGCGTCACGACCGGGGCGCATGGTCGAACCCCTCGAGATGGCGGCGGAGCCGATCGAGGCCGCGCCGGATGTCGCTCTTCACCGTGCCGAGGGGCATGCCGTAGCGCTCGGCGATCTGCGTGTGGGTCAAGTCGTCGTAGAACGCATGCTCGATGAGGCGGCGGGACCGCTCGGGCAACGTCCGGAGCGCCTCGGCCACGACCATCCGCTGTGCCGTCTCCTCGACGCCGGCCGACTCCACGCCCACGTCGATCGCTTGCGCCGCTTCGGGCGCCAGCGGGTTCCGCTGCTCCACCCGGTACAGGTCGATGATCTTGAAGCGGGCGATCCCCACGAGCCAGCCCGCCAGCGAACCCGACTCCGGCCGGAAGCGCTCCCTCGACCTCCACGCCGCGAGGAACACCTCCTGGGTGGTGTCCGCGGCGCGCTCGGGCCCGAGCGTGCGCCGGCAGAGCGTGTACACGAGCGATCCGTGCTCCCGGTACACCGCCTCCATGGCGGTCTCGTCGCCGCGGCGGAACCGCTCCTCGATCGACGTGCCCGAGTCCTCGTGCACCGACACCGCACCGTCCGTCATGCGGAACCGCTCGAGCACGCTCGTCGCCATACCCGGTCCATCGAACGGTCGGACCCGTTCGGATGCACGCCCGAGGCCGGTTCCGGCTGCCCGTTCGCCACCACCGCCATGCCGAGAGCCTGCCACAGGCCAGGAGCTGGTCATCCGTCGATCACGCCGTCGGTTGGAGCGTCTCGGTCACGTTGGACGTGTTGACGCCTCGCGCTGCGGCGCGGGCGAGGAGCTCGGCGCGGAGCTCCGGGCTGATGGTCCTGGTTCGGCTCAGCAGGAAGCACGACTCGCCCGTCGGGTCGCTCACGATCGCCCACTGGTAGTCCGCGTCGAGGTCGACGATCCAGTAGTTGCCCGGGCCCTGGCCGGAGTTGAACCCCGTGAAGTCGACGTGGAGCCGGGCGTTGGAGGCGTCGACCGGGATGGCGGAACCGACGATGGTCGAGGGCGGGCCGTCGAAGGTGAAGTAGTTCCCCGAGTTGAAGACCCGGATCGACCCGTCGTCGTCGAGGGAGTAGTTCGCGGTCGTGCCGACCAGGCCGAAGGAGAAGAACTGCTTGACGCTCGCGACCTCGTACCAGGTGCCGAGGTACCGCTCGACCTCGACCGACTCCACGGTCGTCGTGCGAGGTGGTGGAGCCGGGGCGCACGCGGAGAGCGCCACCGCGACGGCGGCCAGGAGCAGGAGTCGAGTTCGACGGGTCATGGGGACTCTTCGTCGCCAGGGCCCCGATCGGATGCGCGGCTGCCCTCCGTCGGCGCTCAGTCCGAGGGCGACTCGCCGCGTCGTCCGGCCGGAACCAGCATCTCCGCCGACATCGCCTCGCGGCAGGTGCCGCAGATGCCGTGCTCGATGGCCGGCAGCACCGTCTCCTCGAGCAGCCGGCGATGGCGCACCAGCTCCTCGATCCGCATCCACACCGAACCGTCGTGGGCGTTCCCGCACCAGCTGCACACCGGGATCGGCGGGGTCGCGTCGCGGGGCGTCGACACGCTGAGCAGGGTCACCGAAGTCCTCGGCTCCTCGGCGACCAGGGCGGACCGGAAGTGCACGGTGCCGTCGGCACCCGGCGTGATCGTGATCTCGAACCACCGGCGCACGTCCGGGGCGTCGCACCGGAGCGGCACCGTGGCCTCGGCCTGCTCGCTCCGAACCCGGGCCACGACGGCGCGCCACAGCTCGCTTGCCTCGTCGCCCCCGAAGTAGCTCCAGAGCGTCCGACCCGACGACAGCGAGGCCAGCTCGGGAGCGTCGTTCTCCTCGGCGAACTCGACCCAGCCGTCGCCGGTGCCGACCACGACGTCCGCGGCGTCGATCCAGTACTCCACGACCATGCTGGGCGCCGGTGGCGACGAGATCGACGCGGCGATCCGGTCCCACAGCCCGGCGGGTGGCTCGAACCGCTCGAAGTCCGCCGTCTCGAGCGACGCCATCACCGTCTCCAGCCGTCGCATCCCGAGGTCACCCGGGTTCGAGTTGTCGGACGTTGACGCCATGATCGAATCCTTCCTGCGACGTCGCATTCTACCGAGCGGTGATCTCGGTGATCGTTGGACGCACGGTGTCGGAACGTCGGGGTCAGCGCTGTGCCGGAGGGGGTTCTGGCACAGCGCTGACCACCTCAGCCCCGGGCGGTGCGCCTCAGAGGTCGGACGGGCGGAGCACGAAGGCGATGCCGTGGATGAAGCCGTTCGCGAGCGCTCCGCCGTAGTTGAACTTGCTGTACACGACGAACGGATCGGTGTCGTCGGGGTCGAGGTCCACGAGGTGGATCAGGCTCAGCGCCGGCTCGGTGACGCGGACGCCGATCGTGCCGCCCTGGAGCGTGGTGAGCTCGGCGCCGTCGGCGGCCAGGGCGTCGGACGCCGCGATCTTGGCGGGCACCAGGTGGTACGTCAGGACCGTCTTCACCGTCGGGAGGCCCAACGAGGCCACCGCGTCGAACACGCCCTGCTCGCTGTCCACCCACGTGCCGGTCAGGTCGAGCACGAGCACCTGGAACGCCCGGTCGTTGGGGAGGAAGGCGGTGAGCGAGGCCGACGGGTCGGACGCCGCGTCGACGAGGTCGGGGAAGAGCAGCACCGCCTCGGTCACGATGTCGAAGTCGTACCAGTTGGTGTCGAAGCCGGCGGCGTCGTCACCGGCGGAGTCGGACAGCAGCTGAGCGGCGATCGTCCGTTCGGACGTCGAGGGCGGAGGGACCGTGCACGCGCTGAGCGCGGCGACCGCGGCAACCGCACCGGCGAGCAACCTGTTCCTGACCTTCATGGCGGACCACCTTTCGTGGGGAGGAGTCGAAGGTCTTTCGTCGGTGGATGCCGATTCGGATGCACGCCGATCAGATCTCCCTGGACGCGACGGAGGCCCGGGTCTAGACCCGGGCCCCCGTCACCTCGCCTCCGGTGGAGGCGGGACGTCCTGCTCAGCCGTTGGCGGCGGTGATGACCGAGTCGAGGACGTGGATCACGCCGTTCGAGGCGGGGATGTCGGTCTGGACGACCTTTGCGCCACCGACCATCACCTCACCGTCGACGACCTCGACCTTGAGCTTGCCGCCGCCGAGGGTCTCGATGCTGGTGCCGTCCGCCTTCACGGCGTCGGCCGCCATGATCTTGCCGCTCACGACGTGCAGCTTGAGCACGTCGGCGAGCGCCCCGGTCGGGTCAGCCGCGAGCGCGTCCAGGGTGGCCTTGTCGACCTTGGCGAAGGCTTCGTTGGTGGGAGCGAACACCGTGAACGGACCCGGCCCGCTCAGCGCATCGGCGAGCCCCGCCGATCCGACGAGGTCGACCAGCGTCGAGAAGTCCGGGTTGGAGGCGGCGACGTCGACGATCGTGCCCGCCTCCGCGGGTGCCTCGCTCGTCATCGTGTCCATCGTGGTGGCGGGCGCTTCGGTCGTGGTCGCGGTGTCGTTGGTGCCGGAGTCGGCGGTGTCGTTGTCGTCCGAGCAGCCGGCGGCGACCAGCGCGACGGGGACGATGAGGATGGCGAGTGAACGGGGAAGTCGCATGACGGGCTCCTTGTGGGGTTGGTTGCCCGTAGTTCGCAGCCGACCCCCCACTCGGATGCAGAAGTCTTCGTCGACCTGCCGGCGACCCCGACGAGGTCAGCCGCGTCGCGTCGTGCGCACGTTCGACGAGAGGCGAACGAGGGGCCGCAGCAGCGGGAGGAGTCGGGTGCGGGTCCGCCAGGTGACCGTCGACTCCATCAGCCCGATGCGCGCCCCGGCCTCGGCGGCGTCCGCCGAGCTGGCTGCGGCCGTCGTGCGCCACGCGTCGGCCTCGGTGCGGGCCTCGGCGAGCTCGGCGCGCGCACGGGCCAACTCCTCGACGAGCTGCTGCCGCTCCTCCCGTGCCGCCGCCAGCTCGGCGGTGCGGCTCGCGGCGACCTCGTCGCTCGCGGCGACGCGTGCTGCGAGGCGGCGGAGCTCACGGGACGGCTTGTTGACGGGAGCCGACGACGACACGCCGAGATCGTAGAACGCCAACGGCAGCTGGTCCCCGCTGAGCATGGCGACGCCCGACGCGTCGACGTCGATCCCCTTGGGGCCGCCCTCCTGCGGGTTGTAGCGAGCTCGGTTGAAGACGTCGTCGTCCATGACGCGCGTGGTGTCCACGGGTCGGCGCGTGCCGGTCCAGTCGCCGGATGCCGCCTCGTAGGCGTACACGTAGGGCAGGCCGGCGTCCGCCACGAGCAGCCTCGTGTCGTCGTGCGAGAAGACCAGGCCGTGCGGGTAGTTCGGGCCCTCGAGCACGCCGTCGGGATCGCTGTCGGGCCCGACGCCCGGCACGTTCCGGTAGATGAACACGCTGTGCACGTTGTGGTTGCTGATGGCGATCCACTCGCCGTCGCGGCTCACCGCGACGCCGTCCGGGATGGCCAGGCGCGCGGCCAGCAGCCGCTCGGCGTCGACGACCGTCCAGCCGCGCGCGGCGTCGAGCACGTACCGGGTGACGTCGTGGGCGGAGTTGTTGCAGACGGTGAGCTCGACGAGCTCGTCGGTGATCCAGCGCGCCGCCACCGAACCGGGGCTGCGCACCGGCACCGGGTGCGTGCCGTCGACCAGCACGCCGCACGAGGTGATCCGTCCGTGGTCGATCCGGAGGCGCACCACCTCGGCCTCGCGGTTCGCGACGACGAGCGTCTGCTGGTCGACGAACGTGAGGCCGTGCGGGCGACAGAGCAGGTCGTGTCCCATGGTCCTGGCCGAGCTCACGACGACCTCACGGGACCCTCCGTGCTCCACGACCTCGTACTCGACCCACGCCAGCTCGTTGCGGTTGAACGCGGCGATCACGGCGACCCCGCCGTCCGGGGCGGCGGCGAGGTCCTCGGTGCGGCCGAGGGAGTCCAGCACGGTCGCTGCGCTCGGGGTGGCGCGGACGGCGAGCGGCTTCATGTCGACGGAAATCTACGGCCCACCAGCCGCGCCTCGAGTCCACGCAGGTCGCCGTCCTCGTCGGTCCAGGTGGCGACGGCCGCGAAGCCGTGCGCGTCGAGGGCGGACCGCAGGGCGACGTCCTGCTCGCCGCCGAGCTCGACCAGCAGCCAGCCGCCGGGCCGCAGCACGCATGCGGCGGCGTCGACGACCTCACGGACGAGCCGCAGCCCGTCGTCGCCCCCGTCGAGGGCGCGTGCCGGCTCGTAGCGCTGGACGTCGGCGGGCAGGAGGTGGAGATGACCGGTCGGCACGTAGGGCGCGACCGCCGTCACGAGGTCGAACGCCAACGGTCGGAGGCACGCTCCGAGGTCGCCGATCACCACCGGCACCCCGTTGCTCCGCGCACACGCGGCAGCCGCGGGGTCGGCGTCCACGGCGACGACCGTCGCGTCCGGCACCTCGGCGTGCAGGTGCGCGGCCAGGGCACCCGAGCCCGTGCAGAGATCGGCCGCGGCCCCGCCACGAGGGAGGCGGCCCGCCGCTCGGCGCGCCAGCTCCTCGCTCTGCGCCCTCGGCACGTAGACGCCGTGGTCGACGTGCAACCGGTGCCCGCAGAACGTCGTGGCGCCGAGGATCCACGCCAGGGGCCGGCCGTGCTCGCGCTCGCCGACCCAGCGGTCGAGGGTCTCGTCGTCGGGTGCCGCCGCGCAGAGCTCCGCTGCTTCCTCGTGGGCGGCGACGCAGCCCGCAGCGGTCAGGCGTGCCTCGACGCGGTCACGACGCGTGGCGTTCCGAGCGGAGGGCATGTGCACAGTGTGGGTCACCGGAGCCGAGCGCTCAGCGGTCGCGGTACCAGGCGGCGATCTGCGTGCGGTTCGAGGCACCGAGCTTGGTGAGGATGTGCTGGACGTGGTTCTGCGCGGTGCGCTCGGACAGGTACAGCTCGGCGGCGATGTCCTTGTTGCTCAGGCCGCGGGCCACCAGCGCTGCGACCTCCAGCTCTCGCGGCGAGAGGGGACCCGTCTCCTTGTCGGCGGTCCGTCGCTCGCGCACGGCGTCGAGTCGTTCCGACCACGGGGTCATCGACAGCGAGTGCGCGGTCGGTCCCCAGCCCTCGGCCAGCGCGACGGCCTCGTCGGCGTCGCCGGACTCCGCTCGGGCCGCCAGGACCTCCGCCAGCTCGGTGGCCGCCTGGACCGAGTAGGGCCGCGCCCCGACCTTCGTCGCGACGTCCAACGCGCAGCCCAGGTCCGCGACCGCGGCGTCGAGCTGCCCGAGCGCGGCACGGCCGGTCCCCGTCCAGAGCTCCACCGGGCCGAAGTAGCCGTTCGAGCCGCCGCTCGCACCGGCGTGCACACCCCGGAACCGCTCGAGGACCTCGACGAGTGCCGCGACGTCGTCGGCCCGAGCCAGCCGGACCGCCAACCCCATCCGGAGGACGGCCATGCCGAGGAGGAGGAAGTGCGGGGCGTTCCAGGAGCGGGGGCCGTCGAGGCGGTCGTAGTGGTGCCGGGCCGTGTCGAGGTCGCCGAGCGCCACATGGCCCCAGATCGGGGCCAGCTTCGGGAGGTCGCCCAGGAAGGGGGGTGCCAGCTCGTAGCCGAAGTCGACGAGCTGCCGGCCGAGCGCCGGATCGAGGCCGGTGTGGAACTGCACGGTCAGCGCGAACGTCTGGCGCATCGCTTCGGCGCCGAGCGGATCCTCGAGCCGGGCGAAGAGCGCGGTGGCGACGTCGAACCGCTCGACCGCCTCGTCGAACCGCCCGGCGGCCTGCGCCGCCAGCGCTTCGAGGCGGACGAGGTGCCATCGGCTGATCGGGAGCTTCGAGGCCTCCACGTGCCGGCGCAGGACGGCGATCTCTGCGGCGACCTCTGGGAGACGCCCCGACTCGAAGAGGGCGTCGATGCGCCAGATCGGTTCCCATTGCGTGATGGTCGGACGTCCGAGCGCTCGGCCGGCTCGACCCATCCGTGCGGCGATCTCCAGGCGGGCCTCGGCGTGCTGCGGCTCGATCAGCGCCATCTGCCGTGCCCGCGCCGCGGCGACGTCCGCGAGTGGGTCGTCGGTCACCTCGGCCTCGGCGAGGGCCTGCAGGCTCAGCTCCTCGACCGCCTCGGGGTCCAGGTAGAACGCCATGGCGGTCATCAGGCTGAGGAGCCGCGCACGCAGCGAGTGCTCGCTCGGCTCGAGGCCCTCCAACGACGCGGCGAGGTAGGGCTGGACGAGGCCCAGCGACGGTCCGCCGCGTCCTTCGGCGAGCAGGCACGCCTCGGCGACCAGGTCGAGACGGCCTGCCTCGAGGGCGCACTGGGCTGCGGCGGCGGCGCGCTCCATGGCGCCGGCGATCTCCTCGGAGTTGAGCCGTGCCCGGGCCGAGCCGAGGAGTCGGCGGAACCGGTCGAGCGGGTCCGTCCCGGGCTCGCTCAGCGCCGAGGCCCGGTCGTAGAGGCGTGCTGCCTCCTCCCAGGCGGCGCGGCGGTCGGCCGCCTCGGCCGCCCGCTCGCACCATCCCGCGGCCACCTCGCGGTCCCCCAGCGCCGCGGCGGCGCTCCAGTGCCGGGCCA
>JAEZFI010000282.1 GCA_023437745.1 Actinomycetes bacterium
GGGATGTCCCGCGATGCGGGACATCCCGCGCCGAGCAGCGCGGTGGTGCGCGCGGCCGAAAGAAATCCGGGCCGAATTTCTCTGGATTGCTCAGCCCAACGACCTATCCGGCCGACGAAGTACCCAGTGGCGATGGGTCCAGACGGATCCACGCCCCTCTGTGTCGAGCGAAACGGAACGAGGTCGGTGTGAGCTCTCGGAGAACCCTCATCCTGGTGGGAGCGATCGCGGTGGGCGCCATCGCGGCCCTCCTGATCCTGCGATATGTCAGTGGCATCGAGGACAAGGCCAACCGGGACAACCAGTTGGTCCCCGTGGTGATCGTCATGGGCGGCGTCTCGCAGGGCGAGCAGGCCGACACGGCCATCGCCGACGGTCGCCTCGTGGTCGGTGAGCGTCGCAGCATCGACATCCCGGCCAACGCCGTGACCCGGCTCGACGACGTGAAGGGCCAGGTCGCCGCGATCGACCTGACCGAGGAGGAGATCGTCACGACCTCCAAGTTCGCGGGCAAGACCGGCAACTCGAACTCGAACTCCAACTCGCTGTCCGAGGGCATGACCGCCGTGACGCTCAGCTTCGACAGCGTCAAGGGCGTCGCCGGCCTGGTGAACCCCGGCGACTACGTGAACATCCTGGCGACCACCAAGCCGCTCCCCGCCGGTGACGGCCGCCCGGAGCCGCTCGACCCCGAGGCGCCCGGTGCCACCTACGTCCTCCAGAAGGTCAAGGTGCTCGCCATCGGCACGAACCTCGGCGGGCCGGTCGCTGCCGACCCCGAGAACCCCGATGCCGCTGCCGCTCCCGTCGCCTCCGACCTGGTCACCTTCGAGGTGCCGCCGGAGGTCAGCCCGACCCTGGTCGCCTGGTCGACCAAGGAGCTCTACCTCAGCCTCGTCCGCCCGGACTACCAGCCGCGGCCGGTCGACTCGGTGCTGTACGACCCGCTGACCACGCCGCCGGGTGAGCTCGGCAGCACGCCCTATGACGGCCTTCCCGCCGGTGCGGCAGCGTCCGCCGGGGTTGGTCGATGATGTCCAGCCACCTCGACGCCGCCATGGGTGACGACTGGGAGGTCGACTCGGCCCTCCCGTCGACCATCCGGGTGAGCGTGGCCGTGGTCGAGCCGGACCCGGCCTTCCGCGACACCCTCATCCGTCAGCTCGGCGATGGCGTGACGCCCTTCGACTCCATCGAGGAGCTCGCCGGCCGGCTCTCCGGTTCGGTGCCGGTGGTCGTGGTCCTCGGACCCTCCTGCGCCGCCGCCGCCGACCTCGGCGTGGCCGAGCGGCTCATCGCCGCACACCCCTCGCTGGGTGCGCTGCTCGTGGTCGAGGAGCTCACCACCACCCTGCTCCAGCAGGCGCTGCGGGCGGGCATCCGGGACGTCCTGACCGTCAGCGGCGATGCGACCCAGCTGTCGTCCGCCATCCAGCGGGTCGCCGTCTCCATCGAGGGCGCGCCCCGGCGGTCCAACCTCCCGATCGAGCCGGAGACGGAACCGGGTGACCCGGGCCTCGACGGGAAGGTCATCACCGTCTTCTCGACCAAGGGCGGTGCCGGGAAGTCGGTGATCTCCACCAACCTGGCCGTCACCCTCGCCCAGCGCTCGAACCAGCCGGTGTGCCTCGTCGACGCCGACCTCCAGTTCGGTGACGTGGCGGTGATGCTCAAGCTGAACCCGCACCACACCATCGTCGACGCCGTGCAGTCGCTCGACCGCATGGACGCAGCGTTCCTCGAGAGCCTGCTCGTCACCCACGAGCCGTCGGGTCTCCGCGTGCTGCCCGCTCCGCTCGAGCCGGCGTTCGCCGACCAGGTCGGGGCCGCCGAGATGGTGGCCATCGTCGAGATCCTGCGCAGCTTCTGCGGCTACGTCATCGTCGACACCCCTGCGTACTTCAACGACGTCGTCCTCGGCCTCGTCGAGGTGTCGGACCACGTCGCGCTGGTCGCCGGCATGGACATCCCGAACATCAAGAACGTGAAGATCGGGCTTCAGACCCTGCGGCTGCTGAACACGCCGATGGAGAAGCTGATGCTGATCCTCAACCGGTCGAACAGCAAGGTGAAGCTGGACATCGGCGAGGTGGAGCGAACCCTCCAGGTCAAGGCCGACTCCCTGATCCCCTCGGACGTGCTCGTCCCGCAGTCGGTGAACAAGGGCGTGCCCGTGGTCCTCCACGCGCCGAAGTCGCCCGTCTCCCGGTCGCTCCAGCAGCTCGCCGAGATCTTCCTCCCGGTGGACGCCGCGCCGAAGCGCCGGCGCTGACCACCCCTCGTCTCCCGCTCAACCTCCCGCCAGTCCCCGCAGTCCCGTCCCTCCAAGGAGCCCGAACGGTGTCCCTTTACCAGCGCCTCCACGAGGTCAACCAGCCGAACGAGACGACCACCGGTGCTGCCGCGCCGGCGGGCGGGAACCGCCGTGACCCGGTGCTCGACGAGCTCCGCCAGCGGGTCCACGCGCACCTCATCGAGGAGCTGGGCCCGATCCTCTACGACCGCCGGCTCTCGGAGGACGACCTCCGCCGCCGGGTCCACGAGCAGCTCATCTCCACGCTGCAGTCCGAGAAGGCGCCGCTGTCGGCTGCCGACAAGGCGCAGCTCATCCAGGACGTCTCCGACGACATCCTCGGCTACGGCCCGATCGACAAGCTCCTCAAGGAGGAGGCGGTCAGCGAAGTCATGGTCAACGGGCCGAGCACGGTCTACGTCGAGCGCTCCGGGCGCATCGAGCGTGACCCGGCCACCTTCGTCGACGCCGACCACCTCCGCCGGATCATCGACAAGATCGTGTCCGAGGTCGGCCGGCGCATCGACGAGTCGACGCCGATGGTCGATGCCCGCCTCCCCGACGGCTCCCGTGTGAACGCCGTGGTGTCGCCGCTGGCGATCGACGGCCCGTTCCTCACCATCCGGAAGTTCTCCAAGGACCCGCTCCAGGTCGACGACCTGATCCGCTTCGGCTCGATCAACGCCCACAGCGCCCGGTTCCTGCAGGCGTGCATCGTCGGCAAGCTCAACGTGATCGTCTCGGGCGGTACCGGCACCGGTAAGACGACGCTCCTCAACGTGCTGTCGTCGTTCATCCCGCCGGAGGAGCGCATCGTCACGATCGAGGACGCGAAGGAGCTCCAGCTCCACCAGGACCACGTGCTGTCGATGGAGGCCCGCCCGCCGAACATCGAGGGCCGTGGCGAGGTCACCATCCGCGACCTCGTCAAGAACTCCCTCCGCATGCGCCCCGACCGCATCGTGATCGGCGAGTGCCGTTCCGGTGAGGCGCTCGACATGCTCCAGGCGATGAACACGGGCCACGACGGCTCGCTCACGACGCTCCACGCGAACAGCCCCCGGGATGCGCTGGCCCGTCTCGAGACCCTGGTCCTCATGGCCGGCTTCGACCTGCCGGTGCGGGCCATCCGCGAGCAGGTCGCCAGCGCCGTCGACGTGATCGTGCAGCTGACCCGCCTCCGGGACGGCACCCGCCGCGTCACCCACATCACCGAGGTGCAGGGCATGGAGGGCGACATCATCACCCTCCAGGACGTCTTCCTGTTCGACTTCGGCATGGGCGTGGACGAGCACGGACGGTTCCGCGGCCACCTCAAGGCCACGGGCGTCCGTCCGAAGTTCGCCGAGAAGCTCGCCGACCAGGGCATCCGCCTCGGCCCGGAGGTCTTCGCCCCCGACGGGGGCCGCCGCGCGGTGGGCAAGGGATGACCATGCGACGTCTTCGCCGACCGGCTGCACTCCTCGGTGCGGCGACGATCGTCGCCGTCACCGTGCTGTGGGGCGCGACCCCCGCGACCGCAGAACCCGACTCCGTCGCCGTGCGTCGGGTCGACGCCACCGACGAACTGGTCACCTTCGACGTCGTCGCGCCGGGCGCGACCGACGCCAAGGGCCTCCGGCTCGAGATCGACGGCAAGGAGGTCGAGCTCCAGGCGGCGACCCGCCTGGCCGACGCCGGCGAGTCGACCGAGGCGATGTTCGTCCTCGACAACAGCGAGCTGATCTCCAACGGCGCAGTGCAGATCGCCAAGGAGCAGCTGGTCGAGCGCGTCGGTCCGGGCACGGCCGGGATCGACCGCGCCGGCGCCGTCACCATCGGCGGCGGCGCCATCCGTCGCAGCGGGCTCGCGACGAACGGTGGACAGCTGCTGCAGAGCATCGGCACGCTCGCCCCGACCGGCGCCACGGCGCTGTGGGACGGCGTGGTCACCGCAGCGAAGGCCTTCGGCTCGCCGAACGGTTCGAGCCGCCACATCGTGATCGTCACCGGCACCGCCGATTCGATCTCCACCGCAGCCTTCACCGACGTGGTGGCCGCCGTGCGGGAAGCGCAGGCCTCCGTGCACGTGGTCGCCATCGCCGGCGGCACGTCCGAGCTCGAGTCGCTCCAGGCGCTCACGCGGCGTGTGGGCGGCGACCTCCGGGTCGTCGAGGTCGACCAGCTCCAGAGTGCGTTGACCGACCTGGGATCGACCATCGCGTCCGGGTGGCGCCTCACCGCCTCGCTCCCGGGTCAGAAGTCGGATCAGGTGTTGGCAGCGTCCATCACCTGGGACGGCGTCACCACGAAGTTCGGCTACGAGCCGGGCGTGGTGAGCCTGGGCAACGCGCTCATCCCGCCGGTCGGCGACCTCACCGGCATCGAGGCGCTCCTGGCCTCCACCGTCGTCAAGTACGTCATCGTCCTCCTCGCCTGCGCTGCTGCGGGCATGGTCGTCTACTCGTTCGCCTCGCTGCTCGGCCGCCGCTCGGAACGGCTGTCGTTCGCGCTCCGGCACTACGAGGGCTTCACGGTCGAGACACCGACCGACGAGTGGGATGACGACGGCGAGGGCTCGTACGCCAAGGGCGCCGTGATGAAGCGGGCCGTGAAGCTGACCGGGGACCTGGCCCAGCGCCAGGGCCTCCTCAGCCGGGTGGAGGAGCTCCTCGAGCGAGCGGACCTGCCGCTGCGCCCCGCAGAGGCGCTCTTCTTCTACGTCGCGATCGTGACCCTGGCGACCGCCGGCGCTGCGCTCGTGATGGGCAGCCCCTTGGTGATCCTGGTGGTCCTCCTCGTGGCCATCCTCGCCCCGCGGTTCGTCGTGGACTTCCTCGCCAAGCGCCGGGCCAAGAAGTTCGTGTCGCAGCTGCCCGACATGCTCCAGCTGCTCGCCGGCACGCTGCGCGCCGGCTACTCCATCGGGCAGGGCTTCGAGGCGGTGTCCAAGGAGGTCGACGGCCCGATGGGCCAGGAGCTCCGCCGGATCATGGCCGAGGCCCGCCTGGGCCGTCCGCTGGAGGAGGCGCTCGACGCCGCCGCCCTGCGGGTCAAGAGCGACGACTTCGGCTGGGCGGTGATGGCGATCCGCATCCAGCGTGAGGTCGGCGGCAACCTCGCCGAGCTGCTGATGACGGTGGCCGAGACGATGACGCAGCGCGAGCGGCTCCGCCGTGACGTGGCGTCGCTCACCGCCGAGGGTCGCATGTCCGCCATCGTCCTGGGCTGCCTGCCCCCGGGCCTGGGCGCCGTGATGATGGCGATGAACCCCAAGTACATCAGCAAGCTCTTCGAGGGCGGCATCGGGTACTTCCTGATCGGCGCGGCCGTGGTGGCCATGCTCGTCGGGTTCGCCTGGATGAAGAAGATCGTCTCGATCGAGATCTGAGGGAAGCGATGACTGTGGAACTGATGCTGCCGGTGCTCTTGGTCGCCGGGGTGATCGGAGCGGCGATCTACGTCCTGTTCGTCCGGCTCGACGAACGTCAGGTGGTGCGGGAGACGCTGCGCCAGCTCGACGGCTACGAGCTCGAGAACCAGCGGGACCAGGAGCTGCTCGCGCCCCTCAAGGAGCGGGCGCTGGGCCCCGTGCTCCACGGGTTGACGGACCTGGGCCGCCGGTTCACGCCGACCGGCTACGTCGACAAGGTGCGCCAGAAGTTCGTCTACACCGGTGACGCCGGTGCCGACGCCGTCGACCGGTTCCTCGCAGTCCGCGTCGTCACTGCCGTCGCCGCGGTGTTCGCGTTCTTCGCCTTCTTCGTGTTCGGGCTCGTGCCCCTCGAGGGGAAGGCGAACCTGGCCGCGGGCGGCCTGGTCATGCTCGTCCTCCTCATCGGGCCCGACGCCAGCCTCAACCGCAAGGTCGAGGCCCGTCAGCTCGCCCTGCAGCGCATGCTGCCCGACGTGCTCGACCTCCTGACGATCTCCGTCGAGGCCGGCCTCGGCTTCGAGCAGGCCATCGACCGTGTGATCGAGGCGGTCCCCGGGCCGCTCACCGACGAGTTCTCCCGCATGCTCGGCGAGGTGCGCGCCGGTTCCAGCCGGGCCGACGCCAT
This sequence comes from Actinomycetes bacterium, assembly GCA_023437745.1. Taxonomy (GTDB): domain Bacteria; phylum Actinomycetota; class Acidimicrobiia; order Acidimicrobiales; family Microtrichaceae; genus JAEZFI01. The sequence continues at coordinate 6,334 of JAEZFI010000282.1, forward strand.
GCGGGCCATGGACGAGCGCTGCAACGTCGCCGAGATCCGCTCGTTCGTCCTGGCCATCCTGCAGGCCGACACCTTCGGTGTGTCGATCGGCCGGGTGCTGCGGTCCCAGGCCGAGGAGATGCGCATCAAGCGCCGCCAGATCGCCCAGGAGAAGGCGCAGAAGGCGCCGGTGAAGATGCTGATCCCGATGGTCTTCTGCATCTTCCCCGCGTTGTTCGTCGTGGTCCTCGGGCCGGCGGCGCTCAACATCGCCGAGAAGCTGTGACCCGAGCGGCCCTGGCGAGCCGCACCTGGGCCGGGGCCTCGTCGGTGCCGCCGGTGCCGACAGCATCGCAACCAGCTGCCGCGGAGCCCGTGGAGGCCGCTCGGCCCGGATTGCTCGAACGGTTCGAGTGGTGGGGCCTCGCCTGGTTCGCGGTCGGGATGGTGGTCGGCTGCGGCCGGCTCGGCGACAACAGCTTCCTCACGCACCTCGCGACCGGCCGGTTGATCCTGGACGGACAGGTCCCGCACGCGGATCCCTACAGCTTCACGGCCCACGGTGCACCCTGGGTCGTGCAGAGCTGGCTGGCCTCGGTGCTGTACGCCGGGATGGAGTCCCTGGCGGGGCTCGGCCTCGTGCGCTGGGCGACCGGGCTGCTGGTCGGACTCACGCTGGCGGGCATCTGGCGCCTGACGTCCGGGCGGGGCGAGTCGCTGGTGGGGCGGGTCGCGATCGTCGCGATGTCCGCCGTGATCGGCCTGTCGTGGTGGAACGAGCGGCCGCAGATGATCGGCTTCGCGCTGCTCGTCGCCGCCCTGGTCGTGCTGACCGAGCGGCGCCCCGCGTGGTGGCTGCTGGGTCTGTTCGCCCTGTGGGTGAACGCGCACGGCTCGTGGTTGGTCGGTCTGGCCGTGGTCGGGCTGGCAGCGTTCGGGCTCGCGGGTGACGACGCGGACGGATGGGCCGCCGGGGTGCGACGGGTGGCGCCGACCGTCGCCGCCGCGTCCGCCGGCACCCTCCTCGGGGCGCTCGTGTCGCCGTACGGGCTGGAGCTGGTCACCTTCCCGTTCGAACTGACGTCCCGGGGTCGGCAGCTGTCGTTCATCGCCGAGTGGCAGCGTCCGGACGTGTTCGCCGTCGACACCCTCCTGGTCGTGGTGCTCGTGGTGGCCTCCGTCATCACGTGCCGCCGGCGGCGAGCGTGGGCGTGGCTGCCCCTCGTCGCCCTGTGCGCGCTGCTGTCGGCGTACGCCGTGCGCAACGTCGCGACGGCCGCGATCGCGCTGGTCCCGGTCGCCGCCGGTGCCTTCGACCGACCCGGCGCCGTCACCGCCGCACCCGCGCCGCGCGGG
>JAEZFI010000035.1 GCA_023437745.1 Actinomycetes bacterium
CAGTAGTAGAGCCCCTCCTGCGCGTTGACGGAGAACGCCGGCGACTTCTCGTTGTGGAACGGGCAGAGGCCGCTGTACCGGGTGCCCACCTTCCGCAGCTGCGAGTGGCTGCTGATGATCGCGACGATGTCCGAGCTCTGCCGGACCCGGGCGACGTCCTCGTCGAGGATGCCCATGCCGTCAGCCCCGCCCGATCGCCGCGTGGGCCGCAGCCAGCCGCGCCACCGGCACCCGGTACGCCGTGGCCGAGACGACCTCGATGCCGAGGCGCGCGGCGATCTCCACCGAACGGGGGTCGCCCGCGTGCTCGCCGCACAGGCTGGTGGCGATCCCGGGTCGGGCGGCACGAGCCGTCTCGGCAGCCAGCGCGACGAGGCGGGCGACGCCGCCTTCGTCGATCGTCTCGAACGGGCTCACGTCGAGGAGGCCGGCGTCCCGGTAGGGCCCGAGCAGCCGGGCGTCGAGGTCGTCGCGGCTCCAGCCGTAGGTGAACTGCGTGAGGTCGTTGGTGCCGAAGCTCAGGAACGAGGCGTGAGGCGCCAGGCGGTCCGCGCTCAGCGCGGCGCGGGGCGTCTCCACCATCACGCCGACCGGGACCTCGGGCGCCTGCTCGGACACCCACCCGGCCACGAGCGCCAGCTCGGCGGGCAGGGCGACCATCGGCACCATGATGCGAGCCCGGGGATCGGCGCCCATCGAGCGCGCCCGCTCGATCGCCTCGGCGACGGCCGCCGCCTGCGCTCGCACCAGCGACGGCTGGAGCACACCGAGCCGGACCCCGCGGAGCCCCATCATCGGGTTGTGCTCGTGGGCGCTCGCGAACTCGTGGAACGGGGCGTCGAGGAGGCGCACCGTCACCGGCAGCCCGGACATCGCGACGAGGACCCCGACGAGGGCGTCGGCCAGCGTGCGGCCGAGCTCCTCGTGCGCACCCTCGACCCCGGCGAGCACGTCGGCCACGATCGAGGCCCGCTCCCCCAGGAACACGTGCTCGACCCGGCAGAGGCCGATGCCCCTCGCCCCGAACCGCCGGGCCCGCAGTGCGGACTCGTCGCTGTCGGCGTTGGCCCACACCCGCACCGTTGCCAGCTCGTCCGCCCAGTCGAGCAGCGTGGCCAACGCGGTGGGGAGCTCCTCCACGACGGCGACCGCGCCACGGGCCGAACCGCTCGCCGGGTCGTGGGCCGCCCCGACGGCCGGACGGCGGACCTCCCCCGTCGAGCCGTCGACCCACAGGGCCTCGCCGTCCTGCACGGCGACGGGCCCGCAACCCACCACGGCCGGCACGCCGAGATCCCGGGCCACCACGGCCGCGTGGCTGGCCATGCCACCGCGCGCCGTGACGACGGCGACCGCGACCCGCATCGCGATCTCGTCCGCGGGACCGGTCTCGTCCATCACGAGCACGACGTCGTCGCCGGCGTCGAACGCGTCGAGCGCGGCCAGCGTCGAGGTGGCGACCGAGCCGCCGGCGACCCCCGGCGAGACCCCGATGCCGGCGGCGACCAGCTCGCCCTGCCCGGCGTCGCCACCGCCGTGGAGCACGTCGACCACGACCTCCGGGCTGATCGCGGCGACCGCCTCGGCGATCCGGGCGCGGTCGGGTGTGTCCCCCGCCCGGGCCACCGCCCGCTCGCAGATCTCGATCGACTCGCTCAGTGCAGCTCCTCCGATGGCGCCGTCATCCTACGGAGCCGCACCGACAGCCGTTCTGTGTCGTAGGACGCGCCAGTCCTGGCGCGTCTCACGACACAGAACGGGGGGTTGGCGGACGGGGGCGGCCGTCAGCGCAGTCGGGCGGCGAGGTAGGCCTCGAGCTCGCCGATCGGGATGCGCTCCTGCTCCATCGAGTCGCGCTCTCGCACCGTGACGGCGCCGTCGTCGACCGACTCGAAGTCGAAGGTCACGCAGTACGGCGTGCCCAGCTCGTCCTGGCGGCGGTAGCGACGGCCGATGGCCTGGGTCTCGTCGTAGTCGCACATCCAGTGCGCGGCCAGCGCCCGGTACAGCTCGGTCGCCGGTTCGGTCAGCTCGGGCTTCTTCGAGAGCGGCAGCACCGCGACCTTGAACGGCGCGATGCGCGGGTGGAAGCGGAGCACGGTGCGCGTCTCGCCCCGCACCTCCTCCTCGTCGTATGCCGCCATGAGGAACGCCATCGCCGTGCGGGTGGCACCGGCTGCGGGCTCGATCACGTGCGGGACGTACCGCTCGTTGGACGCCTGGTCGAAGTAGTCGAGCTTCTCGCCCGAGTGGGTGGCGTGCTGGGTGAGGTCGTAGTCGCCGCGGTTGGCGATGCCCTCCAGCTCGTCCCAGCCCCAGGGGAACAGGAACTCCACGTCGGACGTGCCCGACGAGTAGTGGGAGAGCTCGTCGGCGTCGTGCGCTCGCAGGCGGAGCTGCTCGGCGGGCATGCCGTGGTCGAGGTACCACTGGAAGCGCTCGGCGCACCAGTACTCGTACCACTTGGCGGCCTCGTCCGGCGGGACGAAGAACTCCATCTCCATCTGCTCGAACTCGCGGGTCCGGAAGACGAAGTTGCCGGGGGTGATCTCGTTGCGGAAGGACTTGCCGATCTGCGCGATGCCGAACGGCGGCTTCTTGCGGGAGGTGTTGAGCACGTTCGCGAAGTTGACGAACATGCCCTGCGCCGTCTCGGGCCGCAGGTAGCAGACGGCGCCGGCGTCCGCGATCGGGCCGGCGTGCGTCTTGAACATGAGGTTGAAGTCCCGCGGCGCCGTGAACTTCCCGCGCTCCCCGCAGTTCGGGCACAGGTCGGGGTCCTCGAGCTTGTCGAGCCGCCAGCGCGACTGGCAGTTGGTGCAGTCGACGAGCGGGTCGGTGAAGTTGGCGAGGTGGCCGGACGCCTCCCAGATCTGGGGAGGGCCGAGGATGGCGGCGTCGAGGCCGACCACGTCGTGCCGGAGCTGGACCATCGACCGCCACCAGGCGTCCTTGACGTTGCGCAGCAGCAGCACGCCGATGGGGCCGTAGTCGTACGTGGAGCGGAAGCCGCCATAGATCTCGGCCGACGGGAACACGAAGCCGCGCCGCTTGCAGAGGTTGACGACCTTGTCGAACAACGAGGGGTCGTTGCGGTCGAAGGTCGGTTCGGGGGTGGTCGCAGGGGGTGTGTCGGCCATCTCGCCACCCTACCGAGGCGCATCCCCGGCCACCGCCCCCGGTTCCGGGCCTCGGACTCGATCGCGGACCGCGCTCAGGGTTCGGTCATCCTGCCGCCGATAACCGCAGCTGAGCCGAGCCCACTCACTAGGTTCGGAGCAGTCCAGAATCCCCAGGGCTTACCAAGGAGCGTCGATGTCCGACCCCAATCTCCCGCCGCCACCACCTGGTGGAAACCCACCGCCCCCCGGCCCTCCGCCCGGCGGGATGCCGCCGCCCCCCGGCCCGCCTCCGGG
>JAEZFI010000295.1 GCA_023437745.1 Actinomycetes bacterium
ATCACCAACAACCCGTCGAAGTTCGGCGGCCTCGAGGGCTTCGGCCTCGAGATCACCGGTCGGGTGTCGATCCCCGCGGAGCCGAACGAGCACAACGAGCGGTACCTCCGCACCAAGAACGAGCAGCTCGGCCACCTGATCGAGGGGCTCTGATGGCCGGCGCCAACCTGCGGTCCGACAACAACCCGCCGCCCGCACTCGACGGCACCGGTCACCGGGTCGGCGTCGTCTGCGGGCGCTTCAACGACGTGATCACCCTCCGCCTCCTCGACGGGGTGCGGCGGGGGCTCGCGGAGCTCGGTGTCGCCGACCGCGACGTCACGGTCGAGTGGGTGCCCGGGAGCTTCGAGATCCCGTTCGCGGCTCGGCTCCTGGCGGCGTCCGGGCGCTACGACGCCGTGATCTGCATCGGCGCGGTGATCCGGGGTGAGACCAGCCACTACGACTTCGTGGCCGGCGAATGCGCTCGAGGGATCACCGAGGTGCAGCTCTCCACCGGTGTTCCGGTGATGTTCGGCGTGCTCACCACCGAGAACGACGACCAGGCCCTCGCCCGGTCGGAGGGTCCCGGCGGTCACAACGTCGGCGAGGAGTGCGCCCACACGGCCGTCGAGATGGCCGCACTCGCTCGTCGCTACACCTGACCGACCCGCGCCGAAGTTCGCGCGCCCATCCCCACATGGCGCGGATCCACGCGCGAACTTCCGGTCGCGGTGGGCTCAGCGGAAGAGGTGCCACGCCGCGACGGCGGCGGCCGACGCCACGTTGAGCGAGTCCGTGCCGTCGCTCATCTGGATGCGGGCCTGGATCGTCGCGGCATCGAGGACGGCATCGCTGAGGCCCGGTCCCTCGGCGCCCACGGCGAGCGCGACCGAGCGGCCCGGCTCCACGTCGACGTCGGCGAGGTCCACGTCGCCGCCAGGGGTCATGGCCACGAGGAGGTGGCCCGCGTCGTCGACCGCTCGGAGCATCGCAGCGACCGTCCAGGTCGCCCACGGCACGGCCAGGACGTGACCGACGGAGGTGCGGACGGCGCGGCGGGACCAGGGGTCGGCCGAGGTGGTGTCCACGACGACGCCGTCGGCGCCCAGCGCCGCAGCGTTGCGGAACAGCACGCCGACGTTCTCCGCGTCGGTGACGCCCTCGACGACCAGCAGGTGGCGCGATCGCCGGACCAGCGAGTCGGGGTCCCGAGGGCGCGGACGATCGATGGCGGCCACCACGCCGCGGTGGAGGTCGAACCCCACGATCTCCTCGATCGTCGGGGGTGAGGCGACCAGTACCGTCGCGCCGTCGATCGCTCGTGAGCCGGCGAGCAGGGCCTCGAGGCGGTCGAGCCTCCGCTCGTCCACCAGCACGGACCGCACACGGTGGCGACCGGCGAGCATCCGCTCCACGGCCAGCCAGCCCTCGACCACGACGCAGCCGCCGCCGAACGGACCGGGTCGCTCGACGCGCTTCCGGAACGACGTGTCGTTCAGGGAGCGGTAGTCCGAGACCGCAGGGTCGCCCGGGTCCTCGACGCGGTGTCTGCGCACGGCCACGGGGCGAACGTACCCGGGAGCGGCCCGCGGCACGGCGCCGGTGACACCTGCCGCACGGCCGGGAACCGGTTTCGGGGGCCGGCGAGCCCGCCCCTACGATGGCCGCGTGCTGCGACTGGTCCTGCCCAAGGGTTCCCTCGAGAAGGCGACGTTCGAGCTGTTCGCCGAGGCGGATCTGCCCATCCGGCGGGACTCGGCCGTCACCTACAAGGCGTCCGTCGCCGATCCCCGCATCGACTCCGTGCGCATCCTCCGCCCCCAGGAGATCGCGGGCTACGTGGCCGACGGGCTGTTCGACCTGGGCATCACCGGCCGGGACTGGGTGGAGGAGACGAGCGCGAAGGTCGAGAGCCTCGGCGAGCTGCGGTACTCGAAGGCCACCTCGAACCCGGTGCGGATCGTCGTCGCCGTCCCGAACGAGAGCCCGTGGACCAACGTCGCGGATCTCCCCCAGGGGCTCCGGGTCAGCTCGGAGTACCCGGAGCTCACCAAGCGGTTCTTCGCCGAGCGTGGCATCGACGCCGACATCCGGCTCAGCTACGGCGCCACCGAGGCCAAGGTGCCCGACATCGTCGACGTGGTGGTCGACATCACCGAGACCGGGTCCGCGCTGCGTGCCGCCGGCCTGAAGATCATCGACACGATCCTCACGTCGTACACCGAGGTCGTCGTCAACCCCGCTGCGGCGGCCGACCCGGTGAAGCTTCACGCCATGGAGCAGATCCTGACGCTGCTGCAGGGCGTGCTCGAAGCCCGCGGCAAGGTGCTGGTCAAGCTCAACGTGTCCGCCGACCAGCTCGAGGGCGTGATCGACAAGCTGCCCGCCATGAAGACCCCGACCGTCAACGAGCTCTACGGCGGCAGCGGCTTCGCGGTCGAGACCGTGGTGGCCAAGTCCGACATCAACATCCTGATCCCCGAGCTCAAGGACGCCGGCGCGACCGACATCATCGAGCTCCCCCTGTCGAAGATCATCCACTGACCGGGGCACGGGGGAGCGGGATGCACGTGCCGACCGGGAACTCGCTCGGCACCCCGCCGATCGTCGTCGATCGCGGGCTCACGGGCACCGTCACGGCGTTCGACGCCGACGGCGGCTGGGGCGAGATCACCGGCGACGACGGCGTCGTCCGCCCCTTCCACTGCACGGCCATCGCGGACGGCACCCGCGCCATCGCGGTGGGCGCGACGGTCCGCTTCGACCTCGGCGCCGGCCGGATGGGTCGCTGGGAGGCCTGCGCGATCACCCCGCGCTGACCCCACACCCTCCGGTTCTGTCGCGATGACCGAGCCCAGCACCAGCCCCTCCGCCGTCGCCGCCTCGTCGACCCAGCCGGTCGAGGAGGTGGCCTGGGACCTCGAACCGCTGCTGCCCGAGCCCGGCAAGGCCGGCGTCGAGGCGCTGATGGCCCGAGCCGAGGAGCTGGTGGCCGAGATCGAGCCGTCCCGCGGCACGATCGCCACGCTGGAGGCCGACGGCCTCGCCGACCTCTTCGGCCGCCTCGCCGAGCTGCACGACGCGCTGGGGCGTGTCGGCAACTACACGGGCCTGCGCTTCGCCGTGGACACCGCCGACCCCCAGATCGCCGCCCTGATGCAGCGCGCGGAGGAGCGCTCGACGGTCCTGGCGACGAAGCTGGTGTGGGTCGACCTCGAGTGGGCGGCGCTGTCCGACGCTCGTGTCGAGGAGCTGCTGGCCGATCCCCGGCTCGACTTCGTCGCCCACCACCTGCGTGGCCTCCGCCGCTACATCCCGCACCTGCTCTCGGAGCCGGAGGAGATCGCGCTCACGGAGAAGTCGGTGACGGGTGCTGCGGCCTGGGCCCGGCTGTTCAGCGAGCAGACCTCCGCGATCGAGGTCGATCGTGACGGCGAGGCGATGTCGCTCGAGCAGGCGCTCGCCGGCCTCGACCACCCCGACGTTGCAGAGCGGCGCACGTCGGCCGAGGCGGTCACCGCGGCCCTCGAACCCGGGCTCAGGACCCGCGGGTTCATCTTCAACACGCTGCTGGCCGACAAGTCGATCGACGACCGGATGCGGAGCTACGGGTCCTGGATCAGCTCCCGCAACCTCTCGAACGAGGCCTCCGACGAGTCGGTGCGAGCGCTGATCGACGCCGTGGTCGGCCGCTACGAGATCCCCCGGAAGTGGTACCGGGCCAAGGCGCAGATGCTGGGGCTCGACGGCCTCGACGACTGGGACCGCTACGCATCGGTCGCCAGGGACGAGGCGCAGTTCGACTGGGAGGCGGGTCGCGACATCGTCGTCGACGCCTACGCCAGCTTCAGCGGCGAGATGGCCGACGTGGTCCGGCAGTTCCTCTCCGAGCCGTGGATCGACGCGCCGATCCGCCCGGCGAAGCGCGGGGGAGCGTTCTGCGCCTACACCGTGCCGTCGCACCACCCCTACCTGCTCCTCAACTGGACGTCGAAGCGGCGTGACGTGCTGACGCTCGCCCATGAGCTGGGCCACGGCATCCACGCCTACCTCTCCCGGGACCAGGGCGTCTTCCACCAGACCACGCCGCTGACGCTGGCCGAGACGGCGTCGGTGTTCGGCGAGACCGTGACGTTCGGGCGCCTGCTGGAGCAGACGTCGGACCCGGCCGATCGCCTGGCGCTCCTGGCCGAGCACCTCGAGGGAGAGATCGCCACCGTCTTCCGGCAGATCGCGATGTGCCGGTTCGAGGAGGCCGTGCACACCGAGCGCCGCGAGGTGGGCGAGCTCTCGGTCGAGCGCTTCGGCGACCTGTGGGCCGACACCCAGGGCGAGATGCTCGGCGACTCGGTGCGCATCACCGAGGGCTACCGGTCGTGGTGGAGCTACATCCCGCACTTCATCCACACGCCCGGGTACGTGTACGCCTACGCCTACGGGCAGCTCCTGGCCCTCAGCGTGTACGCACGGTTCGAGGCCGAGGGGGCCGAGTTCGTGCCGGCCTACCTCGAGCTGCTGTCCGCTGGCGGGTCGATGCCACCCGAGGACCTCGGGCGCATCGTCGGCGTCGACCTCGCCGATCCCGGGTTCTGGGACGCCGGGCTCGACATCATCGAGCAGCACCTCGACGCCACCCTGGACGCCGCGAAAGCCGCGGGCCGGCTGTCCTGACGGCCGGGAGCCCGTTCTGTGTCGTGAGACGCGCCAGACGTGGCGCGATCCACGACACAGAACAGGTCAGGTGTGCTGGTCCTTCAGCTGGACGAAGGCCATCTGGAGCTGCTGGAGCGCCTCGGCGAGCGTCGGCTCGTGCTCGCCGAGCCGGCCCTTGAGCCCCTCGACGACGGCGCGCAGCGCGTCGATCGCGACGCTGGCCTCGGCGAAGTGCGGCGGATCCTGCTGGAGGTGGATCGCCCCCAGCTCGTAGATCCCCATGAGGTGGTTCGCCACGACGTCCGCAGCCGGCGCCTGGGCGATGCGCTGCTGGACCTCGGCCATCTCCATGAGCACCGCCTCGGCCCGGGCCCGGTCCTCCGGGGACAGCGACGCCAGCTCCTCGGCCATCCCCGGCGGGAGCATGGACGGGTCGAGCCCGCCGCCTGCGGCGGTCGTGGCCGGGTCGGCGCCGGAGGGCTGCGGCTCACGTGAGACGGGTCGTTCGCCGTCGGGGGTCCACAAGCTCATGGGTCGTCCTTCGGTCGTGGCGGCGGGCGCTGCGGGGGGAGAGGCAGGGCGGACATGTGCCCTGCTTCCGGGAGCTGATACCCTATCGGCTGACAACTCGATGGAAAGCGGGGTGCCTGCGGGCGATCCCCACCCGTCCACAGCCGGCCGTCCGTGACGACCGAGCCCGTGCGCCGGGTCGACCGACGTGGCGGGGTGCTCCCGCGGCGTATGGGGGCGTGCCGACATCCGCCCGTTTCGTTGTCGGGGGGATGCGAGTCGCGACCGACTCGCGGGAACCGCCCGTGGATCAGCACACGAAGAAGGACGTGCCATTGAGCAGTGATCGGTCATAGCACCGCCGCCGACTGACGAGCCCCGGATCAACGAACGCATCCGGGCACGTGAGGTCCGCCTGATCGACGTGGATGGTGGCCAGCTGGGCATCAAGCCACTCCCGGAAGCCCTCTCGATCGCCCGAGCCGCCGAGCTCGACCTGGTCGAGGTGGCGGACAAGGCGAACCCGCCGGTCTGCCGCATCATGAACTACTCGAAGTACAAGTTCGAGGCGCAGCAGCGGGCGAAGGAGTCGCGACGCAAGTCGTCCAACGTCGTGGTCAAGGAGATGAAGTACCGCCCGAAGATCGGTGACGGCGACTTCGACACCAAGACCCGCAAGGTGGAGCACTTCCTGGGCGAAGGCCACAAGGTGAAGGTCACGATCATGTTCCGGGGCCGCGAGATGCAGCATCCGGAGCTGGGCCGCAAGATCCTCGACCGCATCGCTGCCGATGTGGCCGACGTCGGCAAGGTCGAGATCATGCCCCGTCAGGACGGCCGCAACATGACCATGGTCCTCGGACCGGACAAGCGGGCTCAGCAGGACGCCGCCGCGCGCAAGGCACTCGAGGAGGCCGAAGCGAACGGCACCGCGCCGGCCGAGGGTGCTGCGACCGAGACCGAGAGCACATCCAGCGACACCGTCGAGGCCACCCCGGCCGAGACCACCACCGAGCCGACTGCCGAGAGCACGAACGGCACGGACCGCGTCGACGCCGACAGCGACGCCTGACCGCCACCCCCGTCCCCGCCACGGGGCCCGAAACGGAGCAGACATGCCCAAGATGAAGACGCACTCCGGTGCGAAGAAGCGTTACAAGGTCACCGGGACCGGGAAGATCATGCGGCGCCAGGTGAACCGGAACCACATCCTCGAGAAGAAGCCGTCCACCCGCACCCGCCGCCTCGCCGGCGAGCGTGAGATCACCGGTGGCGACCGGGCCCGTGCCCGCCGTCAGCTCGGGATCTGAGGCAGGTCCAGCAGTAGGTCACGTCGTCGCCGAGCACGTTCGGTGACATCCGCATTCGCCGCCTGATCGGGCGGCCCCACGAGGAGGAGTTCCCATGGCACGTGTCAAGGGTGGCGTTCACGCCAAGAAGAAGCACAAGACCGTCCTGACCAGGGCGAAGGGCCACTACGGCAACCGGAGCCGCTCGTTCCGGTCCGCCAACGAGTCGGTGATGCACGCGCTGAACTACAGCGCCCGTGACCGCCGTGCCCGCAAGGGCGAGTTCCGCCGACTCTGGATCCAGCGGATCAACGCGGCGTGCCGCCTGCACGACATCAGCTACAGCCGCTTCATCGCGGGCCTGAAGGCCGCCGGGATCGAGGTCGACCGCAAGATCCTGGCCGACCTCGCCGTCACCGACCCCGCAGCGTTCGAGGCCCTGGTGGTCGCCGCCAAGGCCGCCGCCCCCGCCACGCCGGCAGCGTCCAGCGCCGACGACGAATCGGCGGCCTGAGCGACGAGGTGGACCGTCGGGAGCCCCTCGGGGCTCGCCATCCGGAGATCGCGAGACTGCGGCGCCTCACGGGGCGCCGCAGTGCGCGTCGGGACGACGGTTGCTTCGTCGTCGAGGGGCACACGCTGCTCGGCGAGCTGCTCGCGTCGGACCTCGACGTCGAGGTCGTGTACCACTCCGTCGACGTGGACCCTCCCGACGACGTCGCGCCGGAGCTGCTGCAGCCGGTCGCGGCGGGAGTGCTGGAGCGGGCCCTCGACACCGTGACGTCGCGGGGTGTCGCGGCCGTCGCAGCGATCCCCGACCCCGACCTCGGCGCCGTGCTCGCCACGGCCGCCGCCGCTGGGCGTCCCGTCGTCGTCGCCGTGGAGCTGGCCGATCCAGGGAACCTCGGCACGATCGTGCGGGCCGCAGAGGCCTCGGGGTGCGCCGCGCTCCTGACGACGGAGCGGACCGTCGACCTGTGGTCGCCCAAGGTCGTCCGGTCGGCCGCCGGCGCGTCGTTCAGGATGCCGGTGCTCGACGTGGGCTCGGCCGCCCGCACGATCGACGCCTGCGCAGCGGCGGGCTTCGCCACCGTGGCGCTGGTGCTCGACGGCGACGTCGCGATCGACGACGCCGACCTCTCCGGCGCGGCGGCGATCGTCGTGGGGAACGAGGCCCACGGTCTCCCCGAGGAGATCGCCGACGTGTGCGGGACGCGGGCCCGGATCGTCATGGAGGGCCCCACCGAGTCGCTCAACGTGGCGATGGCCACCACGGTGGTCTGCTTCGAGGCGCTGCGGCAGCGCCGGGCCCTCGCCTGACCGGCAACTGATTCCCGGCGCAGCAGCGGCCTCGGCCAGAATGTCCGCCATGACCGACATCGCTGCGCAGGCCGCCACCGTCGTGGAGTCGGCCACCGGACGGATCGCCGCGGCGGCGTCGCTGGAGGAGCTGAAGGCCCTCGACGCCGAGCTGCTGGGCAAGACCTCGGAGCTCGGGTCGCTGAAGGCGTCGCTGCGCGACGC
>JAEZFI010000073.1 GCA_023437745.1 Actinomycetes bacterium
GTTCCAGCCAGAGCATCACGGGCGATGCTCTGGCTGGAACAGAACGGGACCGGGCGGGCCGGCTCCGGCGCCGGGGAGGTGCTGGACCAGCTCGAGCGTGGGGGCGAACAGGTCACCCAGCCGTTCCACCCGCTCGACCACCTCGTCGGCCGTGAAGCGGAGGGGCGCACCGCCGGCCGCCGCGGCGACCTCCTCCCAGGTGACCGGCGTCGACACCGTGGGCTCGGGCCGGGCACGCAGGGAGTAGGGGCAGATCGTGGTCTTGTGCCGGGAGTTCTGGCTCCAGTCGACGAACACCTTGCCGGTCCGAGCGGCCTTCGCCATCGTGGTCGTCACGCCCTTGGGGTGCCGCTGCTCCAGCACCGAGCCGGCCGCCTTCGCGAAGTCCGATGCGTGATCGTGCGTGTGCGTCGAGTTCAACGGGATGTAGCACTGCATCCCTTTGGAGCCCGAGGTCTTGGCGAACAGCTCCAGGTCGATCCCTGCGCACAGGTCGTGCAGCTCCAGGGCGAGCTCGGCGCACTCGGCGATCCCCGTCTTCTCCCCGGGGTCCAGGTCGAACACCGCCATGAGCGGGTTCTCGAGGTCGTCGGCCCGCGCCATGGGTGTGTGCAGCTCGAGCGCCGCCAGGTTCGCCGCCCACACGACCGCGGCGGGCTCCTCCAACCGGCAGTACCGGACCTCGCCCCGCCGGTCCCCCGGTCCCACCGCCGTCGGCACCCAGTCGGGCCGGTGCGACGGGCACCGCTTCTCGAAGAACGACTCGCCGTCCACGCCGTTCGGGTAGCGGCGGAAGGTGACGCAGCGCCCACCGGCGTGGTCGACCACGAGCGGCGCCACCGAGCTGTAGTAGTGGATGACCTCGGCCTTGGTCGTGCCCGTCGCGGGGTAGAGCACCTTGTCGAGGTTCGACAGCTTCAGCTCGCGGCCGTCGACCTCCGTGACCACGGTCTGGGCCATGGGCGCGTCAGGCCGACTTCCGCGCCGGCGCCGCCTTCTTCGCCGCTGCCTTCTTGGCCGGGGCCTTCTTGGCGGCGGCCTTCTTGGCGCCGGTCCCGGACCTCGCCCGCGAGGCCGTGCGCTTGGCGGGCGCGGCCTCGACCTCGTCGGTGTCGCCGTCGGCTGCGTCCGCCTCGGCGGCGACCTCGGTCGACGCGGGGTGACGCGACCGGGACGCCTTCGCCTCCCGCACCGACGCCTCGAGGGCGGCCATGAGGTCGATGACCTTGTCGTTGCTCGGGGCCGGTGTCGTGTCGGGGGTGAGGACCTGTCCCTCGGCGAGCTTGTCGATCATGTCGAGCACCTGGTCGCGGTAGGTGTCGTGGAAGCTCTCGGGGGCCCACTCCTCGCTGAGCGAGTCGATGAGCGAGGAGGCCATCGCCAGCTCCTTGCCCTCGACGGTGACGCCTTCGAGCGACTCGAACTCGCCGATCGACGCCGGCTCGTTGACCTCGTCGGCGTACACCATCATCGAGAGCAGGAGCGTGCCGTCCTTGGGTCGGAGGACCGCGACGTGCTGCTTCGACCGCATCACGAACCGCGCGATCGCCACCTTGTTCTGCTCCTCCATGGCGGTCACGAGCAGGGCGTACGGCTTCGGGCTCGACGACGGGGCCACGTGGTAGGCGCCGTCGAAGAAGATGGGGTCGATGGCGTCGAGGTCCACGAAGCACTCGAGGTCGAGGGTGTGGGTCGCCTCGGGCGCGAGCGCGTCGAGGTCCTCCTCGCTGAGGGTGATGTACTGGTCCTTCGCGATCTCGTAGCCCTTCACGATCTCGGCGTACGGGACCTCTTCGCCGGTCTCGGCGTTGATCCGCTGCTGGCGCACGCGCGCGCCGTTGCGCCGGTCGATCTGGTGGAACCGCACGGACTTCTCGGAGATCGCGGAGTACAGCTTCACCGGGATGTTCACCAGCCCGAAGCTGATCGAGCCACTCCAGATGGCGCGGGGCATGTCGTCTCCTTCGGCCGGCAGGACGTCCGATGCGAGGGTACCCCCGCACCGAGGGTTCCATCCGGTTCCGATGCCCGAGAACGCCTCAGGAGGCGAGCAGGGCCCGACCGACGAGGTCCGTGCCGAACGCCGTCAGGATGGCGAGGTACAGGAGCCCGGTCGCCGCCATGACCGCCGAGTACTGGCGCTCCTTGAGGGCGAGGCGGGTCACGGCGCACAGCCCGATCGTCGTGACGGCGCACGCCACCCAGAACCAGCCGAGCATGCCGTTGTAGCCGTCGTCGATCGCGCCCGACCACACGGAGAACATGCCGGTGGGTATCAGGAGGAACACGACCTCGAACGGCCAGACGATCGCCAGCCAACGGACCAGCTCGAGCAGGGGCGCCCGGGGCAGGCCGGGCTGGGTCAGGTACCAGTGGCCCAGCAGCATCGCGTCCGACACGCACCCCAGGAACGCCGCGCCGGCGAGCACGCGGGCGAGCTGCAGCCACGCCGGGGAGCCTGCGTCGAGGCCCGCCGCGACCAGCCCGACGAGTCCGAGGGCCGGGGCGATCAGGTCGAGCACCGGAGGGAACTCGGGCAGGGTCTCGTCGAACTGCTGCTCCTCGCGGTAGATCCCGGTCATCGCCGCCACCCGCGCCGAACGCCGTTGCTGCTGCTGGCGCTGGTGCAGCACGCCCGCCCGGCGGCGGGTCCACGACACCGCCGTCGCCACCGCCGTCGCGGCGACCACCGCGAGGGCGGAGAGCTCCCGGACCCACACGGTCCCGTAGCGGAAGCCGGCGATCGCCGCCCCCAGCGCCATCAACCCGTACGTGCCGCGCAGCAGCCAGCCGTAGCCGATGCCCACCTCACGCCGGCGCGTCGTGACCCACAGGAACGCGAGCCCGCCGACCGACCACTGGAGGAGCACCGTCGCAGCATCGAGTTGGAGCACGGGAACCTCAGGCGTGGACGACCACGAGATCGTGGTCGATCGTGGTGAACGGCGCCACTCCGGACGCCGTCGTCGCCACGCAGTCCTCGAGCCGGAAGCCGAAGCGGCCCGGCACGTAGATCCCCGGTTCGATGGAGTAGCAGTGGCCCTCGACGAGCTGGGCGTCGTTGCCCTCGACGATGTAGGGGTCCTCGTGCTCCTCCACGCCGATCCCGTGGCCGGTGCGATGGATGAACTGGTCGCCGTACCCGGCCGCCGTGATGACCCGCCGCCCGGCGAGGTCGACGTCCGCGGCCGAGACACCTGGGCGGGCGGCGGCCATGGACGCGGCGTGGGCCGCTCGCAGCACCGCGTAGATCTCCCGCGCCTCTTCCGAGGGCTCGCCGGTCCACACGCAGCGGGTGATGTCCGAGCAGTAGCCCACCCCCCACTCGTCGTGGAAGGTGCCGCCGAAGTCGCAGAGGACGACCTCGTCCGGTCCGATGACGTGGTCGCCCGGCTCGTGGTGCGGGCTGGCGGCGTTGGCGCCGGCAGCGACGATCGCGAAGTTCACCCGGTGGTGGCCCTCGTCCAGGATCCTGCGGCCGAGCTCGGCCGAGACCTCCGCCTCCGTGCGACCCACGAGCGGGATCGAGCCCTCCTGCAGCGCCCCGGCGATCACGTCGACCGCAGCGCCCGCACGGTGGAGCGCGTCGATCTCGTGCCGGTCCTTCACCGCCCGCAGTGGCCCGCACACCGTGGTGGCGTTGACGAGGGACACCCCGGGCAGCTCGCCGAGGAGGTCCACGGTGAACCTCGACCACGTGCGGTCGCCCACGGCGACCCGTTCGGCGAACCGGCACTCGTCGGCGACGATCCGGATCGGGTCCTCGGTCTCGCCCCATGGGCGAAGGCCGAAGAGGTCGGGACGTTCGACGACCCGCGGTGCCTCGAGACGGGGCACGACGAGCGTGGCCTCGCCGTCACGGGGCACGACCAGCATGGTGAGGCGCTCGAGCGGCATCGCCTCGTAGCCGCAGAGCCAGGGCAGATCGGCCCCCACGCTGAGGAGCAGGGTGTCGATCGCCGCGTCCGCCATCGCGCCGCGCACCCGCTCCATCCGGGCCGGGAACGGAGCGCTCACCGTGAGGAGCCCGTCGAGCGGTCCGCGGCGTCGGCGGCGGCCCCGGCGTGGTGGCTGGATCGGGTGAACGGCGACGACTCGACGTGCGCCAGGCCCAGCTCCTCCTCTCCGATCCGCTTCCACTCGTCGAAGGTGGCGGGCGGCCACCACTGCGCCACCGGGAGGTGGTGCGACGTCGGGCGGAGGTACTGCCCGATCGTCACGATCCGGACGCCCACCGCAGCGAGGTCCGCCATCGTGGAGCGGACCTCGTCGAACGTCTCCCCCATGCCGGCGACGATGCCGGACTTCGTGGTGGCGCCGGCGGACGCGGCACGCGCCAGCAAGGTGAGGCTGCGGGCGTACGAGGCGGAGGGTCGAGCGGCGCGCTGCAGGCGGGGCACGGTCTCGATGTTGTGGTTCACGACGTCGGGTGCGGCAGCGAGCACCGTGGCGAGCGCGGCATCGTCGCCGCCGAGGTCGGAGATCAGGACCTCCACCCGCGCCTCGGGGCGCGCGTCCCGGACGGCGCGGACCGTGGCGGCCACGTGCCCGGCCCCGCCATCGGCGAGGTCGTCGCGTGCCACCATCGTGATCACGACGTGGTCCAGGCCCATCCGGCGCACCGCTTCGGCCACTCGCTCCGGCTCGCCGGCGTCCAGCGCCTCGGGGTGTCGGGTGTCGACCAGGCAGAAGCCGCAGGCACGGGTGCACCGCTCGCCGCACACCATGAAGGTGGCCGTGCCCTCGCCCCAGCACTCGGACAGGTTGGGGCAGCCCGCCTCCTCGCAGACGGTCACGAGGTCGAGGTCGCGCAGCGTTCGGCCCAGGGCCGCCACCTCCGGTCCGAGGCGCAGCTTCGCCCGCATCCACTCGGGCTTGGCCTCGGCCAGGGCCACGCCGCCGCGCACGCCCGCCTCCGCGAGGCGTCCGAGCAGCCGCACCGACGTCCCGTCGTGTGCCGGCCGGGACGACGCCGGCCCAGAGGACTCGGGT
>JAEZFI010000139.1 GCA_023437745.1 Actinomycetes bacterium
AACCCACCGCCGCCCCGGTCGGCGCCGCCCCGGTCGGCGTGGCCGCCACGAGCCCGGGACGGGTCCGGCGCCAGAACACCACGGTGAGCACGGCGGCGACGACCGCCAGCACGAGCAGTCCCCCGATGATCCAGACGAGTGTCTGCTGCGCCGGGTTGTCGGCGGCGGTCGACGTGGCGTCGATGCCGGGGGTGGGCACCACCGTCGTCGTCGACTCGACCTGCGCCACGGCCGCGAGCGCGAGCGGTGCCAGCCACGCCGCGGCGCCCTCGCTCACCACCCCTGGGGTCAACCTCACGGTGGGATCGTTGCAGGCGCCGGGCCGCCGCCGCCAGACGCCGGACCGCCACCACACCCCACCGCCCGTTCTGGGTCGATGGAACCGCGCCCGGCGCGGTTCGATCGACCCGAAACGGATCAGTGCTGCTCGGCTGGGCACCAGAGCGTCGCCCGGCCGCCGATCCGGCTGCGGAGGAGCGCCGCGCCGCACCTCGGGCACGGACCGCCCCGGGCGCGGTACGGCTGCAGCGCGCCGCGGTGGGAGCCGCCGGCCTCGGAGAGGCGGCGGATCGAGTCACGGATGCTGCGGGCCAGCGCAGCGGACTCGGCGGGCGTCAGGCCACCCGCCAGCCGGAGCGGTGAGAGCCGGGCCCGCCAGAGGACCTCGTCGGCGATCAGGTTGCCGATCCCCGCGAGCCGCGTCTGGTCGAGGAGGCGGGCCTTCAGCGGAGTCGCGGCCCCGTCGAGCGCGACTCGGACCTCGGCGGCCGACACGGTGGCGGCGTCGGGCCCGAGGCCCGAGAGGTCGGGGTCGAGCTCGACCCACCCAAGCCGCCTCGGGTCGTTGATCCTCAGGACTCCCCCGCCGTCGAACGGGAGCACGAGGCGATCCCACTCGGGTCGATCCGCGCTGCTCCCGTAGACGAGCTCGGAGACGGGGGCGACGCCGTCCACGACGAGGCGCCCGGTCATCCCGAAGCGGAGCCCCAGCACCGGAGCCTCGCCGGCGGTGTCGAGGTCCAGCAGCAGCACCTTGCCGTGACGCCGGGCGGCCCGGACCACGGCGCCGGGCAGCACCGCAGCGAGCTCCTCGGCGGGCCCACCCCGCACGTAGCCCGGGGGCACCTGCACCGGCCCGGCAAGACGGCGCCCGACCGCCGCCTCGGCCGCCTGCCGGTACTGCTCGACCTCGATCAGCTCCGGCACGGTCGACGGCCCTCAGTCAGCGGCGGCGGCCGCCCTCAGCGCCCGCTCGAAGTCCTCTGCCAGGTCGTCGGGATGCTCCAACCCCACCGAGATGCGGATGGTGCCCGGCCCGATGCCCGCCTCGGCGAGCTCCTCGGGGTACAGGCCCACGTGCGTGGTTGAGGCCGGGTGGGTCACGAGCGTCTCGGGTCCGCCGAGGCTGGGGGCGAGCTGCGCGATGCACGTCGACTCCACGAACCTCCGGCCGGCGTCCAGCCCGCCGGCGAGATCGAAGGTGATCAGCCCGCCGTTCAGCGACATCTGACGTTCCGCCAGCTCGCTCTGGGGGAACGAGTCGAGGCCCGGATAGCGGACCTCCACGACTCGCTCGTCGGCCTCGAGGAGCTGCGCCAGGCGCAGCGCGGTGCGGGACTGCCGCTCGATGCGCAGGGGCAGCGTGCGGATGCCGCGGAGCCCGTTGAGGGCGTCGTAGGGGCTGGCGTTGGCGCCCTGCAGCACGGCGAAGCCCCAGAGCCAGTCGAGCAGCTCGCGGCTGCCGGCGACGACACCGAGGGTGGCGTCGTTGTGGCCCGAGATCCCCTTGGTGGCCGAGTGGACCACGAGGTCGACGCCATGGCGCAGCGGCTGCTGGCCCATCGGGGTGGCGAACGTCGAGTCGACCACCGTCATGGGACCGGCGATCGCCCCGAGCCGGTCGAGGTCGACGAGGTCGAGGCGCGGGTTGGCCGGCGTCTCGGCGACGCAGAGGACCGTCTTGCCGGGCCGGATCGCTGCCTCCCACGCGTCGGGATCCGTGCCGTCCACGAACGTGACGTCGATGCCGAAGCGCGGGCACACGGCGTTGAACAGCATCTGCGTGCCGCCGTACAGCTGGCGCTGGGTGACGATGTGGTCACCGGTGGAGCAGAGCCCGAGCACGACGGCGGTCATCGCCCCCATCCCGGAGGAGAAGGCCCGGGCGCACTCGGCCCCTTCGAGATCCGCGATGGCCGACTCGAACGACGAGACCGTCGGGTTGCCGTAGCGGGAGTAGAAGCGGTCGGCGGTGGTCGACGTGGCCATGTCACGCGCAGCGTCGACGGTCGGCGCCACGAAGGCGGTCGAGGCCCACAGCGTGGGCGCGAGCGCGGGGTCGTCGTCCCGGCGGCCCGCGCGGATGGCGGTCGTGTCGAGGTGGAGTCCGTCGTCGGATGCTGCGGTCATGTCACTCACCGGAGGGTGTCGTCGGCGCCGTCGAGGAACGCGGCGAGGATGGGGGCGATCTGGGTCGACTCGATGAGGAATCCGTCGTGCCCGTCCACGCTGTCGATCTCGTAGAAGCCCACACGTGTGCCGCCGGCTCGCATCTCGCGGCACAGCTCGACCTGCTGGTGGGGTGGGTAGAGGATGTCCGAGTCGATGCTCATCACCATGCACGGACAGGAGATCCGGCGCAGGGCCGCCGCCACGCCGCCCCGGCCCCGGCCGACGTCGTGGAGGTCCATCGCCTTGTTCAACCGCAGGTAGGAGTTGGCGTCGAACCGTCGGACCAGCTTGCGCCCGTGGTAGTCAAGGTAGCCCTCCACGTCGAACCGCTGCTCCAGCGTGAACCGGTTGTCCTTTGGGCGGTCCAGCATCACCCTGCCGAACCGCTCCGAGAAGGCCACGTCGGACCGGTAGTGGATCTGGGCGATCTGCCGGGCGAGTGCAAGGCCCTCGTGCGGGCCCTCCCCCGGTGGGCGGTCGTAGTAGTCGCCGCCGCGGAAGTTCGCGTCGAGCACGATGGCGCGACGCCCCACCATCGACCACGCGATCTGCTGCGCGCTGGCGGCGGCACTCGTCGCGATGATCACTGCCGAGCCGACCCGGTCGGGGTGCATGATCGTCCACTCGAGCGCCTGCATCCCGCCCATCGAGCCGCCCACGACCGCGTGCCAGCGTGGGATGCCGAGGGCGTCCGCGACCATCGCCTGGACGCGGACCATGTCGCGGATGGTCACGACCGGGAAGCTCGAGCCGTAGGGACGTCCCGTCGCGGGGTCGATGCTGGCGGGACCGGTGGTGCCCTGGCAGCCGCCGAGGACGTTGACGCACACCACGAACCAGCGCTCGGTGTCGATCCCGAGCCCGGGGCCGACGAGGTCCTCCCACCAGCCCGGCGCGGGGTGCCCGGGGCCGGCGCGACCGGCCACGTGGGAATCACCCGTCAGGGCGTGGCAGACCAGCACGGCGTTGGACGCATCGGGCGCGAGGGTGCCCCACGTCTCGTAGGCCGCCTCGACGTGGTGGAGGACGCCACCGCCTTCCAGGCGGTAGGGCCGACCGTCGACGACCGTGGCGAACCGGCGGTTGCCCGGATCGTCACCGGGACGCCACGCGCCGCTGACGGGCAGCGGTGCGTCGGAGTCGGTGGGTGAGGGCTCGGCCATGGGATCGGTCAACGGTGCTCGGTGCTGGTGGGCAGCGACCTGCGTCCGACTTCCGAGGCGGGTGCGACGATCGCACCGCGGGACACTTGGTTGCCGACGGGGAACCGCCGACCGCATCTCCGACCGAGGTCGGGAGGCACCTTGGGTGTCCGCCCAGGTTGCCGGACCCTCTCGGGCCGCTCGTGATGTGCAGAGCATGTCACCATCCGGAGGCTGGCCACGTCAATCCGGAAGCGGGCGACGCGTCCGGGTCCCCCGCCGGCGGAGCCACCACTCGACGAGGTCGTCCCGGCCGCCGAGCCCGTGTGCGTGGGTGGCGGCCGTCGCGTAGCGGGCCCAGGCCGCCTCGTCGCCGGCCACGGCGGCCTGCAGCTCGGCCACGCCGGTGGACCACGCCGTGGCGT
>JAEZFI010000178.1 GCA_023437745.1 Actinomycetes bacterium
GGCCGTGACAGAACCCCGGGAAGGCGTGTCGTCAGTGGGCCGGCGGCAAGGGCGCCGGGCGAGGTCCCCGCACCTCGTTCGTCATCCGGGTGAGCGCCACGAACCCGAACGCGAGCAGCACCACGCCCGCCGTGAGCACGGCGACGGAGGTGACCACCTGGAGGTAGCCGTCCTGCCGCGGGTCGAGGAAGGGGTACGGGTACCAGTCGGCCTGCGCCCCCCGCACGAGGCTGTAGGTCACGAAGGCCGCCGGGTAGATCATCCACCAGGGCACGTCGAGGTAGCGCGGCGTGCGCGGCGACGGGGCGAGGAACCAGTCGGCGACGATGGCGAGCGGGGCGACCATGTGCACGGTGAGGTCGACCCAGTGCTGCGACAGGCCGACGTCCGCCGAGGCGGGCGCCAGGAGCAGCAGGTAGATGACGCCGGTCATGCCCATGTAGAGGGTGACGGCGGGTCGTACCGCGTGGAGGACGCGGGCGAAGCCCGAGCCGGGCCGCGCCACCTCCAGCAGGACGAGCAGCACCGCAGCGGCGAGGTTGCTGTGGACGGTGAAGTAGCTGAAGAAGTTCACCGGCCGGAACGCCTCGAGGTCCGCAGTGGCCTCCCGGCCCAGCGAGGAGGCGAACTGCCAACCCAGCGCGACCAGCACGAGCAGGCTCACCGCACCCCGGAACAGGCGGCGGGGCAGCGGATGGTCGGTGAGCACGGGCCGATGGTAGGTCGGTGCCGCGGGGACGCGGCCTGCCTGGACAGATCGGCCGGGTAGCGCAGCGAAGAAGCCGAGCCTGCGAGGCGAGCCTGAGCGGAGCTGGCCCGGCTTTCCCACAACTAGAACACGTTCTAGTAATGTGCCCCCTCGGTCCCACGACCCAGATCCACCTAGGGGGTGTCCAGTGCCGGAGCAGGCCACAGACGCGACGGGCGAGCTGCTCGAAGCGCCGCTCGTCATCGAGTACCCGTTCAATCGGACCACCGGTCCGGTCATCGGGGCCTTCCTCACCGGGCTCAGGGACGGGCGCGTGCTCGGCATCCGGGCCGCCGACGGCCGGGTGGTCTGCCCGCCGGTGGAGTACGACCCCCTCACCGGTGAGCCGCTCACCGAGATGGTCGAGGTCGGGACCGAGGGCACCGTGACCTCGTGGTCCTGGGTCGACACGGTCCGCGAGGGCCAGCCGCTCGACCACCCCCACGCCCTCGCCCTCGTCTGCCTCGACGGCAGCGACACCTCGATGCTCCACGTCATCGACGCCCCCTCCGCCGACTCCGTGCGCACCGGCTCCCGTGTCCGGATCCGCTGGGCGGGCGAACGTGAGGGCCTGATCACCGACATCGCAGCGTTCGAACTGATCGGAGCCGAGTGATGCCCGCCGACAACGACCGCACCATCACCCCCTTCCCCACGGGACTGTGGGCCCAGCCCGAGCCCGTCGTGCCCGGTGCGACCGAGGCCGAGCCCGTGCAGCGGATCCGGGTCCCGGCCGCGCTGCGCTACCGCTACAACCCCGGCACTGCCACGACGCGGTTCCTGCGGGGCCTCGAGAAGAAGAAGATCATCGGTGAGGCCTGCCCCAGCACGGGCGAGGTCTACGTGCCGCCGCGCGGCATGTCGCCCACGGTCGGCCTGCCCACCACCGAACAGGTCGAGGTCGGCCCGTACGGCACGGTGTCGGCGTTCTGCGTCGTGCACATCGGCTTCGGCGTGAACGCGCCGCCCACGCCGTTCGTCTCGGCGCTGATCCTCGCCGACGGTGCCGGCGTGTCGGTCTACGGCACCATCCTCGAGATCCCCACGGACGAGGTCCGCATCGGCATGCGGGTCGAGCCGGTCTGGGTCCCCGACGACCAGCTCTCCACGAGCTTCGAGAACATCCCGTACTGGCGCCCGATCGACGAACCGGATATGGCACCCGAACTGCTGAAAGGTCACATGTGATGCGTCCCGTCGCCATCGTGAGCGTCGCGCAGACGACGCACCGCCGCCGCGTCGACGAGTTGAACGAGGTCGAGCTGATCCAGCCGGTCATCCACCAGGCGCTCGACGGCGCCGGTGTGACGATCCGGGACATCGACTTCGTCTGCTCCGGCAGCTCGGACTACCTCGCCGGTCAGGCGTTCAGCTTCGTGATGACGCTGGACGCGGTCGGCGCCTGGCCGCCGATCGTGGAGAGCCACGTCGAGATGGACGGTGCCTGGGCCCTCTACGAGGCCTGGCTGAAGATCCAGACCGGCCACGCCGACTCGGCGCTCGTGTTCAGCTACTCGAAGGCGTCGCCCGGTGACCTCCCCCGGGTGCTGTCCCGGCAGCTGGACCCCTACTACTACGGACCCCTGTGGCCGGACTCGGTCGCCTTCGCCGGCCTGCAGGCCAGGGCCATGATCGACGCCGGCGTCATCACCGAGGCCGAGATGGCGGCGATCGCACATCGCAACCGCACGAACGCAGCCGACAACCCTCACGCCCAGCTGAAGGGCTCGGCGTCGCCGGAGGAGCTGCTCGCGCAGGCCTACCTCTCCGACCCGCTGCGCCGTCACGACTGCCCGCCCATCTCGGACGGTGGCGTGGCGATCGTGCTCGCCGCCGAGGACAAGGCTCGCGCCTGGTCCACCCGGCCGGCGTGGATCCGCGGCATCGACCATCGCGCCGACGGACACCAGATCGGCGCCCGGGACCTGACGGTCTCCCCGTCCACGAAGCTGGCGGGCGAGAAGGCCGGTGTCGGGACGGCACCGGTCGACATCGCCGAGCTCCACGCGCCGTTCACGCACCAGGAGCGCATCGTGACCGAGGCGCTCGGCCTGGGCGACGACGTGGTCGTGAACCCGTCGGGCGGCCCGCTGGCGGCCAACCCGATGATGGCGGCCGGCCTCCTCCGCCTCGGCGAGGTGGCCAACCGCATCTCGGACGGCTCGGCCAACCGGGGCGTGGCCCACGCCACCAGCGGCCATTGTCTGCAGCAGAACCTCGTGTGCGTCCTGGAGGGTGAGTGATGAGCGCCAACCGTGTTGCCGTCGTCGGCGTCGGACAGACCAAGCACGCCGCCATCCGTGGTGACGTGTCCCTGCCCGGCCTGATCCGCGAGGCCGTGTACCGCGCCCTCGACGACGCCCAGATGACGATGGCCGACATCGACGCCATCGTCATCGGCAAGGCACCCGACTTCTTCGAGGGCGTGATGATGCCCGAGGGCTACCTCGCCGAGGCCCTCGGCGCGGTCGGCAAGCCGCTGTTCCGCGTCCACACGGCCGGCTCGGTGGGCGGCTCGACCGCCAACGTCGCCGTGTCGCACGTGGAGTCCGGTGTCCACGAGCGGGTGCTCACCATCGGCTGGGAGATGCAGTCGTGCTCCGAGGCGATGTGGGCGCTGTCGTTCCAGATCCCGTTCCAGCAGCAGCTGGTGGCGGGCGCGGGCGGCTACTTCGCCCCGTTCATCCGTGAGTACGTGCGCCGCTCCGGTGCCCCGGACGACATCGGCATCCTCGTCGCGCTGAAGGACCGCCTCAACGCGCTGAAGAACCCGTACGCCCACCTCCACGAGCCGGACATCACGTACGACTCGGTGAAGGAGAGCTTCATGCTCTGGGAGCCGATCCGGTACTCGGAGACCTGCCCCTCGAGCGACGGCGCCATCGCGATGGTGCTCGCCAGCGAGAAGGTCGCCGAGGCCACCGCCGCCGCGACGGGTGTCCCGCCGGCGTGGATCCACGGCACGGCGATGCGGTCCGAGCCGGCCATGGCCTCGGGTCGTGACCAGGTCTCGCCGCAGGCGGGCAAGGACTGCGCCGCCGACGTCTACCGGCAGGCCGGGATCACCGACCCCCGGAGCCAGGTCGACGTCGTGGAGATGTACGTCCCCTTCAGCTGGTACGAGCCCATGTGGCTCGAGAACCTCGGCTTCGCGCCGGAGGGCGAGGGCTGGAAGCTGACCGAGTCCGGCGTGACCCAGATGGACGGCGACCTGCCGGTCAACTGCTCGGGCGGCGTGCTCTCGACGAACCCGATCGGTGCGTCGGGCATGCTCCGCTTCGGCGAGGCGGCGATGCAGATCCGCGGCCAGGCCGGTGACCACCAGATCGACGGTGCCCGCACCGCGGTCGGGCAGGCCTACGGCGGTGCCGCGCAGTTCTTCGCGATGTGGGTCGTCGGCGCCGCCAAGCCGTGACCCCCACGGTCCGTTCTGTCGCGTAGGGCGTGACGTCAGCGTCACGCCC
>JAEZFI010000180.1 GCA_023437745.1 Actinomycetes bacterium
GGGCGTGACGCCGGCGTCACGCCCCACGCGACAGAACGGGCGTCGTGGGGCGGGCCGGGTGGGGCAGGATGCCCGGGTGGGGGCACGAGCGGAACTGGCGGCGCTGCGACGACACCGGGTGCCGGCGTGGTGGAGCGACGCGAAGCTCGGGATCTTCGTCCACTGGACGCCGGCCTCGGTGGCGGGATGGGCGCCGGTCGACTCGCCCGTCTCGGAGCTGTTCGCTGCCGCCCGGTCCGACGCGCTGTCCGAGGCGCCCTACACGGAGTGGTACGAGAACTCGCTGCGGTTCCCCGACAGCTCGGTGTCGCGCCACCATCGAGAGACCTACGGCGACAAGCCGTACCGCGAGTTCGCGGACGAGTACCAGGTCGGGCTGGCGAGCTGGGATCCGGACGACTGGGCTCGCCGGTTCAAGGCGGCGGGCGCCCGGTACGTCGTCCTGGTCTCGAAGCACCACGACGGCTTCTGCCTCTGGCCGAGTCGCGTGACCAACCCCCACCGTCCCCGGTGGCACACGACACGGGACGTGGTGGGGGAGCTGCGCGAGGCGGTGCTCGGACAGGGGCTGCGCTTCGGCGTCTACTACTCGGGCGGTCTGGACTGGACCTTCGACGATCGGCCGCTCGGGAACCTGGGGGACCTGCTCGCCGCGGTGCCACGGGGCGCCTATCCGGCCTACGCCGAGGCGCAGGTCCGCGAGCTGATCGAGCGCTACCGGCCCAGCGTCCTGTGGAACGACATCGCCTGGCCGTCGACCGGCACCGAGCTCTGGCCGCTCTTCGCCCGCTACTACCAGGCGGTCCCGGACGGCGTGGTCAACGACCGGTGGATGCCGTGGTCCCCGGCGATGGGCGCGGCGCGGTACGAGCCGGTCCGGCGGCTGCTCGACAACCTGAGCGCCCGGGGCGCCCGGGCCGCGCGTGGGGTGATCCCGCCGAAGCCGCCCCACTGGGACGTCCGCACCCCGGAGTACGTGGTCTTCGACGACGTGCGTGCGGAGCCGTGGGAGTGCGTGCGCGGCATGGACCACAGCTTCGGGTTCAACCGTGCCTCCCATCCGGAGCACTTCGTCACGCCCGGCGAGCTGGTCGGGATGTTCGCTGACATCGTGGCGAAGGGCGGCAACCTGCTCCTCAACGTGGGGCCCAGAGGTGAGGACGCGTCGATCCCGGGTGAGCAGCTCGCGCTGCTCTCGCACCTCGGCGAGTGGACGAGCGGGCAGGGCTCGACGGTCCACACATCGTCGCCGTGGGTGCGCCCGGCCGCGGTGGCACCGACGGGGGAGGACCTGCGGTTCTGGGCGGCCGACACGAAGGTGTGGGTGTCGGTCGCCGGCGCTCCCTCCGGCGGCGCCGGACCGACGATCACCATCCCCGGGGTCGCCGCCACGTCGGCGACGGAGGTGCGACGGCCCGACGGCACGCCGTTGGTGTGGCGGATCGCTCGGCTGGGGATCGAGGTCGAGCTGCCGGAGCGCTCGTCGGAGCTGCCGCCGGTGATCGAGCTGGACCGGGTGGACGCCGTGCCGCTCTGAGTCCGGGCGGCGCCCGTACGATCGGCGCGTGGCCAAGGGAAGCGCTCGCGCTGCGGCGGCGCGGTGTCCGTGCGGATCGGGAGCCTCGTACTCCGGGTGCTGCCGTCCGCTGCATCTGCGCACCAGCGACGCGTCGACCGCGGAGCAACTCATGAGGTCGCGCTACACGGCTTTCGCCAAGGGACTGCCGGCGTACCTCCTCGCCTCGTGGCATCCGGACTCGCGGCCGGACGGCCTCACGATCGAGCCGGCGCAGCGGTGGACGGGCCTCCGGGTGATCGCCACCGAGGAGGGCGGTGAGGCTGACGACGTCGGCACGGTGGAGTTCGAGGCCGCGTACGAGCTCGCCGGCCGGCCCGGGACGCTGCACGAGGTCAGCCGCTTCGAGCGCGTCGATGACCGTTGGGTCTACGTGGGGGAGGCACGATGAGACCGCGGAACGACGTGCCGGTGGTCGACCGGAACGACGTGCTGAGGCTGCGGATGAGTCGCCACCAGCTCGCAGCGGGCACCTCGGCGACGGGCATCAAGGACCTGGCGCTGCTCGACTACGGCATCCAGGACACGGGCAGCGATGGCTCGTCGTGGGCGATCGCGCTCCGAGGAGTCGTCGATCCCGACCCGTCAGAGCTGGCGATCGCCTGGACGCTGCGAGGTGCGCCGCACGCGTACCGGCGGGCCGACCTCGCCGAGATCGCGGTGGCGACTGCGCCGTGGTCGGATGCCGATGCCTCGAAGCGGATCTTCGACGCTGCGGCGCCACTGAAGGCCGAGGGCATCCCCACGCTCGAGGCGCTGCGGACGGTCGCCGGTCACATGCGAGCGCTGGCCTCGTCATCGGCCACGAAGGGCGAGGTCTCCGGCGGGCTCACCGAGGTGCTCGCCCCGCCGTTTCTCCGGCCGTGCGCGGTGTGCAAGAGCACGCACATCTACGAGCAGCCGTTCCGGCTGTCGGCGTTGCAGGCGGGGCTCGCGCTCGACCCGGGCACCTCGCCGCCCGTGCTGCGGCGTGTCACCCGACTCCGGGCGCCGATGTACGGGCGGCTCGCGGGGGAGGCGCTGCCGCAGTTCGACGTGGTCCGCAACCACCTTCGCTTCTACGGACCGGCTCGCATGAGCGACGTCGCCACGTTCGTGGATGCGTTGCAGAAGGAGGTGAAGGCGCACTGGCCCGCCGACGCCGTCGAAGTCGCGGTGGCCGGTGTCGATCCCGCTGGTCGGTCCGAGCCGTGGTTCGTGCTGGAGGACGACCTCGGCGAGCTCGGCGGTGGCGGGGGCGGTCGGGATCGTTCGGTGCTCCTCCTCGGGTCCCACGATCCCTACCTCCAAGGCCGGGACCGGGAGCTGGTGGTGCCCGACCCCGATCGCCGGAAGGAGCTGTGGCGGACGATCGGCCGGGCCGGAGCCATCCTGCGCGACAGGGAGGTGGCGGGTCTGTGGCGCCCGCGCACATCGGGGCGGCGGTTGACGGTGCGCCTGGAGCCGTGGACCCGGCTCACCAAGGCGGACCGCACTGCCGTCGACGAGCAGGCCGAACGCCTCGCCCGACACCGCGACGTGGAGCTTGCCGGCGTCACCGAGGAGTGAGACGGCGAAGGCCCGCTGCGGCGTAGCGTCGCCGCGCATGTACGTGCTCGCGCTCGAGGTGGACCTCCGCCTCCCGCACTCGCAGTCGTTGAAGGACAAGCGCCAGATCCTTCGTCACCTCCTGGACAGCTCGCGGAGCCGTTTCGGTGTGTCGTCGGCGGAGGTCGGCGGCCAGGACACGTGGCAGCGGTCGCAGCTCGGCTTCGCCGTCGTGGCGTCGACCGCGTCGAAGGCGGAGGAGATCATCGACTCGGTCGAGCGCCACGTGTGGTCGAACCCCGAGCTCGAGGTCCTCGGCGTCGAGCGGACCTGGCTGGAGCTCTGAACGCACCGCCCCTCCGAACCGGGGCGACTGCACCGCGCCAGGCGCGGTCCAGTCGACCCAGAACGGCGGGGAGCACAGACCCGATCGGACATGACGACACCATGTCGCTATCATGGCGACGTGGTGTCGACATCTATGGGATCGAGGTAGCAGGTGTTCCTGGCGTTGAAGGATCTGCGTGTCGCCCGGGGGCGGTTCGTCCTCGTCGGCGTGGTGATCGCGCTCGTCTCGTTGCTCACCACGTTGCTCTCGGGCCTCGCCAACGGGCTGGTCGACGACGGCATCTCGGGGCTGCGGTCGCTGCCCCTGACCCACCTCGCCCTCCAGGCCGGCGCAGAGAGCAGCTTCAGCCGCTCGACGCTCACCGACACGAACCTCGGGCCGTGGGAAGCGCTCGCCGAGGGCGGCGACGTCGAGGTGTCGCCGCTCGGCGTCTCGTTCTTCAACGCCAAGCGCGACAGCGGCGAGACGCTGGACATCGCCATGTTCGGCGTCGCGCCGGGCAGCTTCCTCGCCCCGGGCTCGGTGTCGCAGGCCGACCTCGCCGACGGCCCGGGGCTGGTCCTGAGCGACGAGTTCCGAGCGGACGGCGTCGAGGTCGGCGACGAGCTCACGATCGTGGGGGTCGACGCCCGGGTCCGCGTGCTGGGCTTCACGCCGGGCGGGTCGTACGGCCACGTGGACATCGCGTTCTCGTCGCTCGCCACCTGGCAGTCGCTCGTGTACGGGGAGAACGCCAAGGGGCGGTTCTCCGCCGTCGCCATCCGCTCGGCCGACGGCGCCTCCCTCGCCTCGACCGACAAGGCCGCCGGCACCGAGGTCGAGACGAAGGTGGCCTCGTACGCCGGATCGCCCGGCTACTCCGCCGAGAGCGCCACGATGGCGCTCATCCGTGGGTTCCTCCTCGTGATCTCCGCGCTGATCGTCGGAGCGTTCTTCACGGTGTGGACGATCCAGCGCACGCGGCAGATCGGCCTCCTCAAGGCGCTCGGCGCGACGAACGGCTACGTGCTGCGCGACGCGCTCGGTCAGCTCGCCATCGTGCTCGCCGCCGCCGTGCTCGTGGGTGCGGGCCTGGCGCTCGGCATCGGCGCGACCGTGCCCGACGAGATGCCGTTCAGCCTCCACGCCTCGCCCGTCGTCAGCTCGATCGTGGCGCTCGTCCTGCTCGGCATGGCGGGCAGCCTGGTCGCCGTGCGCCGCATCACCTCCGTCGACCCCATCGTCGCCCTGAGCGTCGAGAACTGAGGCCCTCGTGACCATCGACCCCGCACTCGAGCTCCAGCAGATCGTCGTGTCCGTGCCCGACGGCAGCGACACGCTCACCATCCTCGGCGGCGTCGAGCTCACCGTCGGCACCGGCGAGATCGTCATGTGCACGGGCGTGTCCGGTTCCGGGAAGTCGACGCTCCTCGCCGTCGGTGCCCTGCTCCGCCGGCCGACCTCCGGCGTGGTCCGCGTCGGCGGCGTCGACACGTCGGACATGAAGGGCAAGGCCCTCGCACGGCTCCGCAACGAGCGCCTCAGGATGGTGTTCCAGTCGTCGAACCTGTTCCCGTCGCTCACGGCCGTCCAGCAGGTCGAGATGGTGGCGCACATCGCCGGCAAGCTCGACCGAGGAGCCAAGGAGCGAGCGCGTGACCTGCTCGACGCGGTGGGTCTGACCGACCGTGCCGACCGGCTGCCGTCGCAGCTGTCGGGTGGCGAGCGCCAGCGGGTCGGCATCGCCCGGGCCCTCATGAACGGTCCCACCGTCCTCCTCGCCGACGAGCCCACGGCGTCGCTGGACGAGGCTCGTGGTCGTGAGGTCATGGCCCTGCTCGTCGACCAGGCGAAGCAGCGCGGCATGGCCGCCCTCATCGTGACCCACAGCCCCGACCAGTTGACGGGCGTCGACCGGCACCTCCACCTCCACGGTGGGCGGCTCGAACCACGCAGCCTCGCCAGTAGCGTCTAGCGATGCCCAAGATCAGCGCAGCCTCCGTGCCCGAGCACGTGGCACGCCAGGAGGCGGCAGTCATCGACGCGGCGATCCGGCTGTTCAACGAGCGCGGCGTGGGCAACGTGAGCCTCGGTGACATCGCCAAGGAGGTGGGGCTCGCACGGAACTCGCTGTACCGCTACTTCCCCGACAAGGCGCACATCCTCGCCGCGTGGTTCCGCGTCACGATCGAGCCGCTCGTGGAGCTGTGCGCCGAGATCGCCGACGCGGACACCCCCGTCGCCGATCGGCTCGTGGGGTGGGTCGACGCGCAGTTCGGCTACCTGATCGATCCGAGCCACGCCGCCATGCTGCTCGCCTCCACCGAGATGGCGACCATGCCCGATGACGTCCGGGCCGAGATCGGCGCCGGACACCGTGAGCTCTACGGCTCGCTCGCGACGATCCTCCGTGCTGCCTTCGACGGCCAGCCCGACCGCGACGTGCAGGTCGTGACGATGCTCATCGCCGCCGTCCTGCGCTCGTCCGCAGAGCAGGTGCGAGCGGGCGCCGAGGTCGACACGGTGCGCCGGGAGCTGCACCGGGTCGTCGTGTCGACCGTCGAGGGCTGACGCCCGAACCGGGTCGACGGAACCGCGCCCGGCGCGGTTCAGTCG
>JAEZFI010000182.1 GCA_023437745.1 Actinomycetes bacterium
GGGCGTGACGCCCTCGTCACGCCCCACGCGACAGAACGGGAAGGCGTCGCCGGCGCTAGCTGCGAAGGGGCTTCAGGGCGTACATCGCCTGGTCTGCCCGGTCGACCAGCTCCGCAGCGGCCTCACCCGACCCCGGCACGTAGTGGGAGACCCCAGTGGTCACCGAGACGGTGAGGGGCCCCGTACCGTGCCAGACGGGTGCGTCGACGGCCTCCTGGAGGCGGGCGGTCACCCCGGCGGCGCCTGACTCGTCCTCCAGGCCGTCGCAGATCACGACGAACTCGTCGCCACCCCAGCGGACCACGACGTCACCGGGACGGACGGCGCTGCCCAGGCGGTCGGCGACCACCACCAGCAGGCGGTCGCCCGCCGCGTGGCCGAGATCGTCGTTGATGGCCTTGAAGCCGTCGAGGTCGCAGAACAGCAGGGCGAAGCCACGACCGGACCGGTCGGCCCGGGCGATGGCCTCGGTGATCGACGCGAGTCCCGAGGCGCGGTTCACCAGGCCGGTGAGGGCGTCGTGGCGGGCGTCGTGGAGCAGGCGGGCCTCGTGCCGCTTGCGCTCCGTGATGTCCTGGACCTGGGAGATGAAGTACATGGGACTGCCGTTCGGATCCCGGAGCAGCACGACCGCCAGGTGCCCCCACATCTCGGAGCCGTCGGGACGCCGGTAGCGCTTGTCCATCTGGTAGCCGTCGCGGCGACCGGCGATGCACTCGCCGACCAGTTCGAGATCGCGGTCGAGGTCGTCGGGGTGGGTGACGACCTGGAAGCCCACCTGGGAGAGCTCCTCGGCCGAGCGACCCATCAGGTCGCAGAACGCCGGGTTCGTGTGGAGGAAGGCGCCGTCGAGGTCCACCAGCGCGATGCCGATCGGGGCGTGGAGCAGCGCCAGCTCGAAGCGCGCCTCGGCGACCTTCCGGGCCGAGATGTCCCTCGACACCGAATGGATGCGGGTGGGGCGCTCGCCGTCGTCGACGAGCGTCTGCGAGGTCGTCTCGAACCACGTGTAGGTGCCGTCGGCCCGGCGGACGCGGTACTCGACCTCCCTCGTCACGTCGATCCCGAGCCCGCCGAAGTGGTCACGGGAGAGGTTCTCGACGTCGTCGGGGTGGATGAGCTCGGCGCAGTGACGGCCGATCAGCTCGGCAGCCCGGTAGCCGAGCAACCGCTCCACCGCCGGGGACACGTAGAGGTAGCGGCCCGTGTGGTCGAGCACGGCGATCATGTCGACCGACCGGTCGAGGATGCGCTCGGCGCTCTCGGGGGTGATCACGGGATCCACCCGTTCCCATCGGCGGGCCGCGCCCGGGTTTGAACCCCTCTCCGGCGAGGAACCGCTGGGCGGGAGCCGCACCGGGCCCGGACGCGACAGCTCCCCGGCACCGAGGTGCCGGGGAGCTGCAACCGTCCTCAGGCGGACGAGGTTCGACTCAGATGCGCTTGACGTTCAGCGCCTCGGGGCCCTTGCGGCCCTCGCCGACCTCGAACTCGACTGCCTGACCCTCGTCGAGGGTCTTGTAGCCGGAGCCTTCGATGTTGGAGAAGTGGACGAAGACGTCGTCCCCGTCGGAACGGGAGATGAACCCGTATCCCTTCTCGGAGTTGAAGAACTTGACGGTTCCCTGGGGCATTGCTGTTTCCTTTACTTCAACGCCGACCTGGGGGCCGGCGATGCTCGATGACACACCACTCGAGCATCGCGAGGAAGAACCGAGAAGTGCGGTGGGGGGATGAACCATCCACCGATCGTCACGCGGCGAGATGCCGCTCCGGGAACTGTAGTCCTGATCGACCACGAACCGGCGTCTCCGTTCGTCAGCGGTCGGGCCGGCGAAGGCCGGCGAGCACGGCCTCGCCCCTCGGCGACAGCCGATAGCCCACCGTGAGGCTCTCGGTGAGCCCCAGGGCCTTGAGCCGACGGACGTCCTTCTTGAAGTCGTCGCGCTCGCGACCCAGGCCGGCCGCGAGCTCGCGGGCACGGACGCCGGGCGAGGCGGCGATGGCCTCGAGTGTGTCCTGCGTCCACGGTCCGACGTGGGAGCGGTCGTCCATCCGCCGGAGCTTCGCAGCGACCGCGGCGGCCTCGTCGGGTTCGAGGTCGGTCCGGCCGGCCAGCGCCGTGCGCGGGTCCTCGCCACCACGGTGGAACCGGATCCGGTGGAGGCGGGCGTCGGGACGGTCACCGAGCGAGGCGAGGAGGTCGGCCAGGTCCGTGTAGCCAGCCTCGTGGGCGACGGCGGGGGTGAGCTCCGAGTCGTCGATCTCGGCGACCTCGTCGATCTGCAGCATCCCGACGGGCGAGCGCAGCGTCCCGCCGGCGCGGACGGTCGGGCGCCGCCAGCGGCGATAGGCGACGGTGACCTCGCCCGCCTCGATCGCAGCCCAGAACCGCTTCGGGATCAGCACGGTTCGCAGTCTTGCCCAGAGGGGGTACGCATCCTGGCAGCGGATCGTTCGTAGCATGGCGGCCGACCGCACGACCGCCCCGGGTGTGGCCGACCCCCGACGAGAGGACGTGATCCCACGTGTCCACGACGACCCTCCTGGTGCTCGGCATCGGCGTGGCGGCGATCGCCGCCGTCCGCTCGACGTGGTCGCCGTGCGGCTGGTCGATGCTGTCGACCATCACCCCGCTGACCGAGCGGGGGCGGGGCCACCGCCACGCGGTGACCGGGACGTGGTTCCTCGCGGGCGCGCTCCTCGGTGGGGCCGCGCTGGGCGCCCTGGGCGCGCTCGGGGCCGTGCTGGTCGGATCGCTCGGCCCGGATGCCGCCTGGGTCGGCGGGATCGTGGCCGTCGTCGCCCAGGCCGGCGCAGCGCTCGACGCCCACCTCGTCCGCCCCGCGCTGCCCCACCAAAGCCGCCAGGTCGACGAGCAGTGG
>JAEZFI010000186.1 GCA_023437745.1 Actinomycetes bacterium
AGTGCAGGGAGGTCGTCGATCAGCAGCACCACCCACGGCTCGGTGGCACCTGCCGCGCGCCACCGGGTGAAGTCGCCGACACCAGCCGCCGCGAGGGCGTCGCGCCGCTCGTCCACGAGACGGCCGAGGCGGTCGAGGAGGCGGCTCAGGCGCTCGACGTCGTGTGAACCGACCGTGGCGCCGCAGTGGGGCAGCTCGGCGAGCGGGCCGAGGCTGCCGGTGCCGGCGTCGACGGCGTACAGGTGGAGATCGTCGGGCGAGTGCCGGCCCGCCAGGTCCGTCGCCACCTGGAGCAGCGTCGTGGTCTTCCCGGACCCCAGCACGCCCGCGACCGCGAGGTGGCCGGACGCCGTGAGGTCGACGAGGTGCGGGGCCTGTCGCTGCTCGGCCGGATGGTCCGCGAGGCCGACGGCGGCGACGAGTCGGTCGAGGGGCAGCTCGACCGGCAGCCTGTCGGCCGGGAGCTCGGTGGGGAGCGGCGGCAGCCAGAGCGGTGACGGGGCGGGTCGGCCCGTCGCCGCCCACGCGGAGGCGATCCGCTCGACGGCGACGTCGAGCTCGGTCCTCCCGCCCGACCGCGCGACGGCGCTCGTGGTGGTGTGCGAACGGGTCACCCGCACCCGCTCGTCGTCGCTCGTCACCGGCCGCGCGATGCGGGCGGCCTGGAACCCGCGGAGGTGGTCGCCGGCGCCGAGGCGGATGAAGCCCCGGCCGGGTGAGCCGTCCGGGATCCGCGCGGCGTCGCGGGCGCCGAGGAGCTCGAGGGACTCGCTGTCCGTCACCACCCGCAGCGAGATCCAGAGGTTGGTGTTGGTGCGGACGGCGTGCGTGATGACCCCGGTGGGGCTCTGCGTCGCCAGCAGGAGGTGGACACCGAGGCTACGGCCCTGGGTGGCGACGGTGTCCAGCCGCTCCTTCAGCTCCGGCTGGCTCTTGACCATCAGCGCGAACTCGTCGATCACGACGAGGAGGTTCGGCATGGGTGGCAGCGACGGATCGTCGAGCCGCTCGTAGTCGATGATGTTCGGGACGCCTGCGTCGTCGAGGGTGCGCTTGCGGCGCATGATCTCGGCGTCGAGCGCGGTGAACGCACGTGTCGCGAGCGCCGAGTCGTTCTCGAGGTCGGTGACCGTCCCGACGACGTGGGGGAGCGTGGCGAGTGGCGCGAACGTGGCGCCGCCCTTGTAGTCGATGAGGAACATCGCGAGTCGATCCGGCCGGTGGGTCAACGCGAGCGCGCCGAGCAGCGTCTGCAGCAGCTCGCTCTTCCCCGAGCCCGTGGTGCCGGCGATCATCCCGTGGGGCCCGTCCCGCCGGAAGCCGACGGTGACCGGTTCGCCCGAGGCGTCCGCCCCGATCGCCACGGTGAGCGGGTCGCGACGCTCGGCCGCCCACGAGGCCGCCACGTCGAGCGTCCCCACGGGTCCGAGGCCGAGCAGCTCGGTGATGCCCTCGGCGTTCCCCGACCCGCTCCCCGCGGCGAGCTGCGCGAGCGCGAGCGCCGTGCGCTCGGCGTCCAGCTCCGGGAGGCGCTCGAGCGCGAACCGCCCGACGGGTGCGTCCGGGTAGTCCCCGACGGCCGCGCCCAACCCGCCGGCGTCCGCCTCGATCACGGTGACCAGGCCGTTGGGCAGCGAGCGCTGCTCGGGCGCGGCGACGAGCGCGACGCCCCGGCGGGCGAGGTGACCGACGAGACCCTGGACCACCCCGCGGTCCCACGTCGACGGCACGACCACGAGGTGCAGCAGCGCGGGCACCTCGCCGGGCTGGACGGACGTGGCCGCGAGCTCCTCGGCGAGCGTCTCGGCCAGGCGCGCCGCGCCCGCGGCGCTCGCCGACACCCGTCCCCCGCCGTCACCTGTGTGCGGGAGCCAGCGACACCACTGCCACTGGTCGTCGACCGCCAGGACCCACACCTGCAGCTGGTGGGGCGGGTGCAGGAGCGCGGCCTCGACGACCATCCGTCGGAGCAGGTCGGTGGAGGTGGCCCGATCGCCGACGAGCCCGAGCGAGCCCGACGCCACGCCGGGTCCGAGGACCGGCGTCGGGCCGATCACCTGTCGCCGGGTGACGATCTGCCCCACCGCGGCGCCCACTCCCCGGTGGTGGTCCTCGACCTCCAGGTCCAGGCGCCGGTGGCCGTCACCGAGTCGCAGGCGCAGCGCATCCGGATCGGTCGGCCGTCGTTCCCAGAGGCGCTCGGAACCGGAGTGGACCCACTCGACCAGCGTCGCCAGGTCCGGGGACACCAGCCGGTGCTGGGCTGCGTGCTGGGCCCCGGTCGCTGCGAGGCTCCGGTCGAGGTCGGCGAGGCGATGCTCGTGCTCCCGGGCGCGGTGCCGTCGGCGGGACTGCTCGCCGAAGATCGACGCGGCCACTGCGACGAGGCCGATGAGGCCGGCCATGAGGCCGAAGAGCGCGAACTCGGGGCGGACGATGGCCATCACGAGGCCCATCACCACGACGCCCATCCCGCCGATGACCTGCCACATGATGCCGCGGCCCTTCCACGACAGGCTCTCCGGCGGGGGCGGGACGTCGACCTTCACCCTGGTCGGCGGCACGACGCCCCGGGGGAGCTGGTTGAGCCGCGCTGCCGTGGTCCGTGGCCAGTGGCGGCCGGCTGCCGTCGTCCAGGCGCTGGCATCCCCCTGGCCCAGGGCGAGCACGTCCCCGTGGTGCGGCCCGGTCGCCGCCCAGGGGTCGTCGGGGTGGAGCAGGACACCGTCGGTGACCCGGTAGAGGAGCATCCCCTGCCGTGCGCACTCGAACGCGGTCGCGAGTGCGAGGGTCACCTCCGCGACCGTCGCGGTGGGCGCCGCGTCGACCGTGGTCATCTCGCCCCGAGGGGCGCCCTCGGGACGGACGTCGACGGTGACCGCGCCGGCGGTGCCGGGTCGGAGGTGGAGGGTGAGGCTGGTGGGGGCCGGACCGGCTCGGATCACGTCGCCGTCGGCGAGGCGGGTGACGCCGCGCGCCCGGGCACCCGAGACCGTCGTCCCGTTGGACGAGTGGTCCTCGAGGGTTGCACCGTCGGCATCGACGTGGAGCGTGAGGTGCTTGCGGGAGACGTCGGGGTGGTCGATCACCAGGTCCGAGGAGGGGTCACGTCCGACCGTGGTGCACGGCGCCAAGGGCATCGCCCGCACACGTCCGCTCCCGTCGTCGATCAGCAGGTGCGGGCCGGCGGGACCCTCGTGGTGGCGGATGAGCCGGAGGCAGGTGAGCTCGGTGCGCCCGATCCCCAGCACGTCGCCGGGTCGGAGCAGCGCCCCGCTGCCGACCGCAACGCCGTTGATGCTGAAGCCGTTGGACGAGCCGGCATCCTGCACGACGAGCCCGCCGGCGCCGTCCGGCGCGACCGACACGTGACGCCGGCTCACCGTGGGGTCGTCGACCCGCAGGTCGCCCTCCCGGCCGACGACGAGCGCCGCGTCCGCCGACGCCATCGTGCCGGTGCCCGGCCCCGCGGTGACACGGAGGAGGAGCCCCTGTGTCATGGCGTCGGCCTCAGTAGCACGCGCCGTAGCCGGTGTTGCAGCTCACGTCGAAGGTGATGGTGCCCCGAGCGACCCGCCCGGTCACGCCGTCCACGACCTCGTAGCTGAACGAGTCGACGAAGTACCCGTTGTGATGGGGGTAGATGGTGACGACGCCGTTGCTGTTGATGGTCAGGTTCACGTGGCCGTTCGCCGAGGTGGTGGCGACCAGGCGGAGGTTCGTGTAGTCGCCCCCGGCGTTCTGGCGGAGGTCCACGGTGCCGCCGTAGCCGCTCGGACCGAAGTAGCCGAACACCCCGTAGGCCGTGCCGGTGGCCGCCGTCGGAGTCCTGCGCGGCGTCGTCGTGGGCGGGGAGGTCGTGGGGGGCGCGGTGGTCGGCGCAGGGGTGGCGGGTGGCTGCGTCGGCCGCGGGGCGGTCGGCGTGGTGGGCTTCACGGTGGTGGAGGGACTGCCGGTCGGCGGGCGGACGGGCGGCGTGACGACCGGGGTGGTCGTCGGTGGCGGCGTGACAGGTGGGAGGTACGAGAGGTTGACCGTCGTCGGGGTGGTGGCGCCGTTGGTGCCCGTGGCGACGACGACGATCTGGTTCGCTCCGGGGGTGAGCCCTTCCTTGTGGTGGATCCACGTGCCGTCCGGGTTCACCGGTGTCGGGACGCCGTCGACCGTGATGGTGGCGCCAGGGTCGGTGGTGCCGACGACGTTGACGTCGGCGCCGTCGTGGGTGGCGCCGTCGGCGGGGCTCGACACGGTGAGGGACGGCGGCGTGGCCCCGACCTTGGCCAGGTAGTCGGCGAGCGCCGCCTCGTAGTCGGCCTTCCACGTGGCGAGGTCGTCGGCGCCGGCATCCTCGGGGACGTCGATGGTGTAGGTGAAGGTGACCTTCTCGCCGGGTCCGAGGTCCGTGACCGCCCAGGCGACGATGGGGTCGGCCGCGATGACCTCTGCGACCTCGGGAGCGAACGTGACCTGGGCGCCGTCCGTGGCGAGCGACTTGGGGATGACCTCGACGTGGCGCCCGCTGACCGGCGCGTCGGTGGTGTTGGCGACGGCGACCTTGCCCGTGAACGTCCCGTCGTCGACGGTCCACAGCCGGGTGACCTTCCCGATGTCCGTGTCGGTGGCGGGGAAGGCGAGCTCGGGGGCCTCGGTGACCTTCGGGTCCTTGCCGGTGTCGGGGGTGTCGGGACCGCCGCGGGTGACCAGGACGGCGACGAGGGCGACGACGAGCGCGATGACACCGACCCCGGCGAGGCCGATGGCGGGGTTGAACCGGCGTCCGGGTGCGGTCGGGGTGGTGAGGACCGTGGGCGACGCGGGCATGGGCGGTGGCGCCATCGGTGGGGCCACCGGTGGGGCCGGGACGCCGAGGACGGTCGGCGGGGTGGCCACGACGGCGGGCGCCGACACGGGCTCGACGTCGACGTGCTCGGGCGCCGGCATCGTGGGCGGGGTCGGCATGGGCGGCGTGCCCAGTGCCGCCAGCCAGATGTCGACGGCGGTGCGGGCGAACACCGAGGCCATGCCGGTGGCCTCCAGGCGAGCGATCGCTGCGGCGGGCTCGAGGCGACGGTCCGCCAGCGCGGCGGCCACGTCGTGACGGGCGGCGTCCACCACGGCGTCGAGCTCGGCGCGCTGGGTCCCGACGTCGCTGCCCAGGACGTCGGAGATCACGGCCTGGACGCGCCGCGGGTCCGCTGCGAGGGAGGGCCCGTAGTCGCGGACCGCCGCCGCGAGGGCGTCGGCCACGCGCCCGTCGGTGTTCGGGGACCTGCTGGTGTCCGTCATCGATTCTCTCCCGCTCGGGGCACGCCACCCGCCTTGGTGGTCGTCAGCAGACGATCCGCCCCCGGTCTTCAACGCCACTTCAGACCGACTTCACTGCCCGACATCGTAGGTGGGGGCTCCCGCCGCATCCACGGGTCGATTCACCCGCACGAATCGCCCGGTTCCTGCAGCCCTCCGGTCTACGGACCGGGTTCCTCCCGCCGCTAGCATCGCCGCTTTCCCCCCTTCAGGAGCACGGATGACCGGCGAGATCGACATCGGCATGGGCAAGGCCGGTCGGCGCGGCTACCGCTTCGACGAGATCGGCATCGTGCCCTCGCGCCGCACCCGGGACGCCGCCGAGGTGGACTGCTCCTGGCAGATCGACGCCTGCGTGTTCGAGGTGCCGATCCTGGCCTCGCCGATGGACTCGGTGACGAGCCCGGAGACCGCCATCGAGATGTCGCGGCTCGGTGGCGCCGGCGTGCTCCACCTGGAAGGCCTGTGGACCCGCCACGAGGACCCGGAGTCGGTCCTCGTGCGCATCGCTGCGGCGCACGAGGACGAGGCCCGAGCGGTCCTCGTCGACGCCTACTCGGCGCCGGTGCGCGAGGAGCTGGTCGTCGAGCGCATCGCTCAGCTCCGTGACGCCGCGAGCACGGTGGTCGTGGCGGTGACGCCGCAGGGCGCGACCGGCATGGCGGGACTGATCGCACGGAACGAGCCGGATCTGCTGGTCATCCACGGCACCGTCGTCTCGGCCGAGCACGTCGCCGAGGCCCACAACCCGCTGAACCTGAAGACGTTCGTGCGCCAGCTCGAGGTCCCGGTGCTCGTCGGCGGCTGCTCCAGCTACCAGGCGGCGCTCCACCTGATGCGCACCGGCGCCGCGGGGGTGCTCGTGGGTGCGGCGGCGGGCCAGGTCTCGAGCACGTCCTCCGTCCTCGGCCTGGCCGGCGCCAGCGCGACGGCGATCGCCGACGCCCGGGCGGCCCGCATGCGCCACCTCGACGAGACCGGTGTCTACTGCCACGTGATCGCCGACGGCGGCCTCGCCGGCGCGGGGGACATCGCCAAGGCCATCGTGTGCGGGGCCGACGGCGTCATGCTCGGTTCCCTCCTGGCTGCGGCGGACGAGGCGCCCGGGCGGGGCTGGCACTGGGGCATGGCGGCGTCCCACCCCACGCTCCCGCGAGGCGACCGCACGCCGGTCGTCCCCCTCGCTCCGCTCGCCCAGGTCGTCTCCGGGCCCGCGGTCGACGCGACGGGCCGCACGAACCTCGTGGGCGGTCTCCGCAAGGCGATGGCCGTGTCGGGGCACTCGACGTTGAAGGACCTCCAGAAGGCCGATCTCATGGTGACCTCATGAACGCCGCACCCGGACAGGACGAGGACGAGCTGGTCCTCGTCGTCGACTTCGGTGCCCAGTACGCGCAGCTGATCGCCCGGCGCGTCCGCGAGGCGCACGTCTACTCCGAGATCGTGCCCCACACGATCACCGCCGCCGAGATCGAGCGGAGGGCGCCGAAGGCGCTCGTCTTCTCGGGCGGACCGAAGTCCGTCCACCAGGACGGGGCACCGTCGATCGACCCCGAGGTGTACGAGCTGGGGGTGCCGATCCTCGGCATCTGCTACGGCGCCCAGCTGATCGCCCGCGACCTCGGGGGCACCGTGGCCAAGACCGGCCGAGGCGAGTACGGCCGCACGGGGCTCGACGTCAACGCCTCCAGCACCCTGTTCGCCGACGCGGACCACCAGCAGGTCTGGATGAGCCACTTCGACACGATCACCGAGCCGCCGCCGGGCGCCACGGTGACCGCGTCGTCGGGGGAGACCCCGGCGGCTGCGTTCGAGGACGTCGAGCGCGGGCTCTACGGCGTCCAGTACCACCCCGAGGTGATCCACAGCCCTCGCGGCCAGGAGCTCATGCAGCGGTTCCTGTGGGACGCCGCCGGCTGCGCCGCGTCGTGGACGATGGAGAACTTCATCGACACCACGGTGGACGCCATCCGCCAGCAGGTCGGCTCCGGACGCGCCATCTGCGGCCTGTCGGGCGGTGTCGACTCCGCGGTGGCAGCCGCGCTGGTGCACCGCGCGATCGGGCACCAGCTCACCTGCGTGTTCGTGGACACGGGACTCATGCGCAAGGGCGAGGGTGAGCAGGTCGTCGAGACGTTCCATCGCCACCAGGGGATCGAGCTGATCCACGTGAGGGCCGCCGACCGGTTCTTCGAGCGCCTGGCGGGTGTGACGGAGCCCGAGGCGAAGCGGAAGGCGATCGGGGAGCTGTTCATCCGGATCTTCGAGGACGCGTCGGGCGGCATCGAGGACGCCCGCTTCCTGGTGCAGGGCACGCTCTACCCCGACGTCATCGAGTCGGGCACCGGCCACGCCGCGAAGATCAAGAGCCACCACAACGTGGGCGGCCTGCCCGAGGACATGACCTTCGAGCTGGTGGAGCCGCTGCGGTCGCTGTTCAAGGACGAGGTCAGGGCGGTGGGCAGCCAGCTCGGCCTGCCCGACGAGATCGTGTGGCGCCAGCCGTTCCCGGGTCCCGGCCTCGGTGTGCGCATCATCGGCGAGGTCACCCCGGACAAGGTCGCGACGCTGCAGGAGGCCGACGCCATCGTCCGTGAGGAGCTGCGCTCGGCCGGGCTCGAGCGTGCGATCTGGCAGTCGTTCGCGGTGCTCCCCGACATCCGGTCGGTCGGCGTGATGGGCGACGAGCGCACCTACGGCTACCCGATCATCATCCGGGCGGTCACGTCGGACGACGCGATGACCGCCGACTGGGCGCGCCTCCCGTACGAGGTCCTCGAGTCGATGGCCAGCCGGATCATCGGCGAGGTCCCCGGCGTGAACCGGGTGGCCTACGACATCACGTCGAAGCCCCCCGGCACGATCGAATGGGAGTGACGCGGCCGGTCCGTGCCCGTTCCGACGACAACGACGCTCACTGAGCGTGGTAAATGTCATGGTTGTCACGCGTTTGTAATGTTCCCGGCGGGTCTGCCACCATGGCTCCCGTCATGCGCCGCCCTGCTGCCATCCGTTGGACGCTCGCGCTCGTCGCCGTCCTCGCCGCCACCCTCAGCCCTCAGCTCGTGAGCGCCACGCCCGCGCAGAGCGTGGGGGACCTCCGTGCCCGCGCCGAGCGGATCGCCGCCGACCTCGAGCGGCTCCGCCAGCAGCAGGACTCGCTCAACGAGGACTTCCTCGACACCCAGCAGCGGATGAGCGACCTGAACGCCCGCATCGCCGAGAACCAGGCTGCGGTCGACGAGGCCCGCACGGCGCTCGGGTCCAACCAGTCCCAGGCGAAGTCCTACGCGATCCAGGCCTACCTCGGCGGCGGTGCGATCGACCCGGTCCTCCTTCCCTCCACCGACACCGCCGACGCCAGCCGCCGGCGGGCGTTCCTCCAGTCGGTGCAGGGCGACCGGCAGCAGGTGATCGACGACGTGCTCGCCGCCCAGCAGGACCTGGCGGACCGCGAGAAGGAGCTCGAGGCCGGCAAGGCCGAGCTCGAGCGGATCGCCGCGCAGCAGGCGTCCACGCGACGTTCGCTGGAGGCGTCGATCGCCGAGCAGGAGCGGCTCGGCGCCTCGGTGCAGGGCGAGCTGGCCGACGCGGTGCAGGCCGAGGCCGAGCGTCTCGAGGCGGCCCGCGTCGCGGAGGCGCAGCGCCAGGCGAAGGCGGAGCAGGACCGGCAGGCCGCGGTGGCCGAGGAGGCAGACCGCGCTGCCCGGGCGCGCAACGCGAGCACGACCACCGCCGCCCGCAACCGTGGCACCCGCGAGGACGACGACGAGGAGTCCGATCTCCCCCGCGGCGGTGACGGCGGTCAGGACGACTCGCCGGTCAACTTCGCCCCGGCGGGACCCCTTCCGGCCGGTGCAGCCGGCGCAGTGCAGGCCGCACTGACCCAGCAGGGGGTGCCCTACCGGTGGGCCGGCGCGTCGCCGTCGTCCGGGTTCGACTGCTCGGGGCTGATCATGTGGGCGTACGCCCAGGTCGGACGGTCGCTGCCGCACAGCTCGCGCTCGCTCCGGGCGATGACACAGCGCATCTCCGAGGCGCAGCTGCAGCCGGGCGACCTCGTCTTCGGTGGCAGCCCCGTGCACCACGTGGGCCTCTACATCGGCAACGGCCAGATGGTGCACGCACCGCACACGGGTGACGTGGTGCGGGTGTCGGGGATCTACAGCTCCTCGAAGCCCGTGTCCTTCGGCCGCCTGTAGCGCGCCGGGTCGACCTGGCCCTCGCTCAGGTGCCGGCGAGGCGGGCCACGACCGGCGCCATCTCGTCGACCGACCCCGCGGGGATGCCCACGTAGCTGATGCCCCACCGCTCGCGTCGCTCGACGAGGGCGTCGCAGATCGAGTCGATCGTGCCGACCGCGGCGTGGGGCGTGGCGCGAGCCTCGTCGGGTCGGAGGCCGAAGCCCCCGGACAGCGCCTGGACCAGCGGCTCGGGATCGTCGGTGACGACGGCGAGCTCCAGCCGCACGTGGAGCTCGAGCGACGCGAAGCGGGAGCCGGCGGCCGCTCGGATCCACCCGAGCTTGGCGTCGGTCGCCGCAGGCGTGGCGGAGGGACCCGCCGACGCGTCGATGCGGCCCGCGGCGAGCTTCGGGTTGATCCCGACCACGTCCGCACGTCGCGCCGCGAGCTCGAGGACCCGCCGACCGCCGCCGCCCACCACCAGCGGCGGCCCGCCGGGCGTGTGCGGCGTGGGGGTGCCGCGCAGCTCGTCCACGCGGTAGTGCTGGCCCTCGAACGTGGCGGGCTCCGGCGCCCACAGCCGACG
Source organism: Actinomycetes bacterium (assembly GCA_023437745.1). Classification (GTDB taxonomy): domain Bacteria; phylum Actinomycetota; class Acidimicrobiia; order Acidimicrobiales; family Microtrichaceae; genus JAEZFI01. Next base: position 10,075 of record JAEZFI010000186.1, read on the forward strand.
GAGGACCTCGATCGCCTCGTCCAGCCGGTCGACCCGCGTGGCCGCCGGGTCGTACGGGAGGCCGGCCTGGACGTAGTCCGACTCCATCCACCCCGCGCCGAGACCCAGCTCGAACCTGCCCTCGCTGAGGAGGTCGAGCGTCGCCGCCTCCTTCGCCAGCACGACGGGGTGCCGGTAGTCGTTGCAGAAGACGAGTGAGCCGACGCGCAGGGTGGTCGTGGCGTCGGCGGCGGCCTGCAGCGCGGCGATCGGGCCCAGCTGGTCGTCGAAGTGGTCCGAGATGGTGACGGTGGAGAAGCCCAGGTCCTCGATGCGGCGGACGTGGTCCCGGAAGGACCGCGCGTCCAGCGAACCGGACACCGGCGTGCTGAAGCGGAACGGGTGGCGCGGCAGCGACTCGGTCATGCGCGCACCCTACGGGCGCTCGTGATCCGGACTGCAACCTCGGGTGCTCCGTACGCTGTGCCGATGCCGGTCGACACGCTCTCGGACTTCACCACGACCACCCACGAGGCCGAGGGCTTCCGTCACACCGTGTACCGGACCGGGCAGGGCCCTGCGGTCATCGTCCTCGCCGAGATGCCGGGCATCACCCCGAAGGTCGCGGCGTTCGCCCGGCGCGTGCGCGACCAGGGCTTCTCGGTGTGGATGCCGCACCTGTTCGGCCGACCGGGCGCCGAGCCGTCGCTCGCCGCCTACGGCCGGGCGATCGCACCGGCGTGCGTGTCCAAGGAGTTCGCCGCCTTCGCCCGGGGGACGACGGCACCGGTGTCGCTGTGGCTGCGCAGCCTCGCCCGACGAGCCCACGAGGAGTGCGGCGGTCCCGGCGTGGGGGCGATCGGCATGTGCTGGACCGGCGGGTTCGCCCTCGGGATGATGGTCGACGAGATCATGCTGGCGCCGGTGCTCTCGCAGCCGTCCCTGCCGCTGAACCTGTCGAAGCGGCACAAGGCCGACCTCCACCTGTCGCCCGACGACCTCGGACGGGTGAAGGAGCGTGCGGCCGACGGCCAGTGCCTCCTGGGCCTGCGCTTCACGGGCGATCCGCTGGCGCCGGCCGAGCGGTTCGAGGCGCTCCGGCGCGAGCTCGGCGACGCGTTCATCGGCGTGGAGATCGACTCGTCGCCCGGCAACCGCTGGGGCATCCGGCGGCTCGCCCACTCGGTGGTGACCGAGGACCTCGTCGCCGACGACCCCGAGCACCCCACGGCGAAGGCGCTGGCGCAGGTGCTCGCGTTCTTCCGGGACCGCCTGCTCGTCGCCTGAGGAGTGGCCGGGTGTGGTGGGGACCGACAGGACCGTCTCAGCGCAGCGGTAGCGTGGCGTGGCCATGTCCCACGCCGATCACGACCCGTTCGACACCCCGGGCGACCCCCTCCTCGACGGCCTGAACCCGTCCCAGGCGGATGCGGTCACCCACGGAGACGGGCCGCTGCTCATCATCGCAGGGGCCGGGTCGGGCAAGACCAGGGTCCTCACGCACCGGATCGCCTACCTGATCCAGCGGCAGGGCATCTCGCCGTTCGAGATCCTGGCCATCACCTTCACGAACAAGGCCGCCGACGAGATGAAGTCCCGCGTGGCGGCGCTGGTCGGGCCGGTGGCCCAGAAGATGTGGGTGTCGACGTTCCACGCGGCGTGCGTGCGGATCCTCCGGCGCGAGGCGGCGGCGCTCGGCTACCCGGCGCAGTTCTCGATCTACGACCAGTCCGACGCGGTGCGCCTCGTGAGCTACGTGCTCCGCGACCTCGACATCGATCCCAAGAAGATGCCGCCGCGCCCGGTGCACGCCGCGATCTCGGCCGCCAAGAACCGCGGGCAGAGCGTCGAGGACGTCACCGAGGCGGCGCAGGTGATCATCGAGCGACGGATCGCCGACGTCTACCGCGAGTACCAGGCTCGGCTCCATGCGTCGGGCGCCATGGACTTCGACGACCTGCTGATGCAGACCGTGGAGCTGTTCCGCCGGCGACCCGACATCCTCGAGACCTACCAGCAGCGGTTCCGCCACGTCCTCGTGGACGAGTACCAGGACACGAACGCCGTCCAGAACGAGCTGATCACCATGCTCGCCGCCTCCCACCGCAACGTGTGCGTGGTCGGCGACGGGGATCAGTCGATCTACCGCTTCCGCGGTGCAGACCTCTCGAACATCCTGGACTTCGAGACGGCGTTCCCCGACGCCACGGTCATCCTGCTGGAGCAGAACTACCGCTCCACCCAGACCATCCTCGACGCCGCCAACGCCGTCATCGCCCAGAACGTGTCGCGCAAGCCGAAGGACTTGTGGACCGAGCAGGGCGCCGGCACCAAGATCGTGCGCTTCAACGCCGAGGACGAGTCCGACGAGTCGCAGTGGGTGGCGCACGAGGCGGCCCGGCTGCACGATGCCGGTGACTACCGCTGGGGCGACATCGCCGTCTTCTACCGGACCAACGCCATGTCGCGGGTCATGGAGGACCAGTTCATGCGGACGGGGATCCCGTACCGCGTGATCGGTGGCACGCGCTTCTACGACCGGCGAGAGATCAAGGACGCGCTGGCCTACGTGAAGGCGGTGATGAACCCCGACGACGAGGTCAGCGTGAAGCGCGTGCTGAACACGCCCAAGCGGGGCGTCGGCGACTCGTCGATCGGCCGCCTCGACGCCTTCGCCCGCGGCCAGGGGATCTCGTTCACCGCCGCGCTGCACCGGCAGACCGAGGCGGGGGTGTCCGGACGGGCGGTGCGCGGCATCGAGGAGTTCTGCTCGCTGCTCGACGCCCTCGCCCTGGAGGTGTCGAAGGGGCCGGCCCCGCTCCTCGAGAAGGTCCTCGAGGGCTCCGGGTACATCGCCGAGCTCGAGGCCGAGCGCAGCATCGAGGCGGAGGGACGGATCGAGAACCTCCAGGAGCTGGTCGGCGTCGCTCGCGAGTTCGAGACGGTGGAGGAGTTCCTCGAGCAGGTCGGCCTCGTCGCCGACACCGACCACCTGGACTCCGACGACGACTCGGCGGCCGTGCTCATGACGCTGCACGCCGCCAAGGGGCTCGAGTACCCCGTGGTGTTCCTGGTCGGCATGGAGGAGGGCCTCTTCCCGCACATGCGGACCATCGGCGAGCCCGACGAGATCGAAGAGGAGCGCCGCCTCGCCTACGTGGGCATCACCCGGGCGAGGGAGCGGCTCTACGTGTCGTGCGCCTGGAGCCGGATGCTGTTCGGGTCGACGCAGTACAACCCGCCGTCGCGGTTCCTCGAGGAGATCCCCGCCGAGCTGATCCAGGAGCAGGGCGCGGGCCGTCGCCGCAAGCGCGGCTCCTACGGCGAAGGGTCGACCTGGGGCGGCGGTGGGTCGTGGGGTGGCTCCGGCCAGCGTGGCGGTTCCGGCGGGGGCTTCGGCTCGGCCACCGAGCGTCGCCCTCAGGACCCTGCACCGGTGTCACGTGGATCCGGCGCCGACCAGCTCGGGCTCAGGACGGGCGACGGCGTCCGTCACCCGAAGTTCGGCGACGGGGTGATCCTCGACCTGCGGGGCGCCGGTGACAAGACCGAGGCCACCGTCCGATTCCCCGACATCGGCGCCGAGAAGGTGCTGCTCCTCGCGTGGGCACCCCTGGAGAAGATCTGACAGTGATCGGACCGATTCGTGATCGCCTCGACCTGGCCCTGCGCAAGCGCGTCCCGTTGGGCTCCCTCATGGACCGCCTCGCCGCCATCCACGGCGACCGCGTCCTGGTGTCCGAGCACCGCTCCGGGCGGGTCCTGACCTACCGGGCGGCGGCCGAGCTCGTCGCCCGTTGGTCCGACGCGGTCGCGCCCCGCATCGAGCCCGGCGAGCCCGTCGTGGTGGCGATGCCGAACGGGTACGACCAGTTCCTGATGTGCCTCGCGGTCGCACGCGCCGGCGGGCTGCCGGCCCCGGTCAACGACCAGATGCGCCCGGCGGAGATCGAGCACGTGACCCTCGACGCCGGCGCGCACCTGGTGCTGCGGTCCAGCCGCCAGCTGCGGGGGACTGCGCCGGTCATCGAGCCGGCCGCCGCGGAACCCTCCGACGTCGCCGCCCTCTTCTACACGTCGGGCACGACCGGCTCCCCGAAGGGCGCAGCGCTCACCCATCGGTCGCTCACCGGTGCGGCGTCCGCTGCGGCGCTGTGGCCGTCCGGCCTCCGCGACGACGAGGTCGTGGCGGGGCTGCCGGTCGCGCACATCATGGGGTTCGCCAGCTACCTGGGCCTGGCCATCGCCGGCATCCACTGCTACTGCCTCGAGCAGTTCCAGCCCGTCGAGGTGCTCGAGGTGATCGAGGCCCGCCGCTGCTCGGGCTTCATCGGCGTGCCGGCCATGTACCGGCGGCTCCTGGAGGCGGGCGCGGCCGAGCGCGACCTGCGGTCCGTCCGGGTGTGGGCCTCAGGGGCCGACGTGATCTCGCCGGACCTGGTCGCCGCGTTCAAGCGCTTCGGGTCGAGCGCGGAGCTGCCCGTGATCGGCCCCGTCGGCGAGGCGGCGTTCGTGGAGGGGTACGGGATGGTCGAGGTGGGTGGCGGCGTCGCAGCCCGCGTGTCGCCGCCGATGGTCCCCGCACGGTTCGGCTCGTCCGTCGGGATGCGGCTGCCGGGCTACAGGTTCCGCGTGGTCGACGAGGCCGGGCGAGCGGTCGGCCTCGGCTCGGTGGGCGAGCTCCTCGTGAAGGGCCCCGGCGTGCTTCGCGAGTACTGGCGGTCACCGGAGGCCACCTCCGAGACCGTGACCGAGGACGGATGGCTCCGCACGGGGGACCTCGTGCGCCGCGGGCCGTTGGGGACGATCGTCTTCCACGGGCGGCGCAAGCACGTGATCAAGTCGGGCGGTTACTCGGTCTACCCACTGGAGATCGAGGCGACGCTCGAGGAGCACCCCGACGTCCTCGAGGCCAGCGTGGTGGGCGTGCCGGACGAGGTGCTGGGCGAGGTGCCCGCGGCGGCGATCCGCCTGCGGCCGGGCTCGACCGCATCGGCCGACGACGTGCTCGAGTTCGCGACCGAGCGGCTGAGCCGGTACAAGGTCCCGCGCCACATCGTCGTGGTCGCGGACCTGCCCCGCGGCGGGACGGGCAAGGTGCAGAAGGAGCACCTCGAGGCGCTCTTCACCCCCGAGCTCGACGGCTGAGGGCCGACTCGATGACCGCACCGTTCGAGCGCATGGACCCTGCGCCGCCCGACACGATCTCCGTCGTGGTCGCCGCGTACAACGCTGCCGACACCCTCGGGGCGACGCTGGCATCGATCCTCGACCAGACCTACCGGCACCTCGAGGTGCTGGTCGTCGACGACGGCTCGACCGACGGCACGGCGGACGTCATCGCCCGGGCGGCGGCGTCGGACCCCCGGGTGGTGCCGGTGTCCTACGGGGGCAACCGTGGTCGCTCGGCAGCCCGCAACGAAGGCCTCGCCCGTGCCACCGGGCGGTGGGTGGCGGTCGTGGACGCCGACGACCTGCTCGCACGCGACCGGTTCGAGCGGTTCGTGGAGGCGGCGGCCGCCGAGCCCGGCTGCCGGCTCGTCTTCGACGACCGGTGGGGCTTCACCGTCGACGGGCAGGGGAAGGTGGCGATGCAGCACCGGTTCCCCGGCCGCCACACCTGGCGCCTGGGTGGCGCGCATCGGGTCGATCGGTCCCGGCACTTCAGCGACCGGTTCGGGCACATGGACCTCATGGCCGACCGGGCCTTCGTCCGCGAGGTCGGCGCGACGTTCCCCGAGGACCTGGCGATCGGCGAGGACCTCGCCTTCTACCTCACGCTGCTGTTCGCCACCCCCGATCCCCGTGCCGTGCGGGTGGCCGCGGGCAGCTACTACTACCGGCTCGGGCCGACGGCCCGGTCGTCCGGCGCCGCCGACACCTGGCAGCGTGTCATCGACCTGGCGGTGGAGCGGACGGGCTCCACCGAGCTGCGACGTCTGGGGGACCGCTGGCAGCCGATCCACAGCGCGCTCTTCCAGCGCTCCGACGACTCGCTGGCGAGCGAGGGTCGCCTGGACGGTGACAGCCGCTCGGTCGACCCGAGGGTCCGGCCCAACACGTGGCTGGGGCTCGCCTGGCTGGTGTCGGTGAAGGCGCTCCAGTGGCTCGGCCGCTGGGAGGACCGCCGCATCGGTGCCACCGCCCGGGCCACCGCCGACGTGCAGGCGCAGCTGGCCCGCACGGTCTGACCAAAGCTGTCGGACCCGAGCTGTCTGACCCCCACCGCATCCCGTTCTGTCGCGTAGGACGTGACGCGGGCGTCACGCCC
>JAEZFI010000201.1 GCA_023437745.1 Actinomycetes bacterium
CCCGCGCGCCCCCCCCACTCTAAAAAGAACGGCGGTGCGGCTCGCCGCCCCGTCAGGCCGAGAGGTACAGGAGCACGGCCTTCACCCGCCGGTGCACGTCGGGCTCCTCGGCCAGGTCGAGCTTCGAGAACAGCGAGTTGATGTGCTTCTCGACGGCGCGCTGCGAGAGGTAGAGCGCCGAGGCGACCGCTGCGTTGTTCTTGCCCTGGGCGATCTCGGCGAGGACCTCGCGCTCCCGGGGGGACAGCCGGTCGAGCGGTGACGACGGGGCGCTGGAGCGGCTGGTCACGAGCGACTCGACGACCTTCGGGTCGATGAGCGAGCCGCCGCGGGCGACCTCCTCGATGGCCGCCAGCAGCTGGCCGGGCTCGCCGAGGCTCTCCTTCAGGAGGTACGAGCGTGAGGCCGACCCGCCTTCGAGGAGCTGGAGGCAGTACGCGGGCTCCGCGTACTGCGAGAGGACCACCACACCGACGGAGGGGTGGCTGGTGCGCAGCTCGCCGGCGGCGCGGATGCCCTCGTCGGTGTTCGTCGGGGGCATCCGGATGTCCGTGACCACGACGTCCGGCTCGGTCGAGGCGACGGCTTCGAGGAGCTGGTCCAGGTCCGCCACCGAGGCCACCACCTCCACGCCGTCGTCGGCGTCGAGCATGCGCATCACGCCCTCCCTCACGAGCAGCGAATCCTCGGCGACCACGACACGAAGGCCCATGGGCCCGACAGTATCTGCCGGGCCCACGGGCCGATTCCGTGTCGGGCCGGGGCCCGATGAGGGGAGCGGTTCAGCTCACGGTGAGCTCGTGCACCATGCCCTGGGAGAAGTGCGGGGGACCGTCGGGCTGGGCGCCGGTGGCCTCCATCTCCGCAGCGGCCTCGGGCGTGGTGCCCACGGGGATGAAGCACAGGACGGCGTAGCGACCAGCCTCCAGGTCGAGCGTCGACCAGGCCTCGGCGCCCGGCATGGCGAAGACCGCGCCCCGCATCTCGACCTTGGACATCGACTCCTCCTCGGGGAGGGCGAGGAGCTCGTCGATCGACGCGGTCACGTCGTCGGCGATCCGGAAGAACAGCATCTCGTGCATCTCGGTGCCCTCGTTGGCGAACTTCACGGTCGCCTTGCCGGCGTCCAGCTCCTCGGGGATGCCGGCGAAGTGGTAGTCCATCCCGGTCACGTCCAGGCGCTCGAAGCCGCAGTTGCTGCGGACCCACTGGATCATCGAGCCGTACGAGGTCTCGAAGGTCTCGCTCGGACCACCCTCGGGGTTCTCGAACCCGGCGAGCGTCTCGGACGCCACGGTGCCGACGGCGTCGGCGATGTCGGACGGGGCAGCCTTCTGGGCCGCCTCGATCGCCTTCTTGGCGTTCTCGACGGCGGCCGGGTCGGGCTCCTCTCCGCCCCGGGCGGCGTTGACGGCGCCGTCGGCCTCGACGGCGAGGTCGCAGAACGGATCCGCCGAGGTGCTGGCGCCGCCGGCCCGGACCGTCGTGGTCACGACGTCCTTCGCAGCGTCGTCCTTGTCGTCCGAGCACGCTGCGGCGCCCAGGAGGAGGGGGAGGGTGATGGCGCCGGCGGCGGCCATCCGGATGAGGTTCGGGTTGCGTGATGCCATGGATCGATCATCCGGATCCGGCGGATCGACCACGAGATGGCAGACCTGTGTCCTTCGGGGGGTGCAGGCACCCTCGGTCGCGGGAGGTGTGCGCCCTTGCTCGGGGGGTGCGGTCCGTGGCCTGATGGTGCCGTGCACGGGATCCGGTTGGTGGCAGCGTCGAGGATCCGGCGACGGTGGGCGGGACTGATCTGGATCGGGCTGCTCGCAGGGCTCGTCGGTGGGCTCGCCACCGGCGCGGTGGCCGGGTTGCGACGGACCGAGTCGGCGGCCGAGCGCCTCATCGACGCAACGGATGCCCCGGACGCCTGGGTGTTCTCCAACTCCATCGACGAGGGGTCGGGGCGCCGGCTCCGATCCCTCGTCGAGTCACGCGACGACGTGGCGGTGATCTGGCCGCTCGCCCGGTTCATCGGGCGGACCACGGACTCGAAGGACTGGTACTTCCCCCTCGCCGGCCCCGCCCGCTCCGACGACATCTACCAGCCGATCCTCGAGGACGGTCGCCTGCCCCAGGACGACCAGGTGGACGAGATCGCGATCACCGTGCAGACGTCGCGCAACACCGGCCTCGAGGTGGGCTCACGCTTCCAGATGGACGTCTACACGGCCGAGCAGATGGCGACCATCAACGACGACAGCGAGGTCGAGCCCAACGGTGCGCACCTGGACCTCGAGGTCGTGGGCATCGTCAGGGACCCTGCCGACATCGCGCTCGCTGCGACCGATCGCTTCATGATCGGGACCCCGGCGCTCTACGAGGCGCACGGTGACATGGTGGACGCATCGGCGGGCATGGCGCTGCGGATGCGGGACGGCGCCGCCGGCCTCGATCGGCTGCGCGCCGACCTCGAGCCGGAGCTCCCGCCGGGCATGGTGACGTTCCGAACGAACCGCGAGGCGCTGGCGGCGGCCGAGGTGCCCACGCGGGTGCTCCGCATCGGGGCCCTGATCCTCGCGGCGATCGTCGCGGGCGTCGGCCTGATCGCCGTCGCCCAGGCCACCCGCCGGCACGTGAGCCAGAGCGGGGAGGAGGAGGCGACCCTCGCCGCCATGGGCTTCACCCGCGGGGACCGGATCGCGGCGGCGGCGCTGCCCGGTGGACTCTCGGCGCTGGTCGCCGGCGTGACCGCGGTCCTCGTCGGGATCGCCGTCTCGCCGGCGTTCCCGCTCGGCCGACCCTCCATCCTCGAGCCCGAACCCGGCCTCGAGGTGAACGTCGCTGTGCTCGCCGTCGGTGGCGCGGTGACCGTCCTCATGGCCGTCCTGGTGTTCTCGGTGGTCGCCTCGGTCGAGCTGCGCACCGTACGGCCGCGTCTCCGGCGCCCGCCGTCCCGCGCCATGCGGCTCCTGGGTGCGGTCGCGCCGGCCCCGGTGCTGCTGGGTGCCCGGCTGGCCGTCGAGGGCGGGCGGCGACGTGAAGGTGTGTCGGGCCGGAGTGCCATGGTGGGCGCCGCGCTGGGCATCGCAGGGTTGGTGGCGTCGCTGACCTTCGCTCGCAGCGTCGACCACCTGGTCGTGAGCCCTGCGATCTACGGCCTCGACTTCGACATCTCGATGGAGGTGCCGGTCGCGGCGCTCGCCGAGCGGCGTGACGCGCTGGCGGCCGACCCGGAGCTGGAGGCCGTCGCCGAGCAGTGGGGCAACACGATGCTGCTCGAGGGCCAGCCGGTCAGCGCGATCGCGATGACACCGGCCAAGGGCAGCATCCGCCCGGTCGTGCGGACCGGTCGACTCCCGGAGGGCGATGACGAGCTGGCGCTCGGCCCCGGCATGGCGAAGCGGCTCGGTGTCGACCTCGGCGACCACGTGCGGGTCGGCGAGACGGGGGAGGAGCTGACGCTGGTCGGCACCATCCTGGCCCCGCAGACCGTCGCCGCCGACTACCGGGGCGGCGTCCTCGTGCAGCGAGAGACCCTCGAGGCGCAGGGGCTGGATGCGGCGTTCCCACTCCTCATCGCTCGCTACGCGCCCGGAGTCGACGCGGCCGAGAAGACCGCGGAGCTGGACGGTCGCTACCCCTGGGGGGTGATGGACGAGAGCCTGACCACGCCGCCGAGCGAGCTGCGAAACCTCGCGGACGTGGGCGCCGTCCCGCGCATCCTGCAGTGGTTCTTCGCTGCGCTGATCGTGGCCGCGCTCGGCAACGGGCTCCTGATGGCCGGCCGGCGGCACCGCCACGTCCTCGGCATCGTCCGCAGCCTCGGGTTCACGAGGTCGCAGGTGCGGGCGACGATGGCGGCGATGGCGGCGACGATGGGGCTGGTCGCCGTCGCGGTCGGCCTGCCCCTGGGGCTCGTCGCCGGCTCGGCGATCTGGGCGCAGGTCTCCGACACCCTCAGCCTGACGCCGGTGGTCTCGTGGCCGTTCACCGTCGCACTGCTCCTGACGCCCATCGTGGTCGGCCTCGGCGCCCTCATCGCGACCTGGCCGGCGCAGCGCGCCATCGCCCGCCACCCCGCGGAGATCCTCCGCGCCGAGTGACGCCCGTTCTGTTCCAGCCAGAGCATCGCCGGCGATGCTCTCCCTGGAACAGAACGGGTGGGGGTCAGGACATCGGGGAGGCGAGCTCGGGGACCGGGGCGAGGGGCGGGCCCACGTAGCGAGCGCTGGGGCGGATGATCTTGGGGTCGGCCGCCTGCTCCAGCACGTTGGCGCACCACCCGATCACCCGGCTCGACGCGAACGTGGGGGTGAACATGTCACGGGGGATCCCGCACAGGTCCATCACGACGCCCGCGTAGAACTCGACGTTGGTGCGGAGCTCGCGGCCGGGCCGGTGCAGGGCCAGGAGCTCGACGACGCGACGCTCGACCTGTTCGGCGAAGGCCACCCGGTCGCTGGCGTCGGGCGAGGCCGCCGCCAGCCTGCGCGCCACCTCGCGGAGCAGGACCGACCGCGGGTCGTCCGTCCGGTAGACGGCGTGCCCGAAGCCCATCAGCCGCTCCCCTCGCCCGAGGATGGAGCCGACCACTGCGTCGATGCGGTCGGGGCTGCCGATCTCGTCGAGCAGGTCGAGCGCCCGGCTCGGAGCACCCCCGTGGAGGGGCCCGGACAGGGCCCCCACGGCGGCGACGATGCACGCCGCCAGGTCCGCACCGGTGGAGGCCACCACCCGGGCGGTGAAGGTGGAGGCGTTGAACCCGTGGTCGATCGTCGTGATGAGGTACGTCTCGACGGCCGCTGCGTGGGCGTCCAGCGGCTCGGTGCCCGTGAGCATCCAGAGCAGGTTCGCGCCGGCACCCAGGTCGGCCCGCGGGGCGATCGGTGTGAGGCCTCGTCCGAGGCGGTCGAGGGCGGCGAGCAGCGTGGGGGTCACGGCCGTGATGCGCAGTGCATCCGCTCGACGCGAGGTCGGGTCGGCGTCGAGGAGCGGTCGCAGCCCCAGGGTCGCGCCGGTGAGCGACAGCGCGGTGCGCAGGCCGTCGAGGGGCGACGCCGTGGTGAGGAGGGGCAGCGCCGCGGCCACCGTGTCGGGGAGCTCCCGGAGCGGGCGGACCTCGGCGGCGAACGCCGCCCGCTCGTCGACGGTCGTGGGGAGCCGCCCGTCGAGCATCAGCTGCCAGACGTCCTCGAGGGGTCGGGTGCGGGCCAGCTCCGTCGCCGAGTGCTGGCGGTAGTGGTAGTAGCCCTCGTCGCCTCGGACGTCGCCGACCTCGGTGTCGGTGACGACGACGCCCTTCAGGCCACGGGGCGGATGGATCGACGTGTCGGGGGATGTCACATCCCCCAGGGTGGGCCGACGGCGAGGGATCGTCAACGTTGATTATCATCCACCCGTGGCCCACGACGAGTCGGCACCGGCGTCCCGGCTGAGCGCGCTCGAGGTGGCGTCGCGGCTCGGGGTGAAGGTCGAGACGGTGTACGCCTACGTGAGCCGTGGCCACCTCCGGAGCTGGCAGGCGGCGGATGGCCGAACGAGCACGTTCGACGCCACGGAGGTGGAGCGCCTGGCACGTCGCGGACGCCCCCGCCGGTCGACCCGGGGTCCGGCCATCGACGTGATCATCGAGACCGCGCTCACGCAGATCGACGGGCAGCACCTGCGCTACCGCGGGCACGACGCGGTGCAGCTCGCGACGACCGCCAGCTTCGAGCAGGTGGCCGACCTCCTGTGGTCCGGTGCGCTCGGCGACCGCGGCGAGCCGTGGCCGGTCGGCCCCCCGCTCGCGCTCGAGGTCTCGGGTGGGTTGCTCGAACGGCTGCGCCTGGCGGTCGCCGTCGCCGGCGCCGTGGAGGGTGCGGACGGCGACGGCGGGGATGCCGACTCGATCGACACCGATGCGGTGATCCGCCGGGGACGCCACCTCATCGCGGTGATGGTCGGCGCCCTGCCGGTCCGGGGGTCCGGCGCGGCGGCGCGACTGCGGCTCGCCGGCGGCGGCCCGGCGCTGGCGGACACGGTCGCAGCCCGGATGGCGGCGAAGCTGGTGCCGGGCCGGAGCAGCGCGGCGGTCGTCGGGACGGTCAACGCAGCGCTGGTGCTGCTGGCGGACCACGAGCTGGCCAGTTCCACGCTGGCGGCGCGGGTCGCTGCATCGACGCGGGCGGGTGCGGACGCGGTGGTCAGCGCCGGCCTCGGACCGCTGGCCGGGCCGCTCCACGGGACGGCGAGTCGGGACTTCCGGCGCCTCCTCGACGACGCGGCCCGCACCAGTCCGGCCGCCGCGGTCGTGGCGGCGCGAGCAGGCGATCGCACGCTGCCGGGGCTCGGCCATCCGCTCTACCGGGGCGGCGACCCCCGGGCGGCGGCGCTCCTCGACCTCGTCCGCGGCGCGGGCCTCGCTCCGGCGCGGATGCGGCTCGTCGACGCGACGCTCGGCGAGATCCGGCGCCACGACGAGACACGTCCCAACATCGACTTCGCGCTCGGCGCGCTCGGCCTGGTCACGGGCATGGCGCCCGACGCGGGCGAGGCGATCTTCACGGTCGCCCGCACCGCCGGGTGGATCGCTCACGCGCTCGAGGAGTACCAGCGGACACCGCTGCGCTTCCGGGTCCGGGCTCGCTACGTCGGGCCGTCCTGACCCGATCCCGAACCTCGCACCCTCAACGAGCTAGAGCCACTCGCGGCGCTTGAAGTTCCGGTAGAGCGCGACGCAGCACACCGCGATGACGGCCAGCACGATGGGGTAGCCGAGCGGGCTGCGCAGCTCGGGCATGTGCTCGAAGTTCATGCCGTAGACGCCGGCGATCATCGTGGGCACCGACACGATGGCGACCCAGGCGGAGATCTTCCGCATGTCCTCGTTCTGGCGCATGCCGACCTGCGCGACGTTGGCCGCGAGCGCGTCGGAGAGCAGGTCGTCGATGGCGACCAGCCGGTCGGCCACGCGGACGAGGTGGTCGTGCACGTCACGGAAGTACTCGTGCAGCGTCGAGGCCATGGCCGGGAAGTCCTCGGTGGCGAGGAGGTGCAGCGGCTCGGCGAGCGGGATGACGGCCTGCCGGAACTCGAGCACCTCGCGCTTGAGGCGGAAGATCCGCTCGGCGTGCGTGGGCTTCGGGCCGCTGAAGACGTCGACCTGGATCTGGTCGATGTCCTCTTCGACGCTCTGGAGCACCCGCTGGTACTCGTCGACGACCCGGTCGGCGACCGTGTGGACCACCTCGGCCGGCCCGCGCCTGAGGCGCTCGACCTGGCCGTCCATCTCGTGGCGGATCCTCGACATGTCCCCGCCCGAGCCGTGCCGGACGCTGATGACGAACTGCGGCCCGATGAACAGCATGAGGTCGCCGACGTTGATGATCTCCTCGTGGTCGATGTACGTGACCGTCTTGAAGACCAGGAAGAGCACGTCGCCGTAGGACTCGAGCTTCGGGCGCTGGTGGGCGTGCACCGCGTCCTCGACGGCCAGCGGGTGGAGGTGGAACTCCCGGGCGACGTCCTCGAGCTCCTCGCCGGTGGGCTCGAACAGCCCGATCCAGACGAACCCGCCGGTGTCCACCCGGCAGGACTCGAGCGCCTGGGCCAAGGGGACATGTCCGCCCACGCGGACCCCGTTCTCGTACACACCGCAGTCGACGATCATCCGTGGCGACCCCCTTGGGGCTCCAGCCTGCCAGAGCCCACCGGTCGTCCGGGTGCCTCCGGGGGCTGCGTCACTCGGGCGGGACGTCGTCGACCGGCGCGCTGTCGTGGGCCGGGATCACGACCGTGCTGAACAGTCGCCTGGTGCGCCCGGGCTCCGGCTCCTGCAGCGCGTAGGGGAGCAGCGCCGCGGAGAGGTCGGTGGCGAGACGGACGAGCTCCTCGTCGGTGAGCCAGAAGGCGTGCTGGCGGTAGCCCACGCCGTCGGCGACGAGGTCGACCTCGCCGGCGTCGAGGTAGCGGTCGAAGTCGGCGAGGAGCGAGGCGACGAACGTGGTGAACATCCCGCGGTGCTGCTCCGCCGTGAGGTGCTCGAGGTCCTCGGGCTGCACCGACGCCGCCTCCGTGCGCAGGGCGTAGGTCCGCTCGACCGCTCCCCGGACGCGCCGCTCGCCGACGACGTCGAGGATCTCCCCGTCGAGGAGCGTCCGCACGTGGCGGTACAGGGTGGCCGGCGTGACCTCGGCCAGCTCGGACTGCAGCTGCGCCGTGGTGAGCCGGCGACCGCCCAGGAGGGCCTGCACCACGCGCAGCCGCACGGGGTGGAGCAGCAGGTCGGCGGAGCTCTGGGGCGTCACGCCCAGAATGCTACCAGGTTTGACAACGTTCTCAGTATCGAGAACAATGGAGGTCCCGAGCAGACAGGAGCCACCATGTCCCGCATCACCGTCGACCAGGATCAGGTCGAGGTCCGCCTCACCCCCGGCGAGAAGTGGAGCGCACTCCGCTGCCGCGGCATCCGGGTGCCGCGGTCGGCGATCACGTCGGCCGAGGTGGTCGCCGACCCGGTTCGATCGGTCAAGGGGCTCAGGGCTCCGGGACTGGCGCTGCCCGGTCGCGTCAAGATCGGCGTGTGGCGCGGGCTGGGTCGCACGGAGTTCGTCATCGCTCGCCGTGGCCGGCCGGGGGTCCGTGTGCACCTGGCCGGCGAGCGGTTCGACTCGCTGCTCCTCGACGCCGAGGATCCTGCGGCGCTCGCCGGCGACCTGGACCCCGCCGCCTGAGGCACGGGGCACGGCGTCCTCAGTCGGACGCGGTGGCGGTCCCGTTCGCGACGGAGCCCGTCGTGGACCCCTCGACGGTGGCTGCGTAGCAGCGCACGAACCGGTCGCCCTGCGCCCAGTCGCCGTCGAGCGGGTACGTCCACGACAGCCGGAAGCCCGAGCCCCAGTCGTCGCTGCGCCCCCCGGTCGCCTCCGAGCTCAGCACGTCGCACAGCACCCCAGCCATCTCGTCGAGCGCCTCGACGCCGGGGTACTCGGTCGTCTCGTCGCCGGCCACGAAGCTGGTGAGCTGTTCGAAGTTGTGCGCCTCGGTGCAGGCGACGGCCTCGAAGTTCCGGACGTTGCCGGGCTCCGGCTGCGCCTTGCACCAGGCGAACGCTGCGTCGACCTCACCGGGCGTGTCGAGCGCCCCCTTCGCCGAGTCGGGGTAGGTCGACGGAGCCGAGAAGGAGTTGTTCAGCACGACCGCGCAGGCGAGCCACCGCTCGCCGCCGGACCAGGCCGCCGGGCCCGGTACGAACGTGGCTTGCTGCAGGCCGGACACCACCCAGGCGTCCGAGACGCCCGTCGACGCCTTCTCGGTCGCGGGGACCTCCAGCCGGTTGTCGCCGACGAACGCCGTGAAGTCCCCGGGCGCCTCGTCCTTCCCCTCGCACCGGGAGAGGACGTCGTCGACGCCCTCGATCGAGCCGCCGCTGGCCGGGTAGGGGCCGTCGGGCAGCTCGTAGGTGGCGATGACCTCCCCGCCGTGGGGTTCGCTGCACGCCACGACGGCGGGCAGGCGGGTGCCGTGCGCCATCTCCTCGATCATCGGCTCCAGGCAGTCGCCGGCTTCGGGGGCACCGGTCGAGGCCGCCGCGGTTCGGCCCGGTGCCGTCGTGTCGGCGCTGCCCGATGGGCGTTCGGAGGCGGCGTCGTCGCCCGGGGCGTCGTCCGAGCAGCCCGCCACGAGCGTCCCCAGGAGGACCGCGCAGAGCGCAATGGTGCGGGGCCGGCGCCCCATGGACGCGCGGCGTCGTTGCATCGAGCCAGGGTAGTGGTGGGCCGGCCGCGGATCACCGGCACGCGCCGGAGCCACGGGCGTAGCCTCCAGCGCGGGACCGGGTCCGCCGGTCGACCGCCGTCCTCGAACGCCAGGGGGTTCTGCCGATGGCCACCACACGACGCGCCACGACGCATTGGGAAGGCTCGCTCATGGAGGGCGCGGGGCAGGTCAGCCTCGAGTCCTCGGGGCTCGGCACCTACGACGTGACCTGGGCCTCACGGGCGGAGGACCCGAACGGTCGGACCAGCCCCGAGGAGCTCATCGCCGCGGCGCACTCCTCCTGCTTCTCGATGGCCCTGTCCCACGCCCTCGCCGGCGGCGGCAACCCGCCCGACGAGCTCACCACCAGCGCCGAGGTGACGTTCCAGCCGGGCACCGGCATCACCGGGATCCACCTCACCGTCCGGGGCAAGGTGCCCGGCATGTCCGCCGAGGACTTCGCCACGGCGGCCGAGGAGGCCAAGGCCGGCTGCCCGGTCAGCAAGGCGCTGGCCGGGACCACGATCACGCTCGAGGCGACGCTCGCCTGACCCCTCGGGGGTTCCGGGGGGGGGGGGGGGGGGGGGGGGGGGGGGGGGG
>JAEZFI010000320.1 GCA_023437745.1 Actinomycetes bacterium
GGCGTACACGCTCTATCAGCAGCGTCTACGGGAAGCTCAGGCGCTCGACTTCGACGACCTCATCATGACGCCGGTCAACCTGCTGCGCGCGCATCCCGACGTCGCCGAGCACTACCGGCGCCGGTTCCGGCACATCCTGGTTGACGAGTACCAGGACACCAACCACGCCCAGTACGTGCTGGTGCGCGAGCTCGCCGGTGTCGGTGAGCAGGAGGAGGGCGGCGTCGAGCGCGGTGAGCTGACGGTCGTCGGCGACGCCGACCAGTCGATCTACGCGTTCCGTGGCGCCACGATCCGCAACATCCTGGAGTTCGAGCGCGACTATCCGGACGCCCGGACCATCCTGCTGGAGCAGAACTACCGCTCCACCCAGACGATCCTGTCCGCGGCCAACGCCGTCATCGGCCGCAACACCGAGCGCAAGCCCAAGCGCCTGTGGAGCGACCAGGGCGCCGGCGAGCAGATCGTCGGCTATGTGGCCGACACCGAGCACGCCGAGGCCGACTGGGTCGCCCGCGAGATCGACCGGCTGTCCGACAACGCCGGTGTCCGCCCCGCCGACGTGGCCGTCTTCTACCGCACGAATGCGCAGTCCCGCGTGTTCGAGGAGATGTTCATCCGGTTCGGCCTGCCGTACAAGGTCGTCGGCGGCGTCCGGTTCTACGAGCGCAAAGAGGTCCGCGACGCCCTCGCCTACCTGCGCGCCGTGGTCAACGACGACGACACGGTCAGCGTCCGCCGGATCCTCAACACGCCCCGCCGCGGCATTGGCGAGCGCGCCGAGGCATGCATCGAGGCCCTCGCCTCCCGCGAGCGCATCTCCTTCGGCGCCGCCCTGCGCCGCGCCGCCGAGGCCCCCGGCATCTCCACCCGCGCCGTCAACGCGATCGGCGACTTCGTCGCCCTCCTCGACGAGCTGCGCACCCTCGCCGAGACCGCCCTGCCCGAGGAGGTCCTCGAGGCCGCCATCGAGCGCTCCGGCTATCTCAGCGAGCTGGAGGAGAGCACCGACCCGCAGGAGGTCGGCCGCGTCGAAAACCTGCAGGAGCTCGTCAGCGTCGCCCGGGAGTACACGGAACGCGCCGAGGCCACCGTCGCCGTCGCCGCCGAGCAGGGCGACGCCACCGCCGCCCCGCCGCCGACCGTCGCCGGCTTCCTGGAGCAGGTCTCGCTCGTCGCCGACGCCGACCAGATCCCCACCGACGACCCCGACCACACCGGCGTCGTCACCCTCATGACCCTGCACACCGCCAAGGGCCTCGAGTTCCCCGTCGTCTTCCTCACGGGCCTGGAGGACAGCGTCTTCCCGCACCAGCGCTCGATGAGCGACCGCAAGGAGCTGGAGGAGGAGCGCCGCCTGGCCTACGTCGGCATCACCCGCGCCCGCCAGCGCCTCTACATCTCCCGTGCCGTCACCCGCTCCGCCTGGGGCCAGCCCGCCTACAACCCGCCGTCGCGGTTCCTGGAGGAGCTGCCTCCCGAGCTGGTCCGCTGGGAGCGCACCGACGCCGCGTACACCAGCTGGTCCGGCGGCGGCGGGGTCGGCGGCCGCAGCTCCGGCTCCGGCCAGTCCCGCACCTCGTCCTTCGTCGGCGGCACTCCGAAGGCCGCGCAGCTCGCCGCCAAGCTCGGCCTCGACGCCTCCAAGCTGTCCACCGCCAGCGAGCTGTCCCGCAACGTGCCGTCACTGACCGTCGGCGACCGGGTCAACCACCAGCGCTACGGCCTCGGCAGGGTCCTCGCCGTCGAGGGCGCCGGCCCCCGTGCCCAGGCCCAGGTCGACTTCGGCGACCAGGTCATGTGGATCGTCCTGCGCCACGCCCCGCTCGACAAGCTCTGACCACCGGCCCGGCCCGGTGAGCCCGGCCCGGCCGGTTTCGGCCGGTGGTGCGAGCCTTGCGCGAGGCGACGACGCAAGCCGGATGAAGTCTGGCGGCGACCACCGGGATGGCGCGCGGATGCGCAGGAAGCCGCCGCGCGCAGCGCAGGCGGTGCGAGCGCAGCGAGCATGGGGGTGCGGGTGGGAACCCCCGCCGGGACCCGCCGCGCCAGCGGTGGGGCGGCATGGCAGCACCCCTAGCGGTAGATGTCCTCGGTGTGCTTCTGGATGTCGACGCCGTGTTTGCGCATGAAGGCGAGCGGCTCGATCGGCTTGTCGTGCTCGCGGACCTCGAAGTGGAGGTGGGCACCGAAGGAGTGGCCGGTGTTGCCGGTGAGAGCGATCCGGTCGCCGGCCTTCACGAGCTGGCCTTCCTTGCACAGGAGCTTGGAGGCGTGGCCGTACACGGTGACGATGCCCTCGCCGTGGTCGATCATGACGTTGTAGCCGTAGCCGCCGTTCCAGCGGCACAGGATGACCTCGCCCGCGGCGACGGCGTTGAAGGGGGTGCCCTGCGGGGCGCCGAGGTCGACGCCGGGGTGCAGGCGGCCCCAGCGCTCGCCGTAGAAGGACGTGAGGGTGTACCGCTGCATCGGCAGGACCCACACGTCGGGGGCGGGCACGGTGACCGTCGACATGGAGCCGGTGCGGGAGCGGCTGGCGCGGTCGCCGGCGCCGGCGCGGGTGGTGATGTCGTCGAAGTTGCCGCGGGCCTCGAGGGACAGGTCGTTGCGGGGCTCGGGCAGGGCGGTGGAGACGCCGAGGGCAACGATGCCGGCGCCGACGACGGCGGTGGTGAACACGGCGGCGAGCCGGGTGCGGGGCAGCTCGGCCCGGCGGCGGCCCCGGTACGCGCGGGGTGGCTGCTGTGCTTCGTCCACGCGCCCCACCTCCCGTTTCCCACCGCGGCTGCCCTCGCGGGGCGCGGTGCTGCTGCCGAGTCGCGGCCGCTGGTGCGGTCCCCCCTGCCGTTGCGAGCCGGGGACGGGGGTGCCGCCCGCGGTGCTTTCCAGGACAGTGGTGTGCCAGGAGCCACAACCGCCGTCGCGGTGGTGCAGAAGCCGTGGTCCGCTCAGTCCTGCCGGATCCGCGGGTGTCGTTCCCAGCCGCGACAGTCGTATGCATCGTGGCCGATTTGTGTTGTGATTGTCGAAAAGGGCGGCAATCCCGAAACAACCGGAAACGCCGGTGCGCAGCAAATGCCGAGCCGCTGGTCACCGTAGCCAATCCGTAATGCGCACCACAAGCACCGGCGGCTGGCAGGTGCAATGAGTGCCCGCGGGGTTGGTTGTGCGTAACCGCGGGCGCGCAGGGTCGTTGCGGACGGCCGATGCGGTACCTTCGGCCCAGGTGTGTGCCGCAACGGAGCGGCGCTCCGATGGGAAGGACCGTGAGGATGAGCGCGCGGACCCGCGTCGTCATCGCCAAGCCCGGCCTCGACGGGCACGACCGAGGCGTCAAGATCGTTGCCCGGGCGCTCCGGGACGCAGGCATGGAGGTCATCTACACGGGCCTGCACCAGACGCCGGAGCAGATCGTGGAGACCGCCATCCAGGAGGACGCCGACGCGGTCGGCCTGTCCGTGCTCTCCGGGGCGCACATGACCCTGTTCCGGAAGGTCATCGAGCTGCTCGCCGCGCGCGGCGCCGAGGACATCCTGGTGTTCGGCGGCGGCATCATTCCCGACGACGACCTGCCGGAGCTGGAGCGGCTCGGGGTCAAGAAGATCTTCACGCCCGGGGCGACCACGGAGTCGATCGTGGAATGGGCGAGGGAGCACATCGCGCCGGCGCATGCGTAATTGACGCCACTGAATCTGGAATGGCCCTGAAAAGGGGGAGAGGCCGGACGCCCCCCTCACACGTCCGGCCTCTCTATCGCACGATGCCCCGCCGCCACCCCTCGACCGACAGGGCATCGGCCGTTCTGGTGCCGGCCCTGCCCCCTCGGGGACAACCCGCGCGGGCGGGCCGACACTGCACTCAACGACGGTCCCCGGGCTGGGTTACGCGGCGGCATGGGTGTCCCTCGAAAGGGTTCACGAAACTGCGCGCGGCTGTGGAATCGGGCACACCGTGCACCCGCCAAGTCGCAGCCTGTTCCGGCCGGATTAGGCTGCGAGCGTTGAGCCGTCCTCGCGATGGGGCAGGCGGCACGGTTGACGGAACGGGACCACTGTGGACCTGTACGAGTACCAGGGGCGCGCCCTCTTCGCCAAGCACGGGTTGCCTGTGCTGGGCGGCGGCGTCGCGGAGACCCCTGAAGAGGCCCGGGCTATCGCCGAGGAGCTCGGCGGCCGGGTCGTCATCAAAGCCCAGGTGAAGGTCGGCGGCCGCGGCAAGGCCGGCGGCGTCAAGCTGGCCGAGGGCGCCGACGAGGCCACCGGCCACGCGACCAACATCCTCGGCATGGACATCAAGGGCCACACGGTCCACGTCCTGTGGATCGAGGTCGCCTCCGACATCGCCGAGGAGTACTACGCCAGCTTCACCCTCGACCGCTCGGCCAAGCAGCACCTCGGCATGCTCTCCGCCCAGGGTGGCGTCGAGATCGAGGCGGTCGCCGAGAAGGACCCCGACGCCATCGCGAAGATCTGGATCGACCCGGTCGAGGGGCTCACCGAGTCCGTCGCCCGTGAGTGGGTCGAGGCCGCCAAGCTGAACCCGGCCGCCACCGACGGGGCCGTCGACATCCTCCTCAAGCTGTACCGCGCGTACACCGAGGGCGACGCCGACCTCTGCGAGATCAACCCGTTGATCCTGAAGCCGACCGGCGAGGTCCACGCGCTCGACGCCAAGGTCACGCTCGACGGCAACGCCGCCTTCCGTCACGAGTGGGCGGCCTACGAGGCGACCCAGGAGCGCGACACCCGTGAGCAGGCGGCCTACGAGGCGGACCTGCAGTACGTCGGCCTCGAGGGCTCGGTGGGCATCATCGCCAACGGCGCCGGGCTGGCGATGAGCACGCTCGACGTGGTCAACCAGGCGGGCGGCGAGCCGGCCAACTTCCTGGACGTCGGCGGCGGCGCCGACGCCGAGAAGTTCGTGAAGGCCCTGACCATCATCGACAACGACCCCCGCGTGAAGTCGATCTTCATCAACATCTTCGGCGGGATCACCCGCGGTGAAGAGGTCGCCAACGGCATCGTCACGGCGCTCGGCCAGATCGACATCTCGAGCCCCATCGTGATCCGGCTCGACGGCACGAACGCCGAGGAGGGTCGCAAGATCCTCGAGCCGCACCTCAGCGACTCCCTGCGGATGGCCCCGACGATGCTCGAGGCGGCGCGCGTCGCGGTCGAGCTCGCCGGCTGACCGGCCCGCACCAGGAACGAACGAAACCCCCGCCAGAGCGCGAGAGAAGGACCGGACGCCGTGAGCATCTTCGTCGACGAGAACACCAAGGTCATCTACCAGGGCCTCACCGGCAGCCAGGGCCGCTACTACGGCCTGCTGAACCGTGAGTACGGCACGAAGGTGGTCGGTGGCACCAACCCCAAGAAGGCGGGCACCGACGTGGACGGCATCCCCGTCTTCGCGAGCGTGGCCGACGCGGTCGCCGAGACCGGCGCCAACGCGAGCTGCATCTTCATCCCCGCCGCCGGTGTCCGCTCCGCGATCATGGAGGCCGCCGAGGGCGGCATCGAGTTCATCGTGTGCATCACCGAGGGCGTGCCCGCCCAGGACGAGGCCTGGTTCTTCAACAAGCTCCGGCGTGACTTCCCCGGCGTCCGCCTCCTCGGCCCCAACTGCCCGGGCATCATCAGCCCCGGAAAGTGCAACATCGGCATCACCGCCGGGCACATCGCCAAGGCCGCCGAGCCGGGTGCGCTGAACGTCGGCATCGTGAGCCGGTCCGGCACGCTGACCTACCAGGCGCTGTACGAGCTCAAGGCGCAGAACATCGGCGTGACGACCTGCGTCGGCATCGGCGGCGATCCCGTGCCCGGGACCAGCTTCATCGACTGCCTCGAGGCGTTCGAGGCCGACCCCGAGACGCACGCCGTGATGATGATCGGCGAGATCGGCGGCTCGGCAGAGGAAGAGGCCGCCGAGTTCATCGCCAACAAGATGAGCAAGCCCGTCTCGGCCTACATCGCCGGGCAGACCGCCCCCGCCGGCAAGAAGATGGGCCACGCCGGTGCCATCGTCTCGGGTGGCAAGGGCACCGCCGCCGCCAAGATGGAGGCGCTCACCTCGGCCGGCGTCGAGGTCGGCGCCAACCCGACCGAGGCCGGCGAGCTGATGGTGGAGATCATCCGCGGCCTGTCGTGATCGGGCCGGGCCGGGCCAACTTCGCCTGCGGTCAGCGGTTGATGGTGAAGAGGTCCACCACGAAGACGAGGGTCTCGTTCGGACCGATCGCCGGGGTGGGGGAGCGGCGGCCGTAGGCCAGCTCGCCGGGGATCGTGATCTGTCGGCGGCCGCCCACCTTCTGGCCGACGAGGCCCTTCGTCCACCCCTCGATCACGCGGTTGAGGGGGAACGAGATCGTCTCGCCGCGCTCGAAGCTGGAGTCGAACACGTTGCGCGACTGCTGGCCGACGCCCACGTAGTGGACCTCCACCTCGGCGCCGGCGTCCGCGTCGGCCTGGGTGATCTCGTCGCCGTGGCCGACGGTGATGTCGAGGACGACCAGCTCGGTGGCCGGCTCGTCGGGAAGCGTGACCTCGGGGTTCTCGAGTCGCATGGTGGTGGTGCTCCTGCTCCTAGTTGATGCCGACGAGGTCGACGACGAAGACGAGGGTCTCGTTCGGGTCGAGCCCCGCCTGTGCGGGTGGGGTCTCGCCGTAGCCGAGCGACCCGGGGATGGTGATCTGGCGCCGCCCACCGACCTTCATGCCCACGAGCCCCTGGGTGAGGCCACCGCCGGGGACCTGGGTGACCGGGTAGGGCAGCTGCAGCGTCTCCCCGGTCGCGTAGGTGTTCACGATGTCGACCGAGTTGACGGCGCTCGTGCCGATCAGGTGCACCTCGAGCACACCCGTCAGGTCGGCAGTGATCTCGGCGCCGTCGCCGGGTGTGATGTCCTCGATGCCCAGCTCGGTGACCGGGCCGGCCGGCATCGTGACCTCGGGCTCCAGGAGCGGCTCGGGGGCCGCGGCCTTCGACACGAGGTCCACGACGAAGACGAGCGTCTCGTCGGGCTCGATGCCCTCGCGGCCCGCCTTGCCGTAGGCGAGGTCACCCGGGATGGTGATCTGGCGCCGGCCGCCGACCTTCATGCCGACGAGCCCCTTCGTCCATCCCTCGATGACGCCGTTGAGGGGGAAGGTGGTGGGGGTGCCGCGCTCGAAGCTGGAGTCGAACGTCTTCTTCGTCTGCTGGCCGACGCCGACGTAGTTGACCTCGACCTCGGTGCCGACGTCGGCGTCGTCCTGGGTGATCTCGTCGCCGTCGCCGACAGTCACGTCGTGCACGCACAGCTCGTCGACCGGCTTGGACGGGACGAACGGCTCCGGCGTCCCCTCCTTGGCGACGTCGGACCGGACGTCGTCCTCGAAGCTGTCACAGCTGACCGTGCCGGACGAGGCACCCTTGGAGGAGGTCTTGTCGTCGGAGCTGGAGAGGGCGTTCTCCGTGTCGCCGCAGCCCGAAAGGACCACCGCGGCAAGGGTGAACGCCGCGAGGAGGGTTCGTGGCATCGGGCCAGGATAGGGGTCGACGGCGACCGGCTAGGTTCGCGGGGTGCGCGTCGCAGTACTGGCCTCGGGATCGGGCACCCTGTTGGACGCCATCCTCGACGCTCGGCTCCCCGTGGTCGTCGCCCTGGTGGACCGGCCCTGCGCCGCCCAGGACGTGGCGGCACGTCACGGGGTGCCCTCGCTCCTGGTGGAGCGCACCGACTTCACGGCGACGTTCGACCGGGAGGCGTACACCCGGGCCGTCGTGGAGGCCCTCGACCCCTACGGCGTGGACCTCGTCGTGATGGCCGGGTACGGCACGGTGCTGGGCGAGGCGGTGCACGAGGCGTACCCGGGCCGCATCCTCAACACCCACCCGGCGCTGCTGCCCTCGTTCAAGGGGTGGCACGCCGTCCGCGACGCGCTCGCGTACGGCGTGAAGGTGACCGGCTGTACCGTGCACGTGGCGACGCTCGAGGTGGACGCCGGCCCCATCCTGGCCCAGGAGGCGGTCGCTGTCCTCCCGACCGACGACGAGGCATCGCTGCACGAGCGCATCAAGACCGTGGAGCGGCGCCTCTACGTCGACACCATCGCGGCGGTGGTGCGGGATCCCTCGCTCCTGTCGACCCCCGCCCCCGCCTGCCCGACCCGGTGACTCCCGGTCGGCGCCGAACGAGACCACAACCACGAAGACCGATGAGAGAACGACGATGCGAGCACTGCTGAGCGTGTACGACAAGACGGGCGTGGTGGACCTGGCCCGCCGCCTCCACGAGCTGGGGGTCGAGCTGGTGTCCAGCGGCGGGACCGCGGGCGCCATCGCCGAGTCGGGCATCCCGGTGACCGACGTCGCCGACTTCACGGGCTACCCGGCGATGCTGGGCCACCGGGTCGTGACCCTGCACCCGATGGTGCACGGCGGCATCCTGGCGGACCGCTCGGACCCCGCCCACCAGGCGGACCTGGCCACCTACGGCATCCCGACGATCGACCTGGTCGTCGCGAACCTCTACCCGTTCGCGTCGAACCCCTCGGTCGAGCTGATCGACATCGGCGGCCCGGCCATGGTGAGGGCGGCGGCGAAGAACCACGCTCACGTCGGCGTCGTCGTCGATCCGAAGGACTACACCGAGGTGCTGGGCGAGCTGGCGCTCAAGGGCGCGCTCTCGAAGGCCCTGCGCCGCCGCCTGGCCCGCAAGGCGTTCGCACACACCGCCGCATACGACGCGGCGATCGTGGCGTGGCTGGACGAGGACGTGCCCGCCGACGCGCTGCCGGAGACCGTGCACCTTTCCGCCACCCGCGCCCAGACCCTGCGCTACGGCGAGAACCCCCACCAGGTCGGCGCCCGGTACACGTTCGGCGACTCGTGCTGGGACGATGCCGTGCAGCACGGCGGCAAGGAGATGTCGTACCTCAACGTGTACGACGCCGATGCCGCGTGGCGCCTCGTGTGGTCGCTCGGGGACGCTCCCGCGGCCGTCGTCATCAAGCACGCCAACCCGTGCGGTGCCGCCGTGGCCGACGACATCACCGAGGCCTACCGCAAGGCCCACGAGTGCGATCCCGTGTCGGCCTACGGAGGCATCGTCGCGCTGAACCGGCCCATGCCGGTGGCGCTGGCCGAGGCGCTCGCCCCGGTGTTCACCGAGGTGGTCGTGGCGCCCGACTACGAGCCGGGTGCGCTCGACGTGCTGGCGGAGAAGAAGAACCTCCGGGTGCTGACGGCTCGGCCCCCGGTGGTCCCGCCGCTCGACGTCCGCTCGATCGAGGGTGGTCTCCTCGTGCAGACGGCCGACACGGTCTCGAACGACCGTGACCAGTGGACGGTGGTCACGGACCGCTCGCCGAGCGATGCCGAGTGGGTCGACCTGGAGCTCGCGTGGCGGATCGCCGCCCGCGTCACGTCCAACACGATCGTGCTCGTGAAGGACGGCCAAGCCGTCGGCATCGGTGCGGGTCAGCAGAACCGGCGTGACGCGGGGCGGATCGCCGCCTCAAAGGCCGAGGGCCGCGCCGTCGGGGGCGCCTGCGCGTCCGACGCGTTCTTCCCGTTCCGTGACGGGCTCGACGCCGCCGCCGAAGCCGGCGCGACGGCGGTGATCCAGCCGGGTGGCTCGATCCGCGACCAGGAGGTCATCGACGCCGCCAACGAGGCGGGGATGGCGATGGTGTTCACTGGTGAACGCCACTTCAAGCACTGAGAGCGGACATGACGACATGGGAACCGGCGGGCGAGCCTCTCTACCCCGCGCCGCCCCCGCCACCCCAGAGCCCGCCCCCGGGCACCCCGCTGCTGCCCGGCCCGCCCGGGTCGGAGCCGGCCCTCGCCGAAACCGGGCCACCCCTCCTCCCCGGACCCCCGTCGTCCCCGTTCGCTCCGCCGGACGCCGCTTCCGGCGCGCCACCCACGGGGCCGCCGCCCGCCACACCGCCGCTGTTCGCGCCGCCGCCTGCCCCGCCGACCTCGCCACTCCCCGCCCCGCCGAACGTGGCGCCGACGGAGCCGATGTTCGCGCCCTCGATGCCCGGCTCGCCGGGGCTCGGCGACGCGCCGCCCGAACCGCCTGAACCGGGATCCCGCCGGCGGCTCGTCGTCCTCCTCTCGCTGCTCGGCCTGGCGATCGTGGCGGCCGCCGTCACGGTGGTCATCGTGCTGCTGATCCGCGACGCCGACGACTCGGGAGCCCCCGGGCCCGAGGGCACGACCGGGCTGGAGGGTCCGAGGCGGAGCATCCCCGCCGGGCCCGAGGGGACGAAGCGCTACGAGGACCTGTCGAAGTACCACGTCGAGGGCGTCGTCGAGTACGCCCAGACGCCGCCCGTGGGTGGGGATCACGCGCCGGTGTGGCGGAACTGCGGCGCCTACTCAGAGCCGATCCCCGTCGAGGAGGCGGTGCACTCGCTGGAGCACGGAGCGGTCTGGATCACGTACTCGTCGGAGCTCGCCGCCGACGCGCGGGACGAGCTGGAGGGGCTCGCCGACCCGTACGGTTTCGTGCTGGTCAGCCCGTGGGACGACCGGCGCGGTGACCTGCCCGCCCCGGTGGTCGCCTCGGCGTGGGGAGTGCAGCTCACGCTCGGCGACGCGGCCGATCCTCGGCTGTCGGAGTTCGTCGAGACCTTCGCCGCCGGCCCCCAGACCCCGGAGCCGGGTGCTCCCTGCACCGGGGGCGAGGGCTCGCCGGGCTGAGCCGGCTCCGCCGACGCGCCGCGAACGCTGCGGCCCCTCAGAGCAGCCCGTAGACCGCCAGCTCCCGGCGCAGCCACGCGGTGTCCGTGAAGGTGACCGTCGTCAGCCCCAGGTCCTTCGCCGCCGCGACGTTCGCCGGTGAGTCGTCGACGAACACCGTCGACTCGGCGCGCAGGCCGTTGCGGTCGAGCAGCAGCTCGAAGATCTCCCGGTCGGGCTTCGCCAGACCCGGGTGGGCACCGGAGATCACGACGTCACGGAACCTGGCGAAGCCCGGGTAGGTGTCGCACACGAGTGGGAACGTCTCGGCGGAGAAGTTGCTCAGGGCGTAGAGCGGCACACCCCGCTCGTCGAGCTCGTCGACCAGCTCCCAGGCGCCGTCCACGGGTCCGGGCACCGTCTCGATCCAGCGGTCCCAGGCGGCCCGGATCGCCGCCTCGTGCCCGGGATGGCGTGCCGCCGTCTCGGCGATCACCTCGGCGAAGGGCGCGCCGCGGTCGCACCGGTCGTTCTCCATCGGCGTCCACACGTGGGCGAGGAAGTGCTCCATCTCGGCGGGGTCGTCGAAGATCGTCCGGTAGAGCGCCCGGACGTCCCATCGGATGAGGACGTTGCCCACGTCGTAGATCACTGCGTCGAACGAAGCCACTCGCCGACCGTATCGGGCACACGCCGTACGATGCCCCCATGGCAGCGATCGTGATGGATGGCAACGCGACCGCGGCGGTGGTCAAGGCGGGTCTGGCTCAGCGGGTGGCGTCGTTGACGTCCCGTGGCGTGGTCCCCGGTCTCGGGACCATCCTCGTGGGCGACGACGGGCCCAGTGCCAAGTACGTGTCGATGAAGCACGCCGACGCCGCCGAGTTGGGCATCGTGGGCCGCGAGATCGTGCTGCCCGCCGACGCCACCCAGTCCGACGTGCTGGTCGCCATCGACGTCATGAACAACGACCCCGACGTCCACGCCTTCATCGTGCAGTACCCCTTCCCCGGCGGTCTCGACTACGAGGCGGCGTTGCTCACCATGGATCCGGCGAAGGACGCCGACGGCCTCCATCCCGTGAACCTCGGGTGGCTGGTGATGGGCCGGGAGGCGCCCCTCGCCTGCACCCCGGCGGGGATCCTGCGGCTGCTCGAGCACCACGACGTGCCGGTCGCGGGCCGGCACGTGGTCGTGATCGGACGCGGCCTGACGATCGGTCGACCGCTCGCCAACCTCCTGACGTTGAAGCGGCCCGAGGCGAACGCCGCGGTCACGGTCGTGCACACCGGGATCGCGGACCTCGCGGAGCACACGCGACGGGCGGACATCGTGGTGGCGGCGGCAGGGGTCCCCGGGCTCGTCACGGCGGACATGGTCCGCCCCGGTGCCGCGGTGGTCGCCGCCGGCGTGAGCTTCGTCGACGGGAAGCTGGCGTCGGACGTGGCCGACGACGTGTCCGAGGTCGCGGGCTGGCTGTCGCCGCGGGTCGGCGGCGTGGGGCCGATGACGAGGGCGATGCTGATGTCGAACACCGTCGACGCGGCCGAGCGGGCGGTGTCGTCGTGACCCGGATCTCGGAGCTCATCGCCGCCGGACCCGTCCGCTCGGTCGAGTTCTTCCCGCCGCGGACGCCCGAAGGGTTGGCGACGCTGGAACGGACCGTCGACGAGCTGTCCGCCGTCGACCTCTCCTTCGTCTCCGTGACGTACGGGGCCGGGGGCTCCACCCGCGAGCTCACGCGCGACATCGTCGTCGGGATCCAGAGCACGCACTCGTTCCCGGCGATGCCCCACCTCACCTGCATCGGCCACACCAAGGACGAGCTCACCGACCTCCTCGACGACTACGGCCGCCACGGGATCGAGAACGTGCTGGCACTGGCCGGCGACCCGCCGGCGGACGGCTCGCCGGCGGTCGGGGACTTCACCTACGCGTCCGAGCTCGTCGAGATGGTCCGGGGGCGGGGCGACATGGCGATCGGCGTCGCCGCGTTCCCCGAGGGGCACCCCCGCTCGGGCTCCCTCGAGGAGGACCGCCGGTGGCTGGCGGCGAAGCTCGCCGCTGCCGACTTCGGGATCAGCCAGTTCTTCTTCGACGCCGACGACTACTTCCGCATGGTCGACGACCTCGACGCGCTCGGGTGCCGGACGCCGGTGCTGCCGGGCGTCATGCCGTTGGCCAACCCCACCACCATCCGACGGTTCGCCGCGATCAACGGGGCGCGGTTCCCCGAGGACCTCGCCGCTGCGGTCGACGGCGCGTCCGACGCCGATCGGCACGCCATCGTGGTCGACGCCGCCGTGGAGCTGTCGAGGCGACTGGTGGAGGGCGGCGTCCCGGGCCTGCACTTCTACTGCCTGAACCGCTCGGAGATCGTGCTGGACGTCCTGGCCGCCCTGGCCTGACCCCCGCTTCCCTGCGCAACTCGCTTCCCCCTCCCTCTGGAAGTTCGCGCGCTCAGCCGCGCGATGTCGGGATGGACGCGCGATGTTCTGGGAGATGGTTCGACGACAGCTCGGTGTCGTCAGTCGCACACAGGTTCGGCTCGCCGGGCGGGCCGACGGATGGTTGGACCACCGGCTCCGAGTGGGGGAGTTCACCCGCCTGCTGCCGGAGGTGTTCGCCCATCGAGGAGCGATTCGCTCCCCCGAGCAGTTCCTGGTGGCGACCCACCTCTGGCTGGAGGGGCGAGGTGTGCTCGCCTCCATCACGGCCGGGAGGCTGTGGCGGCTGGACCGGATGCCCGACGACGGGCTGGTCCGTCTCCGGGGCGGCGTCAGCCGCTGCCCCGATCCCCGTCTGCGAGCGGTCCGAGCCACGGTGCCTCCGTGGCACCGCACCTCGATCGGCCCATCGAGGAGCGTGGCTCGCGCGGGTGGAAGGGCCGGCGGGTGATCGTCGACTGGCTGGAGGCGCGTGGCGATGCTCCGGCCCTGGAGCGCTTCCTGGCCGCCCTCGGTTCGGCCCTCGCCCGCTGAAGTTCGCGCGCCCGTCCTCACATCGCGCGGATGAGCGCGCGAACTTCGGAGCGAGCCGGGGTGAACCGGAGCGAGCCGGGTTGACGTCAGGGGTAGAGGAACACCTCGACGCGGCCGGTGTGGGGGACCACCGAGACGGTGTCGACGAGGTGCAGCAGCCAGGCCGCCACGGCCGACTCGTCGACGTCACCCGGCACCTGCACCACGAGACCTCGACGGGGGTGGTCGGACACGACGCGCCATCCCTCGGGGATGGCTGCGGCGGTCCCCGGCAAGCGCGCCGCCAGCGCCGATCCGACGCCGTGCTGCACCCCGAGCGTCGTCGGCTCCGGCCGGGAGCCACCGGTCGCCGGGGTCCACGTCACCAGTGGCACCGCCGGCCCGCGCTTCGAGAACACGGCGAGCGCGCTCGGGGTCGCCGGCACGGGGGTGTCGGGGTCGATGACCGGGAGGAGGTTGAGCCAACCGCTCCCGCTCGCGTGGACGCGCCGCATCTGCCCGAGCAGCGCCTCGATGTCGTCGAGGTCGATCAGGACCCGGTCAGTCGGCGGCACGACGCCCGCCGTCCGGGGTCACTGAGCGGCCATCGCCGACTGCAGGTTCTCGTCGATGGCGGCGAGGAACTCCTGCGTGGTGAGCCAGGGCTGCTCCTTGGACACCAGCAGCGCGAGGTCCTTGGTCATCTTCCCGGACTCGACGGTGTCGACGCAGACCCGCTCGAGGGTCTCGGCGAACGCGGTGACCTCCGGCGTGCCGTCGAGCTTGCCGCGGTGCTTCAGGCCGCCGGTCCAGGCGAAGATCGACGCGATCGGGTTGGTGGAGGTCGGGTTGCCCTTCTGGTGCTCCCGGAAGTGGCGCGTGACCGTGCCGTGCGCCGCCTCGGCCTCGACCGTGCGCCCGTCGGGGGTCATCAGGATCGAGGTCATCAGGCCGAGCGACCCGAAGCCCTGGGCCACGGTGTCGGACTGCACGTCGCCGTCGTAGTTCTTGCACGCCCAGACATAACCGCCGGACCATTTCATCGCCGAGGCGACCATGTCGTCGATCAGGCGGTGTTCGTAGGTCAGGCCGCGCTTCTCGAATTCCGCCTTGAACTCGGTGTCGTAGATTTCCTGGAACAGCTCCATGAAGCGGCCGTCGTACTGCTTCAGGATGGTATTCTTGGTCGACAGGTAGACCGGATAGTTGCGGTTCAGGCCATAGTTCATCGAGGCTCGGGCGAACTCCTTGATGCTGTCATCAAGGTTATACATCGCCATCGTGACGCCGCTACCCGGGGCCTTGAAGACTTCCTTCTCGATCACCTTGCCGTCGTCGCCGACGAACTTGATCGACAGCGTGCCCTTGGTCGGGAACTTGAAGTCGGTGGCGCGGTACTGGTCGCCGAAGGCATGCCGGCCGATGATGATCGGCTTGGTCCAGCCTGGGACCAGGCGCGGTACGTTCTTGCAGATGATCGGCTCGCGGAAGATGACGCCGCCGAGGATGTTGCGGATGGTGCCGTTCGGCGACTTCCACATCTCCTTGAGGCCGAATTCCGTCACGCGGCCCTCGTCCGGCGTGATGGTGGCGCACTTGACGCCGACGCCGTGCTTCTTGATGGCATTGGCGGCGTCGATGGTGACCTGATCGTTGGTCTTGTCGCGGTGCTCGACGCCCAGATCGTAATACTCCAGGTTCACGTCGAGATAGGGATGGATCAGCTTGTCCTTGATCAGCTTCCAGATGATGCGGGTCATCTCGTCGCCGTCGAGTTCGACAACGGTACCGGCTACCTTGATCT
>JAEZFI010000002.1 GCA_023437745.1 Actinomycetes bacterium
CGACAGGGGCATTCGCCCCTGTCGTGCCGCGTTCCCAGGCAGGAGGATGAGGGGATCGAGCCGGCTCCCTGACGGCGGGCTCCGTGTGAGGAGGTGGCGGCCATGGACTCTTCCGCTCATCCGTCGACCAGCCCGACGTCCCGTCGCCGGTTGCGGCGCCGCCGCCTCGTGCGGACCACCTCGGTGGTGGCCGCGCTCGCGGCGCTGATGGCGTTCAGCGCGTCGTGCGCACCGCCGGCGCAGCCGCCCTGGGTGGGCGTGCAGTGGGTGCGTGACGCCGGCGGGACCGTGAACCCCGACGGCAGCTACACGCCGAGCTGGCAGCGCTACGTCACCAGCAACGGCGTGACGAGCGGGCCGACGCCCACGCCGACGCTGGACCCGATCCTCCTCCCGTTCGGATCGAACCTCCCCGACGGCACCGCCCGCTACCCCTGGAACGGGTTCGCCGGTGAGGGGTTCACCACGACCCAGACGCCCCCCGGCCCCGGGGTCACCTACACGCTGCACTACCCCGCCGGGTCGTGCGTGATCGGGTTCGCCGACGCCGACTCGAGGCTCAACAGCGTGCTCCCGTCACCGGACGGGCAACGGGTGGCGGTCGTGTCGTCCTTCTCGTTCGCAGGGGTGACGAACTCGACCCTGTCGATCCGCTCGGTCGGTGCGACGACCTGCCCGACGATCGTGTCGGCGAGCTACGTCTTCACGTCGGGTCTCAACCCGCCGGGGTTCATCGTGGGGAGCCGGGTCGTGTGGAAGCCGGACTCGTCCGCCGTCGTCACCACCCTGGAGACGCCGGTGCTGAACCAGCCGCCGGGATCCGCCGTGATCCGCCTCGACGCCTCGACCGGTGCGACGCCGACGCCGGTCCTCGCCGCCTCGGAGGGCTGCTTGGCGGCCAGCGGCTGGTCGGTCGACAACCGGCTGCTCCTGATCTGCGCCGGACCAGCGGCCTTCCAGCTGCGCCTGATCACCATCCCGCTGGGCACTCCGGGCACGACCAACACGCTGTGGTCGTTCACGGGCACGGCGGACACGGTCGGCCCGGGGTTCCCGCTCGCCTACTACGTCCCCGGGACCAGCACGATCGTGTTCAACAACCCGTTCCCCGTGGTCAACAGCGACGGCTTCCTCCAGGCGTGGTGGCAGGTGCACACGGCCTTCGACCTGCCGTTCGCGCCGTCCACCCCCATCACCGGGAGCGCGCCGACGCTGGCCTGGCATCCGGTGCCGGTCAACGGGTCGACCGTGCCGCCGTACACCTTCACCGACATGCCCAACATCGAGACGGTGGAGCGCCTCGCACACTGACGATGGCGGTCGTCAGCGGGGTTCGTCGGCCGAGCCGCTGAGGCGAGGCTGCACGAATCGGCGCCATGCCCACCACACGGCGCCGAGGGCGGCCAGCACGATGACGGCTGTCTGCAGCAGGCCCACGACGTCGCCGACGCGCTCCCAGCGGTCGCCGAGGATCGCGCCCGCGCCGATCAGCGTCGTGTTCCAGATCAGGCTGCCCAGCACGGTCAGGATGCTGAAGCGCAACGGGTCCATCCGCCGCACCCCGGCGGGGATGGACACGATCGAGCGGATCAGCGGCACGCACCGGCCGAGGAACACCGCCGCGCCCGACCGGCGGTCGAACCACTCCTCGGCGCGGAGGAGATCGGCCTCGTCCACCCCGAACCAGCGGCCGTGGCGTGCCAGGAAGGAGCGCAGGCGGTCCTGGTCGACGCGGGCCGAGATGCCGTACAGCACCCACGCGCCGAGCAGCGAGCCGAGCGTCGCCGCCGCGATCATGCCCACGAGGTTGGCGTCGCCCCTCCCGGCGACGAAGCCCGCCAGCGGGAGGATCACCTCCGACGGGATGGGAGGGAACACGTTCTCGAGGGCCACGAGGAAGGCCACACCCACGTAGCCGAGGGTCTCCACGACCCTGGTGACCCAATCGATGGTGCCGTCGATCATGCCTCTCCCCGTGTCTCGCGCCGGGGAGAAGATAACGGCAGACCTCGCACGAACGACCGCGGCCCCGTGGCGACGGCAGGATGAGCGGCGTGTTCATGGGGGCGGTCCCCGGCATCGACGGCGCTGGAGTCGCCGTGACGAGATGAGGTGGTGGATCGGGCTGGCGGTCGGGGTTGGCCTCGTCGTCGCCTGCTCGACGCCTGGGACGGGGACCCTCGCCTCCTGGAGCGGCTCCTCGGTCCGGCCCGTTCCGAAGAAATCTGACGATCCGGAATAGTGGACACGTCAACCTAGTTGGATGATGTGTCCACTACTACTGAGGAGCACATCATGAGCACCAGCACCGCCACCCTGACCGGCACCTACGCCATCGATCCGACGCACAGCCGCATCGGCTTCGTCGCCCGCCACGCCATGGTCACCAAGGTCCGAGGCTCGTTCAACGAGTTCGAGGGCTCCGGGTACTTCGACGCCGAGACCCCGGCGAACTCGCGTCTCGGGCTGACCATCCAGGCAGCCAGCATCGACACCCGCAACGCCGACCGCGACGGCCACCTCCGGAGCAACGACTTCTTCGACATGGAGGCGTACCCCGAGATCCGCTTCGTCTCCACCGCCGTCGAGGCGCTCGACAGCGAGAACTACCGGGTCACCGGTGACCTCACGATCAAGGGCGTGACCAAGCCGGTCACCGTCGACTTCGAGTACACCGGTGCCGCCGTCGACCCCTACGGCAACCAGCGCATCGGCCTCGAGGGCTCGACCGTGGTCAACCGCAAGGACTGGGGCGTGAGCTGGAACGCCGCGCTCGAGACCGGCGGCGTCCTCGTGGGCGAGAAGGTGACCCTCGAGTTCGAGGTGTCCGCCATCCGCGCCGACGACGCCATCAGACCTCGACCACTCCCCGCCCGGGCCGGCCACCGGCGCGGGCCGGGGCGTCCACCGTCACACGAGAAAGGGCTCGCCATGGCCATCTCACCCGTTCGCCTCAACCACGCCGTGCTGTTCGTGGCCGACCTCCGACGCTCCCTGCGCTTCTACACCGACGTGTTCGGGATGGACGTCGTCGCCAGGGAGCCCCGCGCCAACGCGGCCTTCCTCCGGCTCCCGCGGTCGGGCAACCACCACGACCTCGGGCTGTTCGGCGTCGGGTCCGACGGCGGTCCCAAGCGCCGGGGCGGGATCGGGCTCTACCACCTCGCCTGGCAGCTCGACACCATCGACGAGCTCGCGGCCGCACGCCGGACGCTCCGGAAGGCCGGTGCCTACACCGGCGAGAGCAGCCACGGCGCGACCAAGAGCATCTACGGCGCCGACCCCGACGGCAACGAGTTCGAGATCATGTGGATGTTGCCCCGCGACCAGTGGGGTCCCTATGAGCACGCCGCGCCGATCGATCACCTCGACCTCGACGGCGAGGTCGAGCGCTGGACGGGTGTCCGCACCGCCGGCACGATCACGAGCGAGCCCCAGGAGGCAACGGCATGACCGAGTTCGACAGCCCACAGGTCGCCTGGAGGGGTTCGGCCGACCCGAGCTCACCCCTCGTCGTGCTGCTGCACGGCCGAGGGTCCCACGAGGCGGAGATCATCGGCCTCGCGGACCACCTCCCCGCCGGGCCCGCCTACGCCGCGATCCGGGCGCCCATCGCCGAGGGCGGCGGCTTCGCCTGGTTCGCGAACCGCGGCATCGGTCGACCGGTCGCCGAGTCGCTGGCCGACACGATGGCGTGGTTCCGTCGGTGGCTCGACGAGGCCGCCGGCACCGGGCGGCCGGTCGTGCTGGTCGGGTTCAGCGGCGGCGCGGCGTTCGCCGGCGGCCTCGTCCTCGACGATCCGTCCCGCTATACAGGGGCGGCGATCCTCTACGGGACCCTTCCCTTCGACGCCGGGGTTCCCACCGCCTCGGGCCGGTTGGACGGGCTGCGTGTCCTCGTCGCCCAGGGCGACGCCGACGTCGTCATCCCCCGCGAGCTGCTCGACCGAACGTGGGACTACCTCCGGGACGACGCCGGCAGCGTGACCATCGGCGTGCGAGATCCCGGGGGTCACGGCATCAGCCCCGCCGTGCTCGGCGAGCTGCGCGGGTGGCTCGCCGGCGTCACCGATGTTGCCGGCGGCGGTGCACCATGAGCGCCGCCCGACCGTTCGAGATCGGCCTGTTCACCTTCGGCGAGCTCACCGCCGATCCCGTCACAGGTCGGCCGATCGACCCGGCCGTGCGGCTCCGTGAGTTCATCGCCCTGGCGAAGCTCGGGGACGAGGCAGGCCTCGACGTGTTCGGCGTCGGCGAGCACCACCGTCCCGACTTCGCCATCGCGTCCCCGCCGGTCGTGCTGGCCGCCATCGCCCAGGCCACCGAGCGCATCCGGCTGACCAGCACCGTGACGGTCCTGTCCACGGCGGATCCTGTGAAGGTGTTCGAGGACTTCACCGCCGTGGACCTCATCTCCGGTGGCCGAGCCGAGATCACCGCCGGCCGTGGCGCCTACACCGAGTCGTTCCCACTGTTCGGGCGGGATCTCGCGGACTACGACGAGCTGTTCGAGGAGCACCTCGACCTGCTCCTGCAGGTCAACCGCCACGAGCGCGTGACGTGGAGCGGCCGCCACCGGCCGGCGCTCGTCGACGCAGGCGTCTACCCGCGTCCGGTGCAGCCCGAGCTGCCCGTGTGGATCGCCGTGGGCGGGACACCGGCCAGCGTCGTGCGGGCCGGCCGCCACGGCCTGCCGCTCTATCTCGCGATCCTCGGGCAACCCGAGCGCTTCGCGCCGCTCGCCGAGCTCTACCGCGAGACCGGCGCGGCCGCCGGCCACGGGCCGGACGCGCTGCGAGTCGGGGTGACGAGCCACTTCTACGTGGAGACCACGTCGCAGGGAGCGCGCGAGACCTTCTACCCGCACTACGCCCGCTACATCGGCAACAACATGCCGAGTGCCCGCGGGCAGCTCCTCCCCCGGGACGCCTTCGAGGCGTGGGCCGGGCCACGGGGCGCGCTCTTCGCCGGGAGCCCGCAGGAGGTCATCGACAAGATCCTCTGGGAGCACGAGCTCCTCGGGCACGATCGCTTCCTCGCTCAGATCGGCCTGGGCGGACTCCCCTTCGCCGACACCGCACGATCGATCGAGCTGCTCGCCACCGAGGTCCTGCCCGTGGTGCGCCGCGAGACCGCGTCGAGGACGCCGGCCGTGACGGCCGCAGGTGGCGCGTGAGGTGTTGCGGCATCTGCCATCGCGCGGTCGACGCGCCGACGTGGCGTCGTGGACCGGTGACGGTCGGTGCTCAGGAGCAGGTCCCGGCGACCGGCGCCGACGCGGCGCTGGCGCCGAGCGCGTTGATCGCCCTCACGGTGACGCTGTACGACGCGTGAGCAGTCAGGCCGGGGACGTCGATCGGTGACGTGGTGTGCTGGACCGGTGGGAGGCCGTCGACCGACACCTCGTACCCGGTGATGGGCGAGCCGCCATCCGGACCCGGGGTGACGGCGACCCGGGCGGTGCACCCGGACAGGTCGACGATGCCCGTCGCCCCGGCGACCGAGGGGGCGCCAGGTGCACCCTTCGGGACGACCGGCGCGGTCGGTGCCGACCACTCGCTCCACTGCCGGTTGGCGCCCCTGACCCGCACCGTGAAGGTGTAGGCGGTGCCGTTCTCGAGTCCCCCGATCCTCACCGGCGAGTGCTTCGTCAGGTGGGATGCGAAGCCGGGGCTGACGAGGACCTCGAACGCGTCGCCGGGCGTCTTGCTGTCGAACGACACGGTCGCGAAGCCGTCGCCGGCCACCGCCGTCGCCGCGCTCGGCGGCACCGCGGTGCACCCCGAGAGGGAGAGGGCCAGGGCGGCCAGCGGGGCCATGAGAGCGAGGAGGGTGACGCGACGGTGCACATGCATGGCAGGGGTCTCGACGCTCGGCGACGACCACTGAACAAATCTCTGACCGCTCCGAGCGGAGGGCGAGGAGCCTCGATCGGGGCGCTCGCCGTGCCTAGCGTGAGTCGATGCGTACGAACAACGTGTGGCATCACCACCCAGGGATCCGATCTGGTGAGCAGCTGACCTTCGGGGAGCGTGCCGCCGATCGATTGCGCAACAGCATGGGCTCCTGGGGCTTCGTGTTCGGTGCGCTGGTGTTCCTGGCGGGTTGGATGCTGGGCAACCGCAACGTCGGCTTCGACCCGTACCCGTTCATCCTCCTGAACCTCGTGCTGTCGTGCCTCGCCGCCATGCAGGGTGCGATCCTGCTCATCGCGGCGAAGCGCTCGGACCAGATCTCCTCGGAGCTGGCCGTGCACGACTACCAGACGAACCTCGAGTCCGATGAGATCGTCAAGCAGATCCACCTGCTGACCCGGGAGCTCCACGAACGTGTCGTCGGGCCGGGAGGGTCAGCGGCGACGCCGAGGCCCTGACGTCACCGGGGCTTGTGTCGGGGTCGGCCCGCCACCGCAGCACGTCGCCCCGAACCCCTGAGGGTACCGACCGTGGCACTCGGCCCAGCGGTTCGGGCGTCTGGAACGCCGTCATCGTGGACCTCGACGAAGCGGATCAGCCCGCCCACGGAGGAATCGTGCCGCAGTACCACGCGTACCTGTTGGACCACGACCACCGTGGCCGGGCGATGTCTCGCCGCGTCGGTCAGTCGGCTGCGACGGTCCAGTGGGTGGGGCGCTGCCGGCGAAGTACCGGCAGCACGCGGCCGATGACCGCACGGCCCTGTCGCTCCGGGACGTCGCTCGACGGGGTTGCCCGTAGGAGGACGAGCACGATGGTGGGGAGTGTGACGGCGACGATCGTCCCGAGGGCCCAACCGGCGAGCACGTCGGTGGGCCAGTGGGCGCCGAGCACCAGGCGACTCAGCCCGATACCGCCGGAGAGGACCACACCTCCGACGACCGCAAGTGCACGCAGCGCCGGGCGGCGCAAGACGATCGCGGCGACGAGGATGCCGGCGGCGATGAAGACCGCCGCACTGTCGGCCGAGTGGCCCGACGGGAACGACGGCTCGCCGTCGGCGATCAGGCGCAGCCCGAGAGGCGGCCGGGTTCGACCCACCACCTGCTTGGTCACCGCCACGACGGTGCCGGTGGACACGAGCGCGAGGAGCGGTGTGGCGGCCACGGCGAGGCGTGCGTGGCGTCGCCAGAGCAGGATGCCGATGGCGACGGCTGCAACGAGGAGGAGGCCGATGCTGCCGACGCGGGTGACGACGTCCGCCAGGTCGATGGTCCATGCGCTGCGATGTGCGTCGAGCGCCTGGAGGTTGGCGGCGTCGTGCACCTCGAGGCCGTTGCGCGCGATCACGTCCTCGGCCACCTTCGCCAGCACGGTCGAGGCCATGCCGACTGCCGCGATCGCCACGGCGATCAGCGCCAGAGCACCGTCGGACAGGTGGAAGCGCTCACGAAGCTCACGCGCACGGAGAGCGACCCCGATACCGATGCGACTCACCGATGACAGCATGCGGGTTCTCCTTCCGCCGGGTCCCCAGAACCCGTTGCGAACGTAACAGCGCCGGAGGCTCTTGCCGTTGCAGGCAGCGGTGGCCCGCCCAGAGGCCGCTCGGCCGCTCGGCCGGTCGGCGAGCTCGTCCCGTGTTCTGTCAGAAGGACCGTCCCGAATGATCGGCGCGCACGGATGGGACGCCTACAGTTCCCGCATGAGTGCGACGTCGGAGTCCGCTGCCGAACGCTTTCTGCACGACTCGGTCCTGCACAGCAGATCCCAGGTACTCGATCGACCCTCCCCCGTTCCTGCCCAGTCTGGCGTCTACGGATGGTGGTTCCGCCAGCGTCCAAGTGACCTCGACGATTCCGCCTGCTTCCACCGAGACGGGTTGCCGCTTCTCTATACCGGCATCAGTCCTAAGCGGCCGCCCACCAACGGCAAGCCGCCCAGCACGCAGAACCTTCGGTCGCGAGTCCGGACGCACTACACGGGGAACGCCGCTGGCTCAACCCTTCGGAAGACTCTCGGATGCCTACTTGCCGAGCAGTTGGGAATCGAGTTGCGCAGGGTGGGCTCGGGACAGCGTCTGACCTTCGCACTCGGCGAGCAGGAACTGTCGAAGTGGATGGGCGAGAACGCCTTCGTGAGCTGGCTTCCACATGATGAGCCGTGGGAGGTCGAGGACCACCTGATCGCCAGTCTCGATGTCCCGCTCAACCTTCAGGGGAATGCTCGCAACGTGTTCCACACAGAGCTCACCAGTCAGCGGGCAGCCGCTGTCGCCAGGGCGAGGAGCTTGCCGACTCTTCCAAACCCTGGAGTCGGTGGTCGCTAGCCCGTGCCGGTTCAACAAGAAGAACTGTCTCGCACAATCCCCTACCGGGCACTGGCGGCTCGTCGCCTGAAGTGTGGCGGTTCGTGTCGGAGGGGGGACTTGAACCCCCACGTCCTTGCGGACACCAGATCCTTAGTCTGGCGCGTCTGCCAATTCCGCCACTCCGACGTAGCAGCGTGAGAACTTAGCGCCTCCGCCGGAGCGACCGGAAACCCGTAGCGGGACCGACGTCGGAGCGGCTCGATCGTCGACTGTCGGTGAGGCGTGTGCCTGGCGCACGGAGGGTCGACTGTCGAAGGGGGGTGCGGACGAGCCGGCGCCACTGTCGGTCAGGGGTGCGGGGGACGCACGGAGGGTCGACTGTCGACGGAGCGTGCGCCGGCGCGGCCGGCCCGGCCCGGCCCAACCAGAACCCTCAGTCGTGGGTCAGGGCCCGCAGGACGTCCATGCGGGCGGCGCGTCGGGCGGGGAGCCAGGCGGCGATCACGCCGAAGACGGCCGCGATGATCACGATCATCACGATCGAGCCCACCGGCACGCTCAGCGTCGTCACGACCGACTCCGGCATGGCGGACGCGGCGGCGATACCGAACAGCAGCCCCACCCCGACGCCGAGGGCGGCGCCGAACACGGACACCAGGACCGACTCGATCCGCACCATCCGTCGCGTCTGCCGGCGCGACATGCCCACCGCCCGCAGCAGACCGATCTCACGCGTTCGCTCGATCACCGACAGCGCCAGCGTGTTGGCGATGCCCAGGAGGGCGATGACCAGCGCCAACGCCAGCAGCGCGTTCACGATCGTGAGCAGCTGGTCGATCTGGTCCTCCTGGCTGGCCTGGAACTCGGACCGGGTCTCCAGCTCGACCGACGGCAGACCCTTGGTCGCCTTCTCGACCGCGGCCCTGAGCTCCGACCCGCTCACACCGTCGGCCGGCTGCACGAACACGAAGAAGTCACCGGCGTTCGTCGGGTAGGCCTCCGCGAACGTGGCCATGTCCACGAGGTAGTTCCCGGCGTAGGTGGCATCGCCGTACACACCGGCGATCGTGACCGTGCGCGGCCCGCCGCTGGCGAACTGGATCTCGACCTTGTCGCCCACCGAGAGGCTCTTCTCCTTGGCCACGTCCTTGTAGATGAAGATGCCGTCGGCGTCGAGGTCGGCGAGGGACCCCGATTGGATCTCGAGGTCCAACAGCTGGGCGAGGTCCGGCGCACTCATGGCGGTGAGGTCCTGCGGCGTGCCGTCGAAGAGGAAGCGGTCGAACCGCACACCGCTGTACGCGCCCACCTCCGGCAGGTTGGAGATGGCGTTGCTCACCGCCGGCGAGAGGCTCGAGTTGCCCGTGCCGGTCAGCACGAAGTCGGCCTTCACGGACCGCTGGACCGACGCGGCGAACGACGTCTTGATCGAGTCGCCCACCACGTAGACGGTCGTCACGAGCGCCAGGCCGATCATCAGCGCCGACGCCGTACGGGCCGTCCGCTGCGGGCTGCGCATCGCGTTCGACCGGGCCAGTTCCCCCGCCGTGCCGCCGAGGCGGGCGAACGGCGCACCCAGCACCCGTGTCACCGGCACCGCCAGCACCGGGCTGATCCCTGCGACACCGAGGAACACCAGCACGGCGCCCAGCGCGAGGAGCCCGAAGACGCCGCCGGCACCGTCGGCCACGAACAGGCCCAGCGCCACGAGTGCAACGCCGATCGCCGTGGCGAGGCCACCGATCACGAGTCGTCGTGTCGAGTGCTCGCTGGGCAGGATCCCGTCCCGCATGCCCTCCACCGGCGCCACGCGCGACGCCCGCCGGGCCGGAGCGATCGACGAGAGCATCGTGACGCCCACACCGATGACCAGGGCGGCGATCAGCGTCCTGGGGGCGATGATCGTCTTGTCGGAGGGCAGGTCGACGCCCGTGGCGGACAGCGCCGCGCTGATCCCCTTGGCGATCCCGATCCCCGCCACGATGCCGACGAGCGACGCCAGCAGCCCGATGAGGAAGGACTCGAGCATGACCGTGCGCCGCAGCTGCCGCGCCCCCGCCCCGAGTGCTCGGAGCAGCGCCATCTCCCGGACCCGCTGCCCGAGGACGATGGCGAACGTGTTGTTGATGTAGAAGGCGGACACGAACAGCGCGACACCGGCGAAGCCCAGGAGCGCGTTCTGGAAGACGCTGACGAACTGATCGGTCTGCTCGACGCTCTCGTCGACCGACTCGTCGCCCGTGATGGCCTCCATCCCCTCGGGCAGCACCTTGCCGATCCGCGTGGCCAGCTCCTTGTTGCCGACACCGTCCTCCCCGGCCACGGCGATCTGCTGGTAGCCGTCGACGCCGAACGTCTGCAGCGCCACGGTGGGATCGAACGCCGTCAGCCGTGCACCGAGGAGGCTGTTGGTGCTGCCGAAGGTGAAGATGCCGACGACCTCGACGTCCCGCCGCCCCTCGGGGAGGATCACCGCGGTCTTGTCCCCGACGGAGAGCTTCCCGTCCTCGGCGGAGCCCTTGTCGATCGCGACCTCGTCGGGGCCCTTCGGGCGCCGACCGTCGACCGTCTCGAGCGGGCTGAACGTGTCCGAGTCGCCCCAGGTGACGCCCAGCTGGGGTGCCCCGGTGGTCGTGAGGGGTTCGCCGTCCGAGCCGATCATCACGATGTTCTGCGTGGTCGCAGCGCCCTCGGCCTCCTTCACGCCGTCCACGTTGCGCACGAGGTCGAGCACGTCGACGGGCACCAGGCCCCGCGTCCCGAAGCCCCCGGTCTCGGGCAGCTTGGCCTGCACCGTCACGTCCACACCCGTGCTGATGCTCGTGAAGAGGCCCTTGATCGACTCGCGCAGCGAGTCGGTCAGCACGAACGAGCCCACGACGAAGCCCACCCCGAGGACGACGGCGAACGTCGTCATGAAGAATCGGACCTTGTGGGCGAGGAGGTTGCGCAGGCTCAGCTTCAACACATCGAGCGATGCTAGATCGGCTCGACCCGCCGGCGGACCGATCCGGGTCCCGTGGCGGCCACCAAGGCCGGTCACGTCACCGGAGCTGACGAAACGCCTCGGTCGTATGCTGCGCGCATGTGCGACACGATGGTCACCGTCACCGACGACGGCGTCCTCTTCGCCAAGAACAGCGACCGTGATCCCAACGAGGCGCAGGTGCTCGAATGGGTGCCCGCCATCGACCACACCTCGGGCGAACCGGCCCGCCTGACCTGGATCGAGGTCCCCCAGGTGGCGCGCACCCGCGCGGTCCTCCTGTCCCGCCCCTGGTGGATGTGGGGCGCCGAGATGGGGGCGAACGACGCCGGTGTCGTGATCGGCAACGAGGCCGTGTTCACGAAGGGTCGGTACGGCGACCGGGCGCTCCTCGGCATGGACCTCGTGCGCCTCGGCCTCGAACGCGGCGGGACCAAGGAGGAAGCCGTCGGCGTG
Organism: Actinomycetes bacterium; assembly: GCA_023437745.1. Lineage (GTDB taxonomy): Bacteria > Actinomycetota > Acidimicrobiia > Acidimicrobiales > Microtrichaceae > JAEZFI01. The sequence continues at coordinate 11,669 of JAEZFI010000002.1, forward strand.
ATGGTCGAGCTCCTCGAGGAGCACGGCCAGGGCGGACCCTGTAGCCACGACCACCCTCGCTTCACCTACGACAACAGCTTCATCGTGGCGGACCCCCTGGGTGCGATCGTGCTCGAGACGGCGGGTCGCGCCTGGGCCACCGAGGAGGTCCGCTCGGGCGCCCGCAGCATCTCGAACGGCCTCACCATCGAGCCGTTCGCGTCGCAGCACGCAGATCGCCTGCGAGGCGCCGTCGCCGCCTGCTCCGCACGTCGAGCGCTGACGCAGTCCGGTGCCGCTGGAGCGACGACGCCCGCCGACCTGATGGCCCTCCTGCGCAGCCACGGCGACGGCCCACTCCCCCGCTGGTCGCCCGCCAACGGGGCCATGGCTGCCCCGTGCATGCACGCCGGCGGGCTCATCGCCGGCAGCCAGACGACCGCGTCCTGGGTGGCCGACCTCCGTGGTGCGACGAGGCGACACTGGGTGACCGCCACGGCTGCGCCGTGCACGTCGATCTTCAAGCCCGTCACCGTCGACGCCCCGTGCGCCCTCGCGGCCGGACCCGAACCGCCGACCAACCGCTACGACCCGACGGTTCCGTGGTGGCGCCACGAGCAGGTGCACCGTGCCGTGCTCCGTGACCCGGGGGCGCTCCTCCCCCGCCTCACGCCCGAACGGGACCGCATCGAGCGGGCCTGGCTGGCAGCGCCGCCGACCTCGGACGAAGCATTCGCCGAGTCGGCCCGGCTCGATGCCCGGTGGTCCGAGGAGCTGGCCGAGGTGCGACGGGCCGACCGCCGGCCCGCGGTCCAGCGTGCGCTGTGGCGCCGCCTCGACGCGGCTGCGGGCATGCCGACCGTGTCGGACCAGCGGTTCGTCGGGGTGCCGTCGTGAGCGACACCTCGGTGCTGGTGCTCGGCGGCGGCCTCGCAGGACTCGCCGCGGCGCGAGTCCTCCACTCGGCGGGGGCGAGCGTCCGCGTGCTGGAGGCCCGTGACCGTGTGGGCGGTCGCGTCGAGGGCGGGTTCACCGACGGCGGCACGCCGATCGAGCTGGGCGGCCAGTGGATCGGTCCGACGCAGACCCGCATGTACGAGCTCGTCGACGAGCTCGGCCTCGACCTGTTCGAGACGTGGAACACGGGCGAGCACGTCGTCGACCTGGGCGGTCGCCAGAGCCGCATGGCGTCGAAGCGAGGTGCCGTCCCGAAGCTCAACCCGTTCGTGCTCGCGGATCTGTTCCAGGGCCTCACCCGCTTCCAGCGCCTCGCGAACCGGATCCCTCTGGACCGTCCGTGGGAGGCGGCGGACGCACGAACGCTGGACGGCCAGACGTGGGAGACGTGGGTGCGTCGCAACCTCCGGACGGAGCTGGCCCGGGCCTACTTCCGCACCGCCTGCGAGGCGGTCTTCTCGGCCGACACCACGGACCTCTCGCTGCTCCACGCAGCCTTCTACGCCCACTCGGGGACGGATTTCGAGTCGCTCCTCGCCGTCGACCGCGGTGCCCAGCAGCACCGGGTGGTCGGTGGCAGCATCCGGATCGCCGAGGCCATGGCCGCGGAGCTGGGCGACCTCGTCGTGACCGGGCAGGCCGTCCGTCGCGTCGAGTGGGACGGCGACGGCGCCACCGTCCACACCCGGACGGGCGAGGAGCACCGCGCACGCGCCGTGATCTGCACGCTGCCACCCGCGCTGGCCGGACGACTGGAGTACGCGCCGGCGCTGCCCGCTTGGCGCGACCAGCTCACCCAGAAGACGCCGGCCGGGACCGTCATCAAGCTCTACGCGATCTACGAGCGGCCGTTCTGGCGCGACCAGGGGCTGACGGGCCAGGCCGCCTCGGAGCGGGGCCCGGTCAAGGTCACGTTCGACAACTCGCCGCCCTCGGGCAGCCCCGGCGTGATGATGGGCTTCATCGAAGGCGGCGACGGCCGCGTGTGGGGCCGCCGTCCGATCGAGGAGCGACGCGCCGCGGCGATCGAGTGCTTCGTCAGGTACTTCGGCCCGCAGGCGGCCGACCCGCTCGAGTACCACGAGCGCGACTGGGCGGCCGAGGAGTTCAGCCGCGGCTGCTACGGCGCGCACTTCGCTCCGGGTGTGTGGACGGCGTACGGCCCCGCCCTGACCGAACCCGTGGGACCCATCCACTGGGCGGGCACCGAGTGCTCCGCCGTGTGGTCCGGCTACATGGAGGGTGCCGTGCGCTCCGGTGAGCAGACCGCACGCACGGTGCTCGACCGCCTGAGCTGAGCCGCCGCGACCGCTACTTGTCGAGGAGGAAGGTCAGCACCATCGTGTTGAACACGAAGACCAGCGACACCACGACGGTGATGCGGTCGAGGTTCTTCTCCATCACGGTCGACGACGCCGCCGAGGCTCCCAGCCCGCCACCGAACATATCGGACAGGCCGCCGCCACGCCCCGAGTGGATCAGCACGAGGAAGATCACCGAGAGGGCGAGTGCGAACTGCAGGATCAGCGAGACGACGAACACGGGGGCTCCAGGGCGGGTGACGAGTCGGCGGCCACGATACCAGCAGCGTCAGCGCGCCCCGCGATCCTGATCAGCCGTGGCGGACGATCTGAGCGAACTCGTCGGCGTCGAGCGCCGCGCCCCCGACGAGGGCGCCGTCGATGTCCGGCTGGCCCAGCAGCTCGGCAGCGTTGCCGGGCTTGACCGACCCGCCGTACTGGATGCGCACGGCGTCGGCGGCCTCGTCGCCGGCGACCTCACGGACCACCCGGCGGACCAGCGCGCACATGGCCTGCGCGTCCTCGGGGGTCGCCGTCTTGCCGGTGCCGATCGCCCAGATCGGCTCGTACGCGATGACGAGCTTGGCGACCTGATCGGCCGGGACGCCGGCGAGCCCGGCCCGGATCTGACCGTCGACCTTCGACTCGGCCTGACCGGCCTCGCGCTCCTCGTCGGTCTCGCCGCAGCACATGATCGGCGTCATGCCGGCCTTGATGATCGCCTTGACCTTGCGGTTGACGTCCTCGTCGGTCTCGCCGAACAGCTCACGCCGCTCCGAGTGCCCGCAGATCACGTAGGACACGTTCATCTTGGCGAGGAACAGCGGGGACACCTCGCCGGTGAACGCGCCCTTGTCCTCCCAGTGGCAGTTCTGGGCGCCGAGGGAGAACTTCATCCGGTCCGACTCGATCGCGGTCTGCACCGTGCGCAGGTCAGTGAACGGGGGGTGCACCGACACGGCGACCTTGCCGAAGTCGTGACCGCCGAGGTTGTACGACAGCTTCTGGACGGTGCGCAGCGCCTCGAAGTGGTCGTGGTGCATCTTCCAGTTGCCGCTGACGAGTGGGATGCGGGCCATGGGTCTCCCTGTCGATCGGTGCGCCGTTGCGCCGGACGTGGCGACCGTACCCCGCGAGGGGGCCGGTCCCCGAAAGCTCAGGCGTTCGGTGCGCCTCGCAGCGCCTCGAGGCCGGGAAGATCGCCCTGCTCCAGCAGCTCGAGCGACGCGCCGCCACCGGTCGAGACGTGCGAGATCCGGTCGGCCACGCCGAACTGCGCGGCCGCGGCCGCCGAGTCGCCACCGCCGATGACCGAGTAGCCCCGGGCGTCGGCCACCGAGAGGGCGACGGCCTTGGTGCCGGCCTCGAAGCGCGGGTCCTCGAAGACGCCCATCGGGCCGTTCCAGAGGATCGTGCCGGCCTCGGCGATGATGTCGCCGAACACCGCCGCCGAGCCGGGGCCGATGTCGACGCCCATCCAGCCGTCGGGCAGCGAGGTGCCGAAGTGCCGGACCTCACCGCCGGCCTCCGGATCGAAGAGCTTTCCGCCCGGGCCCAGCCCGACGATGTCCTCGGGCAGGTGGATGCGGTCGCCGTGCGCCTCGAGCAGCGACCGGCAGGTCTCGACCTGGTCCTCCTCGAACAGCGAGCTGCCGATCGAGTTCCCCTGCGCGGCGAGGAACGTGAAGCACATCCCGCCGCCGATGATCAGGTGGTCGGCGATGTCGAGCAGCGCGTTGATCACGCCCAGCTTGTCGGAGACCTTCGAGCCGCCGGTTATGGCGACGAACGGCCGCGTCGGGTCGTTCCGGACGCCGAGCAGGACCTCGACCTCCTTGGCCAGCAGGCGGCCGGCAGCCGACGGAAGGGTGCGGGGCGGGCCGACGATCGAGGCGTGCGCCCGGTGCGAGGCACCGAACGCGTCGTTCACGTAGAGGTCGTGGCCGTCGACGAGGCGAGCGACGAAGGCAGGGTCGTTGCCCTCCTCCCCCGGGTCGTAGCGGAGGTTCTCGAGGAGCGTCACGCCGGGCGCGAGCTCGGCGAGGCGCTGCCGGACCGGCTCCACGGAGTACTTCGGGTCGGGCTGACCCTTCGGGCGCCCGAGGTGGGTGCACGCCGTCACGCTGGCACCGCGGTCGAGCAGCCACTGCAGGGTGGGCAGCGCCGCGGTGATGCGCAGGTCGTCGGTGATGCGACCGTCCTTGATGGGCACGTTGAAGTCGACGCGCACCAGCACGGACTTCCCCGACACGTCACCCAGGTCCTCGAGCTCCGGCACGCCGAACTTCACGTCATCTCCTCCTCGACAGCCTGTTCTGTCGCGTGCAGCGTGACGCCCGGAGCGAGCTCGGACAGACGTTCACGGACCGGTTCGACGGAGTACTTCGGATCGGGGGCCCCC
>JAEZFI010000148.1 GCA_023437745.1 Actinomycetes bacterium
CGACACAGAACGGCAGTGGGTGGGGCCGCGCCGCTCCGTCAGCTCACGCTGCGGAGGGCGCTGCCCATCGCGCTGCGCTCCAGCTTCGGGAGGGCGACGCGCCCGGTGCGCTGCATCGACACGATCTCGTACGGCGACAGCAGCTCGGCGAGGGCGTCGAGGCGGTCGGGCTCGTCGGCGAGCGAGATCGTGAGCTCGTCGTGGCCGATGTCCTCGATGCGGCCGCCGAACACGTCGGCCAGCTCGATGATCTGGTGCCGGCGCGACGGCTCCGCCTTCACGGTGAGGAGCATGAGCTCGCGCTCCACCGAGTCGCGCGGATCCAGCTCCGAGATCTTGATCACGTTGACCAGCTTGTTGAGCTGCTTGACCACCTGCTCGAGCGGCGCCGACTCCACGTCGACCACGACCGTGATCCGGCTGAAGCGCGGCTCGTCGGTGGGTGCCACGGCGAGCGAGTAGATGTTGTACCCGCGGCGGGCGAACAGCTGCGCCACCCGGGCCAGCACCCCGGCCTTGTTCTCGACGAGGACGGACAGGGTGTGGTGCTTTCCGGCACGATCGACCATCACCGGCCCCCTTCGCCCTCGTCGGGACCGACGACGATCTCGCTGTTGGACCTGCCGGACGGAACCATGGGGAACACCTTCTCCGAGCTGTCGGTGCGGAACTCCACGACGACCGGGCGGTCGTTGATGGCGTTCGCCTTCTCGATGGCGGGGCCGACCTCTTCGGGCGACTCGACCCTGATGGCCTCGCACCCCATGGCCTCCGCCCACTTCACGTAGTCGGGCAGGTCGGGCGAGAGGTACACCTCGCTGTACCGCTCCTCGTAGAACATCTCCTGCCACTGGCGGACCATGCCGAGGTAGGCGTTGTTCAGCAGCGCGATCTTCACCGGGATGCGCTCGGTCGCCGCCGTGACCAGCTCCTGCGCCGTCATCTGGAAGCAGCCGTCGCCGTCGACCGCCCACACGGTGCGGTCCGGCATGCCGGCCTTCGCGCCGATCGCCGCCGGGATCGAGAACCCCATCGTGCCGAGGCCACCGGAGTTGACCCAGGTGTACGGGTGGCGGAAGTTCCAGTACTGGGCTGTCCACATCTGGTGCTGGCCCACGCCGGAGGCGACGATCGTGTCCTGCGGTGACAGGTCTCGCAGCTGCTCCAGCACGTACTGCGGCTTCAGCATGTCGCCGGGCTGGGACTGCGTGTAGGTGAGGGGGTACTTCTCCTGCCATCCGGAGATGCGGGAGCGCCACTCGTCACGGTTGGGCTGGCTGACCGGTCCGCCGGCCTCGCCGATCAGGCGGACGAGCTCCTCGATCACGAGGCGGCAGTCGCCCACGATCGGCACGTCGGGCCGCCGGACCTTGCCGAGCTCGGCGGGGTCGATGTCGACGTGGATGATCTTCGCGTCCGGGGCGAAGCCGTCGAGGCGGCCCGTGACCCGGTCGTCGAACCGGCTGCCGAGGGCGACCAGCAGGTCGGCCTCCTGCATCGCCGTGACCGCCGTGTAGTTGCCGTGCATCCCCGGCATGCCGAGGCACAGCTCGTGGTCGTCGGGGAACGCACCCCGCGCCATCAGCGTGGTGACGACGGGGATCCCTGTCATCTCGGCCAGCTCCCGGAGCGCCTCGGCGGCCCGCGCCTTCAGGATGCCGCCACCGACGTACAGCACCGGCCGGCGGCTCTGCGCGATCAGCTCGACGGCCTCACGGATCTTCTTCGGGTGGCCCTTGGTCGTGGGCTTGTAGCCCGGGAGGCCCGCCGAGACCTCCTCGTCGCTCGGCCAGTACCAGTCCATCGCCGAGTTCGGGTTCGTCGGGTCGACGATGTCCTTCGGGATGTCCACCAGCACCGGACCGGGCCGGCCCGTCGTGGCGATGTGGAACGCCTCCCGGATGATCCGTGGGATGTCGGAGGCCTTCGTGACCAGCTCGTTGTGCTTCGTGACCGAGCGGGTGATCCCGACGATGTCCGCCTCCTGGAAGGCGTCCGTCCCGATCGCCGAGTACGGCACCTGGCCCGTGATGCACACCATCGGGATCGAGTCCATGTAGGCATCGGCCAGCGGGGTGACGATGTTCGTGGCGCCGGGACCCGAGGTCACCATGGCGACGCCGGGGCGCCCGGTGGCGTGGGCGTAGCCCTCGGCCATGTGGCCGGCACCCTGCTCGTGTCGCACCAGGATGTGGCGGATCGGGCTGTCGATGATCGGGTCGTAGACCGGCAGGATCGCTCCCCCGGGCAACCCGAAGATCACCTCGACGCCCTCCATCTCGAGCGAGTGGATCAGGGCTCGGCCCCCGTCGATGGGGGTGCCCGGTGCGGGGGAACCTTGGTGGGTCATGTCTGCTCCTGTGGGGACCGACAGAGTCTGGCCTGTCGGCAGTTCGCTCGAAAGCTGGGTGGTCGTGGCGGTCGCGGGCGGCCCGAAAACTGGAACGACCTCCCGGATGGGAGGTCGGAGCGCACGCGGTGGGTGGGACGGATCGCGAGCGCTATGGCACTACTACGAGGAGTCGGGCACCCGCGGGCATGCCGGTAGCGTACCGCCGTGCCCGGCCCCGCCACAACGAGTTCGACCGACGACGGCGTCGAGGTTTCGTCGACCTCGACGCGCGCGCTGACGGCGCTCATCGGCACCCGCCTGGTCGGCAACATCTTCCACCGCTTCCCCTACGTCCTGCTCACCCCGCTGAGCGCCGGCCTCGGGATCTCGGTCGCCACCGCGACGTCGGTGCTCGGCCTCCGGGAGCTCGGGGGTGTGGCCGCCCCGGCGATCGGGCGCTGGGCCGACCGGGGCCACGAGCGGCGGGCGATGACCTGGTGCTGCACGCTGACCGGCGCACTCGCGGTGCTGATCTGGCTGGGCAACTGGATCGGCACACCGCTGTGGCTGTTCACCTCGATGATGATCGTGGGCGGGTTGACGAAGATCGGCATCGACACCTCGCAGTCGGCGTGGATCGCCCACCGGGTCCCCTTCGCCCGAAGGGGCCGGATCCTCGGGCTGACCGAGGTCGCCTGGGGCGGCGCCTTCCTCCTCGGCGTGCCGATCTGCGCCTGGCTCACCGACCGTTGGGGCTGGCGAGCCCCGTTCGGCGCCATCGGCTTCGCGCTCCTCGCCGGCGCGATCTGGATCCGTGTGGTGACGCCCCACGACGAGCCCGAAGCCGTCGACGAGGAGCAGGAGGCGTGGCACCGGTGGCGTCCTCCGGTGGGCTCGGGCGGCCTGTTCGCCTTCGCCACGCTGCAGCCGTTCGCCCAGATGCTGGTGTTCGCCGTGGCCGGCGACTGGTTCGTGCAGTCGCTGGGCATGTCCCTGACGGGCCTCGGTCTCAACACGATGCTGCTGGGCATCGGCGAGGTGGCGGGCACGCTCGGCAGCGCGTGGTCCGCTGACCGCTTCGGCAAGCGGACGGCGGCGCTCACGGGGGTGCTGATCATCGTGCCGACGTGCGCGGCGATGGGCCTCGTCGGCCATCGGGCCGTGTTCGGGGTCGCGCTGCTCGTCGTGGCCGCCGTGGGCTTCGAGCTGAGCTGGGTGTCAGCGCTCCCCCTCTTCACCGAGATCGCGCCCGACACGCGCGCTGCCACCCTCGGAGCGTTCTTCGCCGTGGCCACCGTCAGCCGCGCCGTGAGCTCGGCGGCGGCCGGGTGGATCTACACGGCGGGCGGGATCGCCGCGGTCGGCGTCGTGGCCGCCTCGATCGCCACGGTCCTCGCGGTGGCGCTGCGCGTCGCGGTCGCCGAACCGGACCGGCACCCGCGACCGGCGTGAGCGCGTCGCTCAGAGGCTGCTATCCGGGCTCGTTCGATCCGCCGACGCGCGCCCACCTCCACATCGCCGACGCCGCTCGGCGCCGCTTCGGTCTGACCACCGTGACCTTCGTGCTCAGCGAGGTCGCCCTCGCCAAGGAGGCCCGCGTCGCCTCCGGCCCGACGGCCGTCAGCCGGGCGGAGGTCGTCGAGCGCATCGCGGCGCGGGTCGAGTGGCTCCGGGTCGCCGTGACGACCGAGCAGCTGATCGCGGACCTCGCCGAGGGCTACGACGTGGTGGTGATGGGCGCCGACAAGTGGGTGCAGGTCCGGGATCCGGCGTTCTACGGCGGCGACCCGGCGGCCCGCGACGAGGCGATCGGGCGACTCCCCCGGATCGCCGTCGCGCCGCGTGGCGACCACCCGGTGCCCGAGGACCTCCGCCTCGAGGTGGAGCCCTGGGCCGCGGAGGTCAGCTCGACGCTCGCCCGCGCCGGCCGGAGGGACCTGATGCTGCCCGAGGCGGTCGAGTCCGGCCTCTGGCCCTGACCCCCGCGCCTGCCGCCCCCTCTCGTTCTGTCGCGTGAGGCGTGACGCCCACGTCACG
>JAEZFI010000207.1 GCA_023437745.1 Actinomycetes bacterium
CGACAGGCCGTCCGTGGCGTTCGTGGGCGTCGATCCGTGCTCGGTGCCCACGCAGGCAGCGCCACGAGGATAGCGATTCGAGCGCTGCCGCGCGTTCGTTCGGCGCCGGGGAGCCTGGACGGCGAACTACAGTCGCGACATGACGGCGACGATCCCGGAGGCGCGGCAGCGCAGCCTGCGCCGCTTCAACCTCGCGGCGGCGGCGCTGCACGCCGTGCAGGCGGTCGCGGTCGTCGTGCTGGCCACCGACTTCGCGCTGCCGGTCACGGCGAGCTACCTGGCCGGTCCCCCGGGCACCGATCCCCAGGAGCCGACCGTCCTGTTCGACATCCCGACCGGCCTGGCCGTGGCGGCGTTCCTGGCGCTCTCGGCGGTGGCGCACCTGGTCGTCTCCACCGTCTGGTGGCGCGGGTACGTCGCGGACCTGTCGCGTGGCATCAACCGGGCGCGGTGGGTCGAGTACTCGCTCTCGTCCTCACTGATGATGGTCGTCATCGCCCAGCTCGTGGGGATCGCCGACGTCACCGCCCTGCTGGCCATCGTGGGCGTGAACGCGTCGATGATCCTCTTCGGCTGGCTGCAGGAGAAGTACGAGGAGCCCGGCGGCGGTGGCTGGCTGCCCTTCGGGTTCGGCTGCATCGCCGGGTCCGTGCCCTGGATCGCGGTGGTGATCTACACCGTGGCCCCGCAGTCCCCGGCCGACGTGAGCCCGCCCGGCTTCGTCTACGCGATCGTGGTCTCGCTCTTCGTCTTCTTCAACATCTTCGCGCTCAACCAGTGGCTGCAGTACCGAGCAAAGGGCCGCTGGACCGACTACCTCTTCGGCGAGAACGTCTACATCGTGCTCAGCCTGGTGGCGAAGTCGCTGCTGGCCTGGCAGGTCTTCGGCGGCACCCTCGCGGGCTGAGGGAGCAGGTCACCTCCGGCCGCGGGAGACCACGACGGTCACGACGCCGCCCTTGCTGGTCGCCTTGACCACGCGACCGGCCGGCACGGTGCTGCTCGTGACCTTGCGGACGCGGATCTTCGTGCAGTGCGCCTGGCGGAGCTTGGCGCGCGCCTGGGCCAGGGTGAGGCCCGTCAGCCCCTTCGGCACCCGGCACGTGGCCGGGACCCCCTCGACCTTCTCGCAGCCGGACAGGGTGTCGACGGCGTCGGCGACCACCCGGTCGACGCCCACGCCGCAGTCGATCATGTCGGGCTGTCCGTCGCGGGCGTGGATCGTGTCGTTGCCGTAGGGGACGACGGTGCAGTCGTCGAGGTAGGAGCAGCGGCTCGAGGTCTCGTCGCCGAAGATCGTGTCCCGGCCCGGGCCGCCGGTGATGACGTCGTGCCCGTAGCCGCCCTCGAGCCGGTCGTCCCCCGGCCCGCCGTCGATGGTCTCGGTGCCGTCGTTGCCGGTGATCGTGTCGTCCCCGGCGTTGCCCTCGACCCGGGACGTGCCGTAGTTGGGCAGGTCGATGCTGTCGGAGGTCGATCCCAGGGAGTAGTGCCCGGGCGCGATCGCGTCGAAGCGCTCGACGTCGATGACGTTGTCGGCCTCCCCCCAGGGCCGGCCGTCGTTGGCGACGCCGTCGACCGAGACCGAGACGGCGAAGGAGGGGTCCTCGGTCGTGGAGCTCCAGTCCTGGACCGTGTCGAAGCCCGGACCACCGTCGACGACGTCGTCGCCGACGACGTCGGGGTAGGTGTCGGGCTCCAGCCAGTCGTTGCCGTCGCCTCCGCGCAGCACGTCGTCGCCGGCGTACCCGTTGAGCGTGTCCTTGCCCGGTCCGCCGAGCAGCGTGTCCGCGAACTGCATGCCGTTGAGGACGTCGTCCCCCTCGCCGCCGTCGAGCGTGACGTGGTTGTCGACGTCGTTGTTGGCGGAGAGCGAGTCGTTGCCGGCCTCGCCGAGGACGGTGACGGGCAACGGCGGGAGCGACTCGTCGAGCAGGTTCCGGTCGTCCCTGTCGCCCAGCTCGAGACGCAGCTCCGCCGGCAGGGGGCACAGCACCTCCGTGAGGTCGTCCGGCCAGGCCGGTTCACACCCGGATCCGGTCGTGTCGATCTGCTCGTTCGCGTCCGCGATCCGCAGCGTGCCGGAGTCCGGACTGCTGACGGACGGCCAGTTCACGACACCGGGCGAGGCCGTGTAGACGAGCGTGGAGCCCTCGAGCCGGAGGGTGGCACCGACGAGGTCGCGCGCGTCCCGGGTCACCGCGGCGGCTTGAGCGGTGCTCGCGCTCAGGCCGAGCGCGAGGAGGGCGGTCGCCAGGCGGCGTGCAGATCTCATGACGGGTCCGTTCTCGGGCGAGCGTCGCGGCGCGACGGGGGTCTCGACCGACTGTGGGGCGACGACGCCCGAGCGGTTCGCCGTCGCCGCCCGGTCTAGACCGTCAGCGGACCGTCGGCGCGGTGCTCAGGCCCGCAGCCCGGGCCCGCTCAGTCGCAGGCGAGCTCGCCGGCCGCGCTCGTGGAGGCGACGGTGTCGTCCTCGTCCAGCCAGGCGACGAGGTAGACGGCGTCGCTCTCCCACTCCAGCTCGGCCTGGCCGTCGTCGTCGACGCCCTCGCTGGTCGGCTCGCCCATCGTCGCGATCAGGTCGTCCCGGCTGGTGCCGAGCTCGACCTCGCACCATCCCGAGAGCC
>JAEZFI010000219.1 GCA_023437745.1 Actinomycetes bacterium
GCCCGAGCCCACGGCGCCGCCCGACACCACGCCGCCCGCCGAGGGCGCGCTGGCCACGCCTCCGTGACCGGGACACCGCCCCTGCTGACGGTCCGCGACGTGCGGGCGCTGGCCGCCGACTTCGGGCTGGAGCCGCGCCGCTCGCTCGGACAGAACTTCGTGGTCGACCCGAACACGATCCGCCGGATCGTGCGCCTCGCCGGCGTCGGCCCCGGCGACCCGGTCGTGGAGGTGGGGCCGGGCCTCGGCTCGCTGACCCTCGGCCTGCTGGACGCCGGCGCGCAGGTCCTGGCCGTCGAGAAGGACCCCCGCATGGCGGCCTCGCTGCGCACCCGGATCGAAGCCGTCGTGGGCGGGCAGCTGGAGGTGGTGGAGGCGGACGCCCTCGACGGCGGGTGGCGCGACCGGATCGCCGACGGCTCCACCCTCGTCGCCAACCTCCCCTACAACGTGGCCACCACGATCGTGATCGAGCTCCTCGACGCCGAACCCAGGATCCAGCGGATGCTCGTGATGGTGCAGCGGGAGGTCGCCGACCGGATGGCCGCGGGTCCGGGCGAGCCGGCGCACGGGCTGCCCTCGGTCCGCATCGCCCGATGGGCGAGCGCACGGCGGGTCGCGTCGATCGGCCCCGACGTGTTCTGGCCGCGACCACGGGTCGAGTCGGCGCTCGTCGAGATCGTGCGCGACCCCGGCGCCGTGACGTTCGACGCGTCCACCGAGGCGACCTTCCGGGCCCTGACCCGGGCGGGCTTCGCCCAGCGGCGCAAGACCCTGCGCCGTGCCCTGGCCGGGCTCGCGCCCGCCGACGACGTCGTCGGGGCGCTGGCTGCGGCCGGCCTCACCGAGCACGCCCGGGCGGAGCAGCTGTCGATGGACGAGTGGCGCCGCCTGTGCGAGTCGCTGCCCGTCGCCCGCTCGGACGAGGGAGGCGCGGGGTGACGGGCTCCGGCACGCTCCCCGTCGCGTTGGTGGCGCCTGCGAAGCTCACCGTGTCCCTGCGGGTGGTCGGTGTGCGCGCCGACGGCATGCACCTCATCGAAGCCGAGATGGTGGAGCTCGACCTGTTCGACACGCTCTGGCTCCGCCACGGCGACGGCATGATCGTGGACGGGCCGGCGGCGCCGGCGGGCGGCCTGGGACCCGACGACCTGGTGACGCGGGCGCTGCGCATGGTCGGCCGGACCGCGTCGGTCCACCTCCACAAGCGCATCCCCGCCGGTGCCGGCCTCGGCGGCGGGAGCGCGGATGCCGCAGCGATCCTCCGGTGGGCCGACCGGCGCAGCACGATCGCCGCGGTGGCCCTGGGCGCCGACGTCGCGTTCTCGGTGGTCGGGGGACGCGCTCGGGTGAGCGGCATCGGCGAGGTCGTGGAACCGCTCGAGTTCGAGCCGCGGACCTACACGCTGCTCACCCCGCCGATCCACTGCTCGACGCCCGAGGTCTACCGCACCTGGGATGCGCTGGGTGGACCCGACCACGAGTCGGGCAACGACCTGACGGCGGCCGCGTTGGCACTCCATCCGGAGCTGGCACGGTGGCGCGACCGGTTGGGTGACGTGGCGGGGATGGAGCCGAAGCTGGCGGGAAGCGGGTCGACGTGGTTCGTCCCCGGCGCCCACGAGGGCGACCACATGGTGGTCGTCGACACGGTGCCGTCCGGTTGGACGCCGGGAGCGGAAGCCCCCGGATGAGTCGGGCCTACTTGCCGCGAGCGCGACGCTGGTGGCGAGTGCGGCGCAGCAGCTTGCGGTGCTTCTTCTTCCGCATCCGCTTCCTGCGCTTCTTGATCAGTGAACCCATGGCGTTGGGCACCATAGCGAGTGGGTCCGAACGGATGCGAACCCGCGATCTGCGTTTCGGGGGTTTCCGCTCCTATCCTGTGGATGGAATGGTTCCGGCCGCCTGACCGGCTGCAGCCCACGGAGATGATGGGACACCACGGCACATGACAGACGGCGGCGCACTGGCGGTCTTCACCGACCCCGGACTGGTCGAGGAGAACCCTTCGATCAGCTTCAACTTCGGGAAGCGCGTGTGGGGGTTCATCGGCGCGGCGTCGCTGGTGGTCGGCCTCCTGGCGATGGCCTGGACGTTCACGGCGGCGGAGCAGTTCGTGACGTCCCGCACGTACATCGTGACCAGCGGGGCGAACACGCAGGACAACATCACGCTGGTCCGCTCGTTCCAGGCGCTGCTCGAGTCCAACCAGTTCGCGACGGAGCTGAAGGGCCGCTCCCAGCTCGACCTCCCGGTCGAGACGATCGCCGGGATGATCTCGGTGGAGAACCCCGCCGAGTCGGCGATGCTCGAGGTCAAGGTCACCTACTCGGACATCCGCACCGCCGACCGGGTCAGCCAGGAGGTCCTCCCGACCATCGAGGACGCCTTCGAGGCGCAGCAGCAGAACCAGCCGCTCGAGGCGCGGATCCCCGGCCCGATCATCCAGGAGATCTGGACCCGGCCGATGCGCGAGGTCGTGTCCATCCCGCCGTACATGGGGTTCCTCGGCGGTGCCGTGCTCGGCTTCGTGGTGGCGTTCGCCGTCGCCGCCTTCCGCCAGTACCGGGCCCCCGTGGTCAGCTCGGCCCGGGACGTGGGCGACGCCCTGGACCTGCCCGTGCTCGCCCGTCTCCCCGTCATGGGAGAGGGCCGTGGCGCCAACCCGCAGGACGCGGTCCTCGGGATGCTCTCGGCCATCGAGCGGCTGGGTGCACGCGGGCCGATCCACCGCCTCGTCGTGGTCGGCCCCGAGCCCGACCTCGAGCGGTCGAAGCTGGTCCTGGCGCTGGGCTGCGCCATCGCCCGCAACTTCGACCAGCCCGTCGCCCTGATCGACGGGGACCTCGAGCACGGGATGCTCACCAAGCTGATCGGGGCGTCCGACGAGCCCGGCCTGGCCGAGTGCCTCACGGGTGAGCTGCGGGTCGACCAGACGCTCCTGCGGCTCGAGAACGGGCACACCCCCGCCCTCCTCAACGGGATGGTCCCGCCGTCGGGGATGATCCGCGTGATGCCCGCGGGTCTCAACCGAGGCGGCAGCCTCCTCCGCATGCGCTCGAACCTCCACCAGGTGCTGGGCGCGCTCTCGGGACGCTACGTGGTCGTCGTCGACGGCCCGCAGGTCCCCGGCGCCGTCCCCTCGACGCAGCTGCTGTCGATGGCGGACGCCACGATCGTCGTCGTCACGGAGGGCTCGACGTCGCTCCGGGACGCCCGGTTCACGGGCGAGGCGCTCCGTTCGTTCACCACGAACCCCGTCGGGGCGATCGTCCTGAAGAAGTGATCGCTCCCAGCCTTCGAGAGGAGGGCTCGGGAGGCCGTTGCGGGGTCGATTTTTCGGCCCGCAGAGTTCACTGGGTGGATGTGCCCGGACCCCCGGAAGTTGGGATGAAAGTTGTTGAAGCTGCTTCACCTGCTGTGGTTAAGTGGTCCGGGTCCAGGCGGCGTGGAAGCAGACCGGTCGTGCTGGGCGATTCGGGGGAAGCACATGACGGGTTCGACGCTGGGTGGACCCGTGCACACCGACAGGGGCTGACGTAGATGCTGGGATTCACGGCGACCGAGTCGACCAAAGGGCGGAGCTCGCGTGCCGCCAGGTCGGCCCACGGATCGACCGCTGAGCCGAAGCTCTCGGTCGTCGGGAACCCGGCCGAGCGGCCGGAGCGTGCGAGCCAGGACCAGCGCCGCGCGATCGGCTTCCTCTCCCTGCTGCTCGGCTTCACCGTCGACGCCGTCGCCGTCCTCGTGTGGCTCCGGGTGATCGTCGGCCACACCACCGACCGGGCGCCCCAGTTCTTCTCGCTCCTCTACGTGGTCACGACCATGGCGCTGCTGTGGCCGACCTACCGACGGGGCCGCCTGGTGCCCCGCCCGGCCGAGATCCTCGTCCAGGTCGGCACCCGCATCGCCCTGGCGCCGGTGATCACCGCCACGCTCACGCTCACCTCGAAGACGCCGCTCCTCGAGTACCTCGACATGCGGTCCTACGCCTACCTGGTCGCCGGCACCGTCGCCACGGTGATGATCGGCCGGGTGCTCATGTTCAAGGCCGTCCACGTCGCCCGCTCCCGCGGCTACGACCTGGAGGACACGATCATCGTGGGTGCCGGCCCGGTCGGCGTCGACGTGGCCGTGGCCCTGGAGGAGAACCCCGAGTTCGGCCTCGCTCCCTACGGGTTCCTCGAGCGGTTCGACGAGCAGCTGCCGTACCCGATCGTGGGCCGACCCGAGGAGCTGATCTCGGTCCTCGAGGCCACCCACATCCGCCACGTGGTGCTGGCGTTCGGGTCCGCCTCGGAGGAGGAGCTGGTCGGCTACGTGCGGCGTTGCTCGCTGCTCCCCGTCCAGTTCTACGCGGTGCCCCGCTTCTTCGAGCTGGGCGTCGCCAACGAGCACGTGGCCCGCGAGGTCGACGGGTTCGCCCTCGTCCCGCTCCGCCGTCCCGGCCACGGACACCAGATGTGGCCGGCCAAGCGGGCGTTCGACCTCGTCGTCTCGTCCCTGATGCTCGTGCTCACCGCGCCGGTGCTCGCCGCGTGCGCCGTCGCCGTCAAGCTCTCGTCGCGTGGCCCGGTGTTCTTCAAGCAGATCCGCGTCGGCTGCGACGGCCGCCCCTTCGAGATCTACAAGTTCCGGTCGATGCGGCAGAACGACGACTCGGACTCGAAGTGGAGCGTCGACGACGACGCCCGCGTCACGAAGGTCGGCCGGTTCCTCCGCAAGTCGCACCTCGACGAGCTCCCGCAGCTGATCAACGTGCTCAAGGGGGAGATGTCGATCGTCGGCCCCCGTCCCGAGCGCCCGTACTTCGTCGAGCAGTTCTCGGGTGAGATCGACCGCTACGACGAGCGGCACCGGGTTCCCGCCGGCATCACCGGTTGGGCCCAGGTCAACGGGTACTGGGGTGACACGTCGATCGAGGCCCGGGTGCGGCTCGACAACCGCTACATCGAGAACTGGTCGCTGTGGCGGGATCTGGTGATCGCCCTCCGGACGATCCCGACCCTCCTGGGCAAGCGACGGTGAGCGCGGCCGCCGTTGCGGCCGACGACAGCGAGCACCTCGTCACCGTCGTCGTCCCCGCGCTCGACGAGGAGCAGTCGATCTCGAGCTGCCTCGACTGCGTGCTCGGTCAGACCCACCAGGACCTCGAGATCCTCGTCCTCGACGGGGGTTCCACGGACCGGACCCGGGCGATCGTCGAGGACTACGCGCGGCGGGACCCGCGGGTCCGCCTCCTCGACAACCCGCGGCGCACCCAGCCCGCAGCGCTCAACACCGCGTGGCCCGAAGCCCGCGGCGCGTACCTGATCCGCATCGACGCCCACGCGACCGTGCCGCCCACCTACGTCGAGCAGGTGGTCCGCCACCTGGCCACCGGCGACTACGGCGGGGTCGGCGGGCGCAAGGACGCCGTCGGGTTCACCCCGACCGGGCGGGCGATCGCCGCCGTGCTGGGGTCGCCCTTCGGCGTGGGCAACTCGTCGTACCACCACGCGACCGAGTCGGCGCTCGTCGACCACATCCCGTTCGGCGCCTACCCGATCGACGTGGTCCGCGAGTTGGGCGGCTGGGACGAGTCGACCCCGGTGAACGAGGACTTCGAGTTCGACTACCGCGTCCGGCAGAGCGGGCGTGTGCTGCTGCTGGACCCGGGCATGGCCATCGCCTGGGAGGGTCGCCAGACCATCCGGCTGCTGGCCCGTCAGTACCGGCGCTACGGCCGGGGCAAGTCCAAGGTGGTGCGGAAGCATCCGAGCAGCACCGCGGTCCGCCACCTCGCGGCTCCCGCCGTGGTGGCGGCGTTCGCCCTGGCGCTGGCGATCGCTCCGTGGCGTCCACGCTGGTCGCTGCTGCTGGTCGCTCCGTACCTCGGGGTCCTGGGGCTCGGCTCGGCGATCGTGGCCGCCCGGCTGCCGTCCGCCGAGGAGCGCCGGGCCGTGCTGCCTGCGCTCGCCGCGATGCACCTGAGCTGGGGCGTCGGGTTCTGGGAAGGGCTCCTGGGCGCCGAGGTGGTGCAGAGGGCTCGCTGAGCCCGGCGATCCCGCGGTCTACCCTGAGGGGGCGATCGCGGGTAGTTCAACTGGCAGAACGCTGGACTTTGGATCCGGAGGTTGCAGGTTCGATCCCTGCCCCGCGAGCCCTGCGAGACGTCACACCTCTCACACCGATGGAGCACGATGACCACCACGCCGCGACCCCTCGCCGCCGTCGTCCTTGCCGCGGGCGAGGGCTCCCGGATGAAGTCCGAGC
This sequence comes from Actinomycetes bacterium, assembly GCA_023437745.1. Taxonomy (GTDB): domain Bacteria; phylum Actinomycetota; class Acidimicrobiia; order Acidimicrobiales; family Microtrichaceae; genus JAEZFI01. The sequence goes on from JAEZFI010000219.1 coordinate 6,256, forward strand.
GCCCCAAGCCCCTCCACTACCTGTGCGGGCGACCGATGCTCATGTACGTCCTCGACAGCCTGCGGCTGGTCGCACCCGAGCGAGCGGTGATCGTGGTCGGCCACAAGGCCGAGCGGGTCACCAAGAAGATCTCCGACGCCGAGACGGGTCTCCGGCTCGAGTTCGTCGAGCAACGGGTGCAGCGCGGCACCGGTGACGCCGCGATGGTCGGGCTCGTGGGGGTGCCCGACGACAGCGACGACGGCGACGTCATCGTGATGCCGGGCGACGCCCCCCTGCTGCGCCGTGAGACCATCGCCGCCCTCGTCGAGCAGCACCGGCAGACGGACGCCGCCGCGACCCTCCTGACCGCGGAGATGGACGACCCCTCCGGGTACGGACGGGTGGTGCGCGGTCGGGACGACCGCGTCGTGCGCGTCGTCGAGCACGGCGACGCGACCGACGAGGAGTTGGCGATCCGCGAGATCAACACCTCGATCTACGTGTTCCGCCGGTCCCTGCTGGCGCCGGCGCTCCGCCGCCTCGAGCCGGACAACGCCCAGGGCGAGTACTACCTGACCGACGTGGTGTCCGTCCTGAGCGACGCCGGCTACCAGGTCGCCGCGCTCGTGGCCGACGATGCCCTCGAGCCATCCGGCGTGAACGACCGCCTCCAGCTCGCCGCGGCGGAGTCCGAGCTCCGGCGCCGCACCAACGAGCGGCTCCTCCGGTCCGGCGTCACGATGCTGGACCCGGCCAACACCTACGTCGACACGACGGTCTCGGTCGGGCGTGACGTCACGATCTTCCCGGGCACGATCCTGCAGGGCGACACCGTGATCGGGGACGGCACCGAGCTGGGGCCGGACACGCGGCTCGTCGACTGCTCGATCGGGTCCAACTGCGTGCTCGAGCAGACGTCGGGGCGGCAGGCGACCGTCGGGGACGGCTGCCGTGTGGGCCCGTTCGCCGTGCTGGCACCGGGCTCGAAGCTGCCTGACGACCTCTCGACGGGACCGTTCTACACTTCACGGGCCGACGCCTAGGGGAACCCTCATGGAACTGATCACTCGCAAGCGACTTCACCTCGTTGCAGGGCGGGTGAACCGTCCGCTCGCCGAGGAGGTGGCCGAGCGACTCGGTGTCGAGCTCGGCGACGTCAACATCGCCGAGTTCGCGAACGGCGAGCTGCACTGCCGGTTCGGCGAGTCCATCCGCGGCGCCGACGTGTTCATCTTCCAGGGGCACACCACGGTCGACGGCATCTCGGTGAACGACGCGATCATGGAGCAGCTGATCATGGTCGACGCCGCCCGCCGGGCGTCGGCGAAGCGGATCACCGTGGTCGCCCCGTTCTTCGGGTACGGGCGGCAGGACCGCAAGGCCGAGGGCCGTGAGCCCATCACGGCGAAGCTCGTCGCGAACCTGTTCTCCGCCGCCGGGGCGAAGCGCCTCGTGTCGGTCGACCTGCACTCGGGTCAGATCCAGGGGTTCTTCGACGGGCCGGTCGACCACCTCACCGCCATGCCGGTGCTGATCGACTGGATGTCCAAGTTGGGCGACGACCTCGTGGTGGTGTCGCCCGACGCGGGCCGGGTGAAGGTCGCCGAGCGGTACGCGAACCAGCTCCACGCCGACATCGCCATCGTCCACAAGCGCCGGATCCGCGGCGAGAAGAACGCCGTCGAGGCGAAGGACGTCGTGGGCGAGGTCGCCGGGCGCACCTGCGTGCTGATCGACGACATGATCGACACCGCCGGCACGATCGTCGCCGCCGCGGAACAGCTGGTCGACAAGGGCGCGTCGCGGGTCTACGCCGCCTGCACCCACGGCGTGTTCTCCGGTCCGGCCATCGACCGCCTGAAGAACTCGGTGCTCGAGAAGGTCGTGATCACCAACACGCTGCCCCTCACGCCGGACAAGCAGATCGACAAGATCGAGGTCCTGTCCGCGGCGGGCATCATCGCCGACGCCATCGACGCCGTCTTCGAGGACACGTCGGTCTCCGAGATCTTCGGCGGCCAGAACCAGCACTGACTGCTGCTCCGCCGGTTGGAGACCGGGTGGGTCCGACCGGTACACTCGCTCTTCGCCCTCGCGCCGTCGCGCGTCCGGGCACCGCTCGAACCGCGCGCAGGAGATCCCTCAGATGAACGTCGTCCCCCTCACCGCAGAGACCGGCCGCGAGACCGGCACCGGTACCTCCCGTCGTCTGCGGGCCGAGGGCCGCATCCCGGCGACCGTCTACGGCCTGGGCTCCGAGCCGACCTCGGTGACCGTCGTCCGCAGCGACGTGCGCCGTGCGCTGTCGACCCCGGCCGGCATGAACGCCCTCATCGAGCTCAGCTTCGACGGCACCAAGCAGTACACCCTGGTGAAGGAGCTGCAGCGCCACCCGGTGCGTCGTGACCCGATCCACCTCGACTTCCAGCGCATCGACCCCGAGGTCCCGATGCACGTGACCGTGCCGATCGTGATGACCGGTGAGGCCAAGAAGGTCACGTCGAACGGCGGCATGATCGACCAGACGCTCACGGCGCTGCACGTGTCGGTGCGTCCCGACTCGATCCCGAACGAGTTCCGCATCGACATCTCCAACATGGAGGTGGACGACGTCCTCACCGTCGCCGACCTCACGCTGCCCGACGGCGTGCACGTCGACATCGACATGGACACCGCGGTCGTGACCGCGTCGCTCACCCGTGCGGCCATCGTGGCGGCGCGCGTGGCGGCTGGCGGTGTCGACGAGGACGCCGAAGGTGCCGGCGACGCCGAAGCGGGCGACGCCGAAGCCGCATCTGAGTGAACCGCTGAGCGGTGGCGCTGGGTCGACGGGCGACGAACGCGCCTGAGCGCCGGGGCACGCCGTTCGACCTGCTCGTGGTGGGCCTCGGCAACCCGGGCCGCCAGTACGCCGGCACACGGCACAACGTGGGCGCGGACGTCGTGGACGTCCTCGCCGAGCGCGGCGGCGAGCGCCTCAAGGCCTCGAAGGACGCGGATGCCCTCGTCGCCGAGGTGCGCATCGGCACGGCGCGGGTGGCGCTCGCCTTCCCGTCGACCTACATGAACGACTCGGGTCGCGCCGTCGCGCCGTTGACCCGTCGCTACGGCATCGACGACCCGGCGAAGCTCGTCGTCGTCCACGACGAGCTGGACCTCCCGCCCGGTCGTCTGAAGGTGAAGGTCGGCGGCGGGTTGGCGGGGCACAACGGTCTCCGCTCGATCCGCGACCACCTCCACACCACGGACTTCGTGCGCATCCGCATCGGCGTGGGGAAGCCTCCGGGCGGCGCCGCGAAGGGCGTCGACCACGTCCTGGCCGCACCGTCGAAGGCCGATCGGGAGCTGCTGGCCGTCTGCGTCCAGGAGGCGGCGGACGCCGTCGAGGCGATCCTGACCGAGGGCCCCGACGCAGCGATGGCCCGGTTCAACCAGCGGGGAGCCGACGTCACGTGAGCGAGACCGTCCTCGCCGCCGAGGGCGCGCTGGTCGGGCTCGAACGCCGGCTGACCGACATCCCGGCGCTGACGGCGGTCCTCGGCCGCCGGTCGGCGGTGCTGGCGGTGGCGGACCGGGCCCGCGCCGCGACCGTGTCGGGCGTGGCGGCGATCGCCACCCGTCGGCCCATCGTCGTCGTGGTGCCGACGAGCGCCGAGGCCGAGGCGCTCGGCAGCGACCTGGCGACGTGGATGGGCGCCGACTGCGTCGAGGTCTTCCCGGCCTGGGAGACGCTGCCCTTCGAGCGGGTCAGCCCCCAGGTGGAGACGATGGGCCGTCGGAGCCGTGTGGCCTGGCGCCTCCACACCCCGGACCGCCGTCCCGACGTCGTGGTGACCTCGGCGCGGGCGATGGTGCAGCGCCTCGGCCCGCACGTCGGCGAGGTCGAGCCGGTGGTCGTGACGCCGGGCGCCCAGCTGGACCCCGAGGAGCTCGTGCGAACCCTCGTGGCCGAGGGCTACCGGCGTGAGCAGCAGGTCGAGCACCGCGGCGAGGTCGCGGTGCGGGGCTCGATCGTCGACGTGTTCCCGTCGACCGCGTCGGTCCCCGTCCGCATCGACCTGTGGGGTGACGAGGTCGACCGCCTGACCGAGTTCGCGGTCGCCGACCAGCGCTCCACGATCGACCGCGACCGCGTCGAGATCTTCCCGTGCCGAGAGCTCCTCCCGACCGGCGACGTGCGAGCACGTGCCGAGGCGCTCGTGGCCTCCGAGCCCTGGGGTCGGGACCAGTGGGAGCGCATCCGCGAGGGTCAGACGTTCGACGGGATGGAGTCCTGGCTCCCGTGGCTCTGCGAGACGGACACCGTCCTCACGGACCTGCTCGACGACGACTCGCAGGTCATCGTGTGCGAGCCCCGACGGGTCCGGGACCGCGCCGCCGACATCGTCGCCGAGGAGCAGGACCTCGCTCGCACCCTCGCGGCATCGTGGGGCGCAGGCGACCGCAACCTGCCCGACCTGCACCTCGACGTCGAGGAGGTGCTCGGTCGTTGCCGGGCGTCGATGTTGACGCTCCTTCCGACCGCCGAGGGACCCGACACGCCCAGCGTCTCGACCGGTGCCTGGCTCCCCGTCGCCCCCGACGGCATCCGCCTGATGGGCCAGGTCCGCGAGCTGCTGTCGGCGGGCCACCGCGTGGTCGTGACCGCCGACCGTGCCGAGTCGGCCGACCGCCTCGACCGGATCCTGAAATCCCACGGGTTCGTGTTCGAGCGGGTCGACGGCCCGGGCGCGAGGTTCGGTGGTGCCGGCGGGATGATCGTCGCCGGTGCCCCGCTCGAGCACGGCGTGATCCTGCCCGAGGCGGAGCTGGCCATCCTCGCCGAGTCGGACCTCACGGGTCGCCGGCGGGCCCGGCGCAAGGACCGCGCCCAGACCCGCGCGGTGCAGGGCTTCTTCGACGACCTCGCCGTCGGCAGCTACGTCGTCCACCAGACGCACGGCATCGCCCGGTTCGGGGGCATGGTCACGCGCGCCATCGGTGGCGTGGAGCGCGACTACCTGCTCCTCGAGTACCGGGGTGAGGACAAGCTGTACGTGCCGTCGGACCAGATCGAGTCGATCCGGATCCACACCGGTGCCGAGACGCCCCGCCTCAACAAGATGGGCGGCAGCGAGTTCGCCCGGACCAAGGCCAGCGTCCGCGCCGAGGTCACCCGGATCGCGCAGGAGCTGGTCGTCCTCTACCAGAAGCGCCGGCAGGCCAAGGGCTTCCAGTTCTCGCCGGACACCGCGTGGCAGCGGGAGATGGAGGAGGCGTTCCCGTTCGACGAGACGCCCGACCAGCTGACCGCCATCGCCGACGTGAAGGCCGACATGGAATCGCCGATGCCGATGGACCGCCTGGTGTGCGGCGACGTCGGCTTCGGCAAGACGGAGGTCGCGATCCGCGCCGCCTTCAAGGCGGTGCAGGACGGGAAGCAGGTGGCGGTCCTCGTGCCGACGACGCTCCTGGCGCAGCAGCACTTCACGAACTTCGCCGAGCGGTTCGACCCGTTCGGCGTCCGGGTCGAGGTCCTCAGCCGGTTCCTCACCGCGGCGCAGGCCAAGAAGGTCGTCGAGTCGGTCGCCAAGGGCGAGGTCGACGTCATCATCGGGACGCATCGCCTCCTCAGCTCCGACGTCGTCTACAAGGACCTCGGCCTCCTGGTCGTCGACGAGGAGCAGCGCTTCGGCGTCAGCCACAAGGAGGCGATCAAGACCTTGTCCACGTCGGTGGACGTCCTGACGATGACCGCCACGCCGATCCCCCGGACCCTCGAGATGAGCCTGACCGGCATCCGCGACCTCTCGCTGCTCAACACCCCGCCGGTCGATCGCCAGCCGATCCTGACCTACGTGGGCGAGTACGACGAGCGGGCGGTCGCCGAGGCGATCCGTCGGGAGCTCCTGCGCGAGGGCCAGGTGTTCTTCGTGCACAACCGCGTGTCGGACATCGAGCAGGCGGCGGAGCGGATCCGCGAGATGGTGCCCGAGGCCCGGGTCACGATCGGCCACGGGCAGATGGACGAGGCGCTGCTCGAGCAGGTGGTGTTCGACTTCTGGGAGGGGCGCTCCGACGTCCTCGTGTGCACCACGATCATCGAGTCGGGGATCGACATGCCCACGGTGAACACGCTCGTCGTCGACCGGGCCGACATGCTGGGCCTGGGCCAGCTGCACCAGCTGCGGGGTCGTGTCGGCCGAGCCGGCAGCCGGGCCTACGCCTATCTCTTCCACCCGAAGGACCGCACGCTCTCCGAAGAGGCGTACGAGCGGCTGCGGACGATCGGCGAGGCGACCGAGCTGGGCTCGGGCTTCCGGATCGCCATGCGCGACCTCGAGATCCGCGGCGCCGGCAACCTGCTCGGCACGGGGCAGTCCGGGCACGTGGCCTCGGTCGGGTACGACATGTACGTCCAGATGGTGTCCGAGGCGCTGGGCGAGCTGAGCGGTGAGACGGTGGTCGAGCCGAGCGAGATCCGGATCGAGGTGCCGGTCGACGCGCACCTGCCGACGGCGTACGTGAGCCGCGAGGACCAGCGGCTCGAGGCCTACCGGCGTCTCGCCGAGGTGAAGTCCGACGCCGACGTCGTGGACATCGAGTCGGAGTGGGTCGACCGGTACGGGCCCGTGCCGGCCGCCGCGGCCCGCCTCCTCGACATCGCCCGCATCCGGGTCGAATGCCTGCGCACGGGCGTGACCGAGGTCGTCGTCACGAAGTCGACGGGCATCGGCGGGCCGCCCTGGATCGCCCGGCTGACACCGCTGAAGCTGCTGATGTCGAAGCAGATGCGCCTGGAGCGGACGCGCAAGGGCGCCGTCGTGAAGCCCGACGCACAGGAGGTCCAGGTCCCCGTCAAGGGCGGCGACCAGTTGATCCCCGATCTGCTCGCGTTCTTCGAGGAGTTCGTCCCGCCCGACGACGGGGCCTGAACCGGCAAGGCACTAACCTCGCCGCCTTGTGAAGCGGATCGCTGCGGTGTCGTTGCTCGTGCTGGCCCTCGTGGGAGCGGGGTGCGACGCGCTCGGTGACGGCGCGGCGGCGGTCGTCGACGGGCGCGAGATCACGATCGAGCAGGTCCGCCGGCTGTCCGAGGCGCTCAACGACCTGCCGAACGCCCAGCAGGTCGCAGTGGAGCAGGACGGCCGGCTCGACGGCACGCTCGCCCGGCGCTCCCTGACCGGTCTGGTGGGGCTCGCCGTGGCGCAGTCGGCGCTCCGGTCGCTGGGCGAGGAGCCCTCGGCCGCGGACGCGGCAGCCGTCGACGCGCAGATGCAGGGGTTCAGCAGCGCCCCCGACGACGTCCGCGCGACGCTCCGGGCCGGCTTCGAGGCCACGGTCGCCCTCGACCGTGTGATCAGCGATCACTGGAGCTCCGCCCTCGGCCGCGCCGTGCTCGACCGCATCGAGAAGGACCTGGGGGAGGGCCCGCCGCCGGTCTGCGTGGACGGCTGGGTCGGGTCGGCGACCGGGGCCGACGAGGCGCTGCGGATCGTCCAGGGCGCGACCGTCGACCCCACCGCGGACCTCGAGGCCATCGGGTTCGCCGCACTGGGCCGTGACACCGAGCGCCGCTGCTTCGAGGACTCCGAGCTCTCGGCCATCCCGGCCGAGGTCGCCCAGGCGTTCGAGGCCGACGCCTCCGACGAGTTCCGCGTGGTGACCTTCGACGACCAGCAGGCCGGGCCGAGCGCGGTGGTGTTCCGCCCGATGGGCCGCCAGGCACTGCCCGACCGCAGCAGCGACGAGTTCAAGGCGGCCGCCGAGGAGTACCTCCGGCAGGTGTACCAGCAGGGCGGCGGTCTGACCGCCCGGGTCGCGCTCGACCTGGCCGACATCGTCATCGACTCCCGCTTCGGCTCCGGTCTGGACGAGGACTTCGTGGTGCTCCCACCGACCGCACCCCTGCAGCCCCCGTCCAAGTCCGCGCCGGAGCTCGTCGTCCCGGGGTCCCAGCCCACCGCCGCTTCCGGGGGCTGACCCGATGGACGACCGGCCCCGCGTGACGGTGGTCGGCCTGGGACCCGGCGGTCCGGACCTCATGACCGCCGCGGCGGTCGACACCGTCGAGACCGCATCGGTCGTGGTGCTCCGCACCGAGCGCCATCCGGCCGCCGGCGCGCTGGCCCCGGGCTCGGGCGCCCTCGTGACGTGCGACGACCTCTACGAGGCGGGCGAGCACATCGCCGAGGTGTACGCCGCGATCGTCGAGCGGGTCGTGGCCCTGGCCGGCGAGCACGGCTCGGTCGCCTACGCCGTACCCGGGTCGCCCATGGTCGCCGAGCACACCGTCGAGCTCCTGCTGGCGGACGGCCGCGTCGACGTCGACGTGGTGCCGGCGCTCAGCTTCGTGGACCTCGCCTGGGTGCGCCTCGGGGTCGACCCGTTCGCCGAGGGCGCCCGCATCGTCGACGGCCACCGCTTCGCCGTCGACGCCGCGGGGGAGCGGGGGCCCCTGCTCGTGGGGCAGTGCGACTCGCGAGACGTGTTGTCCGACGTGAAGCTGTCGGTCGACCCAGCGCCCACCGGACCGGTGCTGGTGCTGCAACGGCTCGGCCTCCCCGACGAGTCGATCGTCGAGGTGGCGTGGGACGACCTCGATCGCTCCGTGGAGCCCGACCACCTGACCTCCGTGTGGATCCCACGGCTCGCGGCGCCGATCTCCGGTGAGATGGCCCGCTTCGCCGAGCTGACCCGGGCGCTCCGGCAGGGGTGCCCGTGGGACGCCCAGCAGACCCACGAGTCGCTCAAGCGCTACCTCCTCGAGGAGACCTACGAGGTGCTCGAGGCCATCGACGGGTTCGACCCCGCGACGGGTGAAGGGGCCGACGAGCTCGCCGAGGAGCTGGGCGACCTCCTCTTCCAGGTCGTGCTCCACTCGACGATCGCCGCCGAGGAGGGCTGGTTCGAGCTGGCCGAGGTCATCGTGGGCGTGCACGACAAGCTGCACGCCCGGCACCCTCACGTGTTCGGCGACGTGGAGGTCGAATCGGCCGACGACGTCGCCTCGATGTGGGAGGCGAACAAGCGCGCCGAGAAGGTGCGTGGCTCGGTCATGGACGGCATCCCCAAGGCGCTGCCGGCCCTCGCGCTGGCGATGAAGGTGCAGCGCAAGGCGGCGAACGTGGGCATCGACCCGGGGTTCGACGAGCAGGACGACCCCGGCGCGCGGCTGTGGGCGCTGGTCGCCGAGCTGACCGAGGAGGGCGTCGACGCCGAGGACGAGCTGCGCCGGGCGACGGCCCGCTTCGTCGAGCGCTTCCGCGCCGCCGAGCACCAGCTTCCGCGGGACTGAAACGACCACCTCCCCCGGTTCCGCGGGACCCAGACGACCGTCTTCGCCGCGCGAATGGCTGTTCTGGTCCCGCGGAACCTCGGCCGTCACTTGGTCGGGGTGGGGTCCGTGTGGTCTCCTCTCCCCGGAACTATCGTCTCGACACTCCCCGGAGCCCTTTTACATGAGCATCATCAGCTTCGTCCACGGCCGCGAGATCATCGATTCCCGCGGGAACCCCACCGTCGAGGTGGAGGTCGTGCTCGACACGGGCGCGAGCGGCCGGGCGGCAGTGCCCTCCGGTGCGTCGACGGGGCAGTTCGAGGCGGTGGAGCTGCGCGACGGCGGCGATCGGTACGCCGGCAAGGGCGTCCAGACCGCGGTGGCGCACATCAACGAGGCGCTGGCCGAGGCGGTGGTGGGTGAGGATGCGCTCGACCAGCGTGCGGTCGACCGCGCCATGCTCGAGGCCGACGGCTCCGACAACAAGGGCCGGCTCGGTGCGAACGCGATCCTCGGCGTCTCGCTCGCCGTCGCCCGCGCGGCCGCCGACGAGGTGGGCCTGCCGCTGTTCCGCTACGTCGGAGGCGCCGGCGCCCACGTGCTGCCGGTCCCGATGATGAACGTCCTCAACGGTGGCGAGCACGCCGACAACAACGTGGACGTCCAGGAGTTCATGATCATGCCGGTCGGCGCGGCGTCGTTCTCCGAGGCGCTGCGGTGGGGTGTCGAGACGTACCACGTGCTGAAGCGCGTCTGCCACGACCGCGGCCTGAGCACGGCGATCGGCGACGAGGGCGGCTTCGCCCCGAACCTCGGCTCGAACGAGGAAGCGCTGCAGCTGCTCATCGAGGCCATCGAGCGCGCGGGCTACGCGCCCGGCGAGCAGATCGCGATCGCCGTCGATGCCGCCAGCTCCGAGTTCTACCGGGACGGCTCGTACCACCTGGCCGGCGACGGCAAGACCCTCTCGTCGGCCGAGATGGCCGACTACCTCGCCGACTGGTGCGACCGCTACCCGATCGTGTCGATCGAGGACGGCATGGACGAGGAGGACTGGGAGGGCTGGTCCGCGCTGACCGCGCGCATCGGTGACCGCGTGCAGCTCGTCGGCGACGACCTGTTCGTCACGAACACGTCGCGCCTCTCGCGTGGCATCGACGCCGGCGTGGCCAACTCGATCCTCGTGAAGGTGAACCAGATCGGGTCGCTCACCGAGACGCTCGAGGCCGTCGAGATGGCGCACCGTGCCGCCTACACCGCGGTGATGTCGCACCGCTCGGGCGAGACCGAGGACACCACGATCTCCGACCTCGCCGTCGCCACGAACTGCGGCCAGATCAAGACGGGCGCGCCGGCTCGCAGCGACCGCGTCGCCAAGTACAACCAGCTCCTCCGCATCGAGGAGATCCTCGGCGAGGACGCCGCCTACCGCGGGCGTGGCGCACTGGCCAGGGGCGGCGCAGGATGACCCGGCCGCGTGGGCGCACCTTCTGGGCGATCGTGATCACCGTCGCGGTCGCCTTCGTCGGAGTGGTGGTGCTGCCCACGCGGAGCTGGCTCGCCCAGTCGGGTGACCTCGCCGCCGCCGAAGCCGAGCGCGACGAGTTGGTGAAGGCCAATGCCGATCTCGCCACCAAGATCGACACGCTGGCCGACCCGGACACCATCGAGGAGCAGGCCCGGGAGCTCTACGGCTACGTCTACCCGCGGCAGGAGACCTACACGGTGCCGCCGGGCGACGCCCCGACGATCGACCTGCCCGACGTCTGGCCGTTCCAGCAGCTCCAGGACCCGCTGGAGCGCGCCGCCCGTCGCCTGGCCGCGCCCGACGACCCCACCGACGGCTGACCCCGGGGTCGGTAGATTCGCCGCATGGCCGGGAGCAGCACGACGACGGGTGGCGTAGCCGAAGACGCCGAGGGACGAGGCGAGCCTGAGGCGGAGCCGGCCCGGAGCAGCAAGACGACGGGTGGCGCAGCCGGAGAAGCCGAGGGACGAGGCGAGCCTGAGGCGGAGCCGGCCCGGAGCAGAAAGTGAGCATGATGGGGACGCGGGTGGTCCGTGTCGAGGATCCGGCCCTGCTCCGGGGTGAGGGTCGCTACGTCGGCGACCTCGGCGAGGAGCTGGGCGACCCGGTCTGCGTCTCGTACGTCAGGTCGCCGATCGCCCACGCCCGCATCGAGTCGATCGACGTGTCGGACGCGCTGGCGATGCCGGGCGTCCTCGGCGTGTTCACGGCGGAGGACCTCGACCTCACGCCGGCCCGGGCGCGGATCCCGAGCCTGCCGCCCGAGACCGTGCGCCCCTGGTTGGCATCGGACACCGTGCGGTTCGTCGGCGAGCCGGTGGCCATCGTCGTGACCGAGCGCCCGGACCAGGCGGAGGACGCGATCGAGGCGGTGATCGTCGAGTACGACCCGCTCGACGCGGTGGTCGACCCGTACGCAGCCGCCCGGGCGGACGCACCGCTCCTGTTCCCGGAGCTGGGCACCAACGTGGTGTCGCACTTCGGCTCCGACGAGCTGGACCCGTCCCTCTTCGACGGCTGCGAGGTCGTCGTGCAGCAGGAGCTGGTCAACCAGCGGGTCGCGGCGTGCCCGCTGGAGGGACGGGCGACGGCCGCCCGCTGGGACGACGGGCGCCTGACGGTGTGGATCTCGACCCAGAGCGTGCACGGCGTGAAGCCGGCGCTGACCCACGCCTACGGCCTGGAGAAGCCCGACGTCCGCGTGATCACCCCCGACGTCGGGGGCGGCTTCGGCGCCAAGATCACCCCGTACCCCGAGGACCTCCTGGTCCCGTGGGTCGCCCGCCGGGTGGGTCGCCCGGCCCGATGGGTGGAGCACCGCTCGGAGAACATGGTCGCGATGGGTCACGGTCGCGACCAGCGGCACCGGATCGCCATCGGCGGCACCCGGGACGGCCGCGTCACGGCCTACCGGCTCGAGATCCTGGCCAACGGCGGCGCGTACCCGACCAACGGCGCCGGCTTCCTCCCCACCTTCACCCGGTTGATGGCGCCCGGCACGTACGACATCGAACGGGTCGAGACCGTCGCCCGCGGCGTGGTCACCAACACGATGAGCCTGGAGGCGTTCCGGGGTGCCGGGCGGCCGGAGGCGACCGCGGCGATCGAGCGGGCGATGGACCTCTTCGCCGCCGAGATCGGCATGGATCCGGTCGAGGTCCGTCGCCGCAACCTCCTCCCGGCCCACCCGGCGCCGATCACGACGTCCACCGGCGCGCTGTACGACGCGGGGGACTACCTCGGTGCCCTCGACGCGGCCCTCGACGCCGCGGACTACCCAGCGCTGCGGGCCGAGCAGGCCCGGCGGCGCGAGCACGGCGAGGGCCCGTTGCTCGGCATCGGGGTGTCGACGTACGTCGAGATCACCGCGGGCGGTGGCGTGCCCGGCGAGTTCGCCGCCGTGCAGATCGAGGCCGACGGCTCGGCGACCGCCTTCACCGGAGCGTCGCCGCACGGCCAGGGCCTGCACACCGCGATCGCGATGCTCGTCGCTGACGCGACCGGGCTCCCGCTGGAGCGCATCACGGTCGTCCACGGCGACACCGACCTGGTGCCCAAGGGCAGCGGGACGATGGGGTCCCGGTCGCTGCAGCTCGGTGGATCGGCCGTGCACGGGGCCACGGTGGAGCTCGTCGACCGCGCCCGCGAGCTGGCGGCACGCGAGATGGAGGCGGCCACCGAGGACATCGTCCTCACCGACGGCCGGTTCCACGTGGCGGGGACGCCGGCACGCTCGCTGGGCTGGGCCGACCTCGCTGCGGCCTGCGAACCGAGCGACCTGCGGGTCGACCACCACTTCGTCGCCGAGGGTCAGACCTTCCCGTTCGGCGCCCACGTCGCGGTGGTGGAGGTCGACCGCGAGACCGGCGCGCCGCGGCTCGTCCGTCACGTCGCGTGCGACGACGCCGGCCGCATCATCAACCCGATGCTGGCCGACGGGCAGCGCCACGGGGGGATCGCCCAGGGCGTGGCGCAGGCGCTGCTCGAGGAGATGCACTACGACCCCGAGGGCAACCCGCAGACCGCGACGTTCGCCGACTACAGCGTCATCTCGGCGATGGAGCTGCCGGCCTTCGAGCTGGTCGACCACGTCACGCCGACCTCGTACAACCCCCTCGGGGCGAAGGGGATCGGCGAGTCCGGCACGATCGGCGCGACGCCGGCGGTGCAGTCGGCGGTCGTCGACGCGGTCGCCCACCTCGGCGTGCGGCACATCGACATGCCGACCAGCCCCGAGCGGGTGTGGCGTGCCATGGCGGAGGCGGCCGGTGGTGCCGACGGACGTTGACCCGGTGCCGGTGATCCCGTGTCGGTGACGCCGCGCCGCCGCCTCACCCCGGAGCAGCGGCGCGCGGAGCTGCTCGCCAGCGCCGAGCAGATGGTCGACGAGGAGGGGCCCGACAGCCTGTCCCTCGACCTCGTCGCCGAGCGTTCGGGCTGCTCTCGGAACCTCGCCTACACGTACTTCCCGAACCGGGACGCCCTCGTGACGGAGCTGCAGGGCCGCATGCGGTCCCGGCTCGGCGACCGCCTCCGGAGCGAGCTGCCCCGCGGTGCCGGCCCCGCCGCGTGGATCCGCTCGTGGGGTGAGGTGGTGTTCGACGAGGCCGAGGTCCACGGCGGGATGCTGCTCCTGCTCTTCGCCCGGGACCGCCTGAACCCCGACGACGAGACGCGGGGCATGAACCTCGCCGTCATCGCGCTCGTCGCCGACCGGCTGGCGACCGAGCCGGCGATCGGCCCCGACCGCGCTCGCGTCCTGGCCCGCCTCCTGCTCGGCATGGTGATCTCGGGCGTCCTCGCCATCGCCGTGGACCGCGAGCCCCGGGCCCGAGTGGCCGCCGAGTTCGGCGGCGTGGTCGACCGCCTTCTGGCCACGTCGGCGCCGCACTAACCTCACGTCCCGTCAGAATCCTCCAGGGGGGCATGAGTCATGGCTGAGATCCCGAGCTTCGATCGGCTGTACATCGGTGGCGAGTGGGTGGCCCCGTCCACCGACCGCCGCTTCGAGGTGGTGAGCCCCACGACGGAGGAGGTCATCGGGCACGCACCCGAGGCCGTCGTCGCCGACGTCGACGCCGCCGTCGCCGCTGCCCGCCGGGCGTTCGACGAGGGGCCGTGGCCCCGCACCAGCCCCACCGAGCGCGCTGCGGTGATGCGCCGGCTGCACGAGCTCTTCGTCGAGAACTCGAACGAGCTGGCCGAGCTGATCACGGCCGAGGTGGGCGCCACGCTGCTCTTCAGCCACTTCGGGCAGGTCGGCGCCACCGGCATGGTGCTCGACTACTACGCCGGGCTCACCGCCACGTACCCCTTCGAGGAGGTGCGGCCCGGGATGCTCGGCCCGGCCCTCGTCCGCAAGGAGGGCGTCGGCGTCTGCGCAGGCATCATCCCGTGGAACGTGCCGCTGTTCATCACCATGCTCAAGCTGGCGCCCGCCCTCGCCTCGGGGTCCACGATCGTCCTCAAGCCCGCACCGGAGACACCGGTCAGCGCCCTGCGCCTGGCGCAGCTCGTGGAGCAGGCGGGCGTGCCCGCCGGTGTGGTCAACATCGTCCCGGCCGACCGTGAGGCGGGAGCGCACCTCGTCGCCCACCCCGACGTCGACAAGGTCAGCTTCACCGGTTCCACCGCGGCGGGTCGGAAGATCGGCGCGGTCTGCGGCGAGCAGCTGAAGCGCTGCACCCTCGAGCTGGGCGGCAAGAGCGCCGGCATCATCCTCGACGACGCCGACCTCGAGACGACGATCCCCGAGCTCATCAACAGCACGATGATGAACAACGGCCAGGCGTGCGTCGCCCAGACCCGCATCCTCGCCAGCCGGGCCCGCTACGACGAGGTGGTCGAAGCGATCACCGAGCACGTCCGGACCCTGACCGTCGGCGACCCGAACAGCTTCGACACGGCCGTCGGCCCGCTCATCGCCGAGCGGCAGCGTGATCGGGTCGAGGGCTACATCGCCAAGGGCCGCGACGAGGGCGCGTCCGTGACCGTCGGCGGCGGTCGTCCCGCGGACCTCGAGCGTGGCTGGTTCGTCGAGCCCACCGTGTTCCGTGATGTCACGAACTCCATGACGATCGCCCGCGAGGAGATCTTCGGCCCGGTGGCGTCGGTCATCGCCTACGAGGACGAGGGCGACGCCGTCCGCATCGCCAACGACAGCGACTACGGCCTGTCGGGCACCGTGTGGACGGGCGACGTCGAGCGGGGCACCGACATCGCCCGCCGGGTGCGCACGGGCACCTACACCGTCAACGGCTTCGCCATGGAGTGGAGCGCCCCCTTCGGCGGCTTCAAGAGCTCGGGCGTCGGGCGGGAGCTGGGCCCCGAGGGCCTCGCCGCCTACCTCGAGGCGAAGACCATCAACCTCCCGGCGGGCACCGAGCCCAAGCTCGAGTCCTGACGCACCGCCGAACTGTCACCGCTCGCCGAGGCATGGCCCGCCGGTGGTGACAGTTCGGCCGGCGCCGCTGGTGCTCGCAGCAACTGTCACCGCTCGCCGAGGCATGGCCCGCCGGTGGTGACAGTTCGGCCGGACGGTCACTGGAGCGCGCGGCTGACCCCTCCGTCGACGAGGACCGACGCGCCGGAGACGAACGCCACCGACGCGCTGCACAGGAAGGCGGCGATCCGACCGAAGTCGGCAGGATCGCCCAGCCTCGGCGCCGGGCCGTGCTCCGGGACCCCGGCCAGGTGGGCCATGCGCGCCGTGTCGTGGCTGCCCGGTTGGATGGTGTTCACGCACACGCCCGTCCCGGCGAGCTCGGTCGCGAGGTTCTTCGCGTAGGAGGTCACCGCGGCCCGCGCCGCGGAGGAGGCGGCCAGCGAGGGGATCGGCTGGCGCGCACCGATCGACGTGATGGCGAGGATGCGTCCCCAGCCGGCCTCGCGCATCGGGCCGACGGCGGCGTTGCACAGCTCGACGGTCGACAGGAAGTTGAGGTGGAGCGCCTCCTCGAACGCCGTGAGCGGCGTGGTCGAGGCCTCGCCCGCCGGTGGGCCCCCTGCGTTGGCGACGACGATGTCGAGCGGGCCGCCGAGCCGATCGGCGGCGGTCGCCGCGAACCGGGCGGCGTCGCCCTCGACGCTCATGTCGGCCACGATGCCCACGGCCCCCTCGCCGATCGAGGCCACCGCCTCCGCGAGCCGATCCTCGTGCCGACCGCAGATCGCGACGGCCACCCCCTCCTCGGCCAACGCTCGTGCCGTGGCCAGGCCGAGGCCGGCCGATCCTGCGGCCACGGCCGCCCGACGTCCTCTGATCCCCAGGTCCATGGCGAGCCTCCTCGTCGGTCCGCGGCCGATGGTACCGTCGGCCCGATGTCGCCCCCGGAGGTCGCTGCGGTGGTCCTGGCGGGCGGGGCCGGCACGAGGTTCACGGGAGCGACCCACAAGCTGCTGACGCCGATCCGCGGCGAGCGGGTCCTCGATATGGCGGTGCGCTCGGCGGTGGCGAGCGGGATCGGCCCCGTCGCCGTCGTGTGGGGTGCCGTCGACCTGGGGCCGCACCTGCCGCCGGGCGTCGCGTCCGTGCCCAACCCGCGCTGGGCCGACGGCCAGGCCACGTCGCTGGCGAGAGCGGTGGAGTGGGCCGATTCGATCGGCTGCGACGCGGTGGTGGTGGGGCTCGGCGACCAGCCCGACGTGGGCGTCACGGCATGGCGGGAGGTCGCGTCCGACGGCAGGGCGGGCATCGTCGCCGCCGACTTCGGCGCCGGGCCGCGCCCGCCGGTCCGGCTGGACCGGGTCGTGTGGCCGCTGCTACCAAAGGACGGGGACGAGGGCGCGCGTGCGCTCTTCCGGCAACGACCGGACCTGTTGCACACCGTTCCCGTCCCCGGCGACCCCGCCGACATCGACACCGTGGAGGATCTGGCCCGATGGAGCTGACCAACGAGTTCACGGTGGACGTGCCGCTGGCCCGTGCCTGGGCGGTGCTCACCGACGTGGAGCTCATCGCCCCCTGCCTCCCGGGTGCACAGCTCCAGGAGATCGAGGGCGACGAGTACCGCGGCATCGTCAAGGTGAAGGTGGGTCCGATCACCGCCCAGTACAAGGGTGCGGCGACGTTCGTCGAGCAGGACGAGGCCGCCGGGCGGGTGGTGCTCGAGGGCAAGGGTCGCGACACCAAGGGACAGGGGAACGCCTCGGCCGTGATCACCGCGCAGCTCACCGCCGCCGGCCCGGACCGCACCACGGTCTCCGTGGTCACCGACCTGACGGTCACCGGCAAGGTCGCGCAGTTCGGCCGCGGCGTGATGGCCGACGTGTCGTCCAAGCTGATGGCCCAGTTCGCCGACAACCTCTCGGCCCAGGTGCTCGTCCCGTCCGCGGCCGAGCCCGCAGCGGAGCCGGCACCCGCGGGGGAGGCCACGC
>JAEZFI010000324.1 GCA_023437745.1 Actinomycetes bacterium
TGGCGTCCAACAGACGGCGGGCGTCCTCCAGGCCCTTCGCCACCACCAGCAGCTCGTCATCCGACACGAACGCCGTGTCCGTGCGCGCCGCCTTGCCCAACTCCTCGACCAGCATGCCCAGAGGAACGGTGTCGAACATGTGTACGACACTAAAGGCACCCTGTGACAGCCAGACCGCCCGAGACGGCCCGAAGGTGGCACACAATCCGAGCCCGCAGGCGCAGACGAACGACCGAGGTGAGGTTGGTCGCTTCGATCGACCCGATTCTGTCACTGCCCATGCGACGAAGCTGTCGCACCTGGCGTGACAGAACTGAAGGGGGCTGATGATCGCACCGCAACCGAGAAGGATTGTCGTGGGATTCCACGACAATCCTTCCGAGATAGGCCGGCGGACGTCAGGGCCCGGTGCGGCGGGGTGCGGGGTCGTCGTCGACGCCCTCGAGGCGCGCCGCCAGACGCAGGCGCCAGCTCGGGCTCAGCTCGGGGACGGCGCCGAGCTCGGCGCTCAGCTCGCGGTCGTTGGGACGACGGTGCATCACCTCGTTGGCCCGCGCCACCGACCACTCGGGGCGCGGTCGATCGACGAGCTCGAGACGGTCACCGGCGCCGACGAAGCCCTCCTCCACCACCCGGTGGTACCAGCCGGTGCGACCGGTCGCCTCGGTGCGCTCCACCAGATCGCTCCTCCCCCAGCGCTCGTCGAGCTTCCAGCACGGTTGACGCGGCTGGCTCACCTCGACCAGCGCCTCCCCGACCCGCCACAGGTCACCGATGCACACGTCCTCCTCCGTGACGCCGCGCACCGAGGCGTTCTCGCCGAAGCCGCCACATGGGAACGGCTCGACCCCCAGCTCGGCCGACCATGTGGCGTAGTGCTCCACCGCGTAGAGGAGGATCGCCTTGTGGCTCCCGCCGTGGTGGACGAGGTCCGCCTGCCCGTCGCCGTCGACGCCGCGCGGCGACAACCACCTGGGCCCGTCCACGGCCGACTTCCAGAACCCGGTCACGTACGTTCGACCACTCCGCATGGCGTGCCGTGCGGGCCGCCCCACCTGCAGGCCGACCACGTAGGACGAGTCGTGCGACGTGGTCACCGGGCCACGGTAACGACCTCGTCGCGGTCCCAGATGATCGTGATCGCACCGGCCGGGCAGACCGAGGCGCCGATCGCAGCGGCACCCTCGAGCTCGGGCGGCACCTCCACCAGATGGAGGTCGATGAAGCCCTCGTCGTCGAGCTGGTACACCTCGGGGGCGAAGCGCTTGCACAGGCCGTGGCCCTCGCACAGCCCGGGATGGGCCTTGATCCTCACGACACCTTCCTCCCTGCGAGCACGTCGCCTCCCGCCAGCCCAGTTGCTGCCCGCGCCGGTGCCCATGCCTCCGACGTGATGCGCCGTGACAGCACGCCGCCGATCCGCGCCGCATGCTCCTTCGCCGCCGTCGCGCCGGGCCCGCTCCAGGAGGCGTCGATCGTCCTCACCCACAGCTCGAACCAGCGGTCGAACAGCTCCGGGCGCAGCGGTTCGAGGTGGTGGAGGTGCTCATGTGCGCCGAGGATCGAGCCCTGGTAGCCGGGCTCGTGGAGGAGCACCCGGCACCAGTAGTCGATGAGCTTCGGGATGTGGACCTCCCAGTCCACCTCGGCGATCTCGCCGAAGACGGGCGCCAGCAGGTCGTCGAAGACCACCTCCCGGTAGAAGCCGACCACGAGGTCGTGGATCTCCGCTCGACCGGTGAGGTCACCGGGCCCGTCTTTCATCTAGCACAAGCTAGATTTACTCGTCCTGTGGGTCAATGCGGATCGCGACCAGGGCGATGTCGTCGTCGCGCTGGGAGATCGGCAGCACATCCTCGATGGCGGTCTGGACGCCACGCGCCACCTCCTCCGCCGTGCCCTCGGCCCTCGCCGCGGTGCGGATCAGCTCGACCCGCTGCTCCTCGGTGAGGCCGTACGGCGGCGCCACGTCGGTGATGCCGTCGGTGTTCAGGACGAGCGTGTCGCCCGGACCCAGCTCGCACTCGCCGGGCTGGAACTTCACCTGGGGCAGGACGCCGATGAGGGTGCCGGGCCCACCGACGGTGCGCGCCCACCCGTCGGCGCCCACCACCACCGGCGCCGGGTGCCCGCCGGCCACGCAGCGGAAGTGCCAACGTCCGTCGCCGAGCGACTCGAGCGTCCCGTAGACCGCCGTGCAGAAGAGGTCGCGGAAGCTGGCGAGGATCGCCTGGTTGACCCACTCGAGGACCTCGACGGGCTCGACGCCGTGGGTGGCCGCAGCCCTGATGGTGTGGCGGGCCTTCGCCGTGATGGCGGCAGCTTCCGGACCGGTCCCGCAGACGTCGCCGATGACGACCGCCCAGCGGCCGGGGCCGATCGGGAAGAGGTCGTAGAAGTCGCCGCCGACCTCGTTGACGTGCCCGGCGGCCCAGTACCGCACCGCCACCGTCAGCCCCTCGACCTCGGGGAGCTTCGCGGGCAGGAGCGCCCGCTGCAGGGTGGTGGCGATCTCGCGCTGCTGGGCCACGAGCCACGCGTTGTCGAGCGCCGCCGACATCCGGCCGGCCACCGCCTGGGCCAGCGCCACGTCCTCGTGGTCGTACCGGCGGCCCGACTCCGCGCTCACGAACTGCATCGCTCCGACGACGCCCCGGTTGGTCAGGAGCGGCACGGAGACGACGCTGGTCAAGGACAGCTCGTCGAGGATCGACCGGGCCTCGTCGGTCGGGAGGACCGCAGCGGTCGCGGCCGCTGCCGCGGTCTCCTCGTCGAAGTGGAGCAGCTCGGGGCTCCCCGTGCGGATCACCGACGCGACGCCCATCGGCGCATCAGGGTTGTAGGGGAAGCGGCTGAGCAGGGCCTGCACCCACTCGACCCTGGCGGGGTCGGAGTGCGCGACCTGGATCTCGGGCATCGCGCCCGGGGACGGCATGAAGTGGATCGTGCACCAGTCGCCGAGCCGCGGGACGGCCGCGCGGGTGATCGCCCGCATCAGCTCGCGGTGGTCCTTCGCCGCGAGGGTCGCCTCGTTCAGGACGTTCAGGAACTCGAGGCGCTCCCGCTGCAGGCGCTCGAGCGCCGCCATCCGCTCGGCCTCGGCCGCGCGGAGCTCGATCTCCCGTTCGGCCAGCTTCCGGTCGGTCACGTCCACGGAGCAGCCGATCGTCCCGGTCGCCACCCCTCGCTGGTCGACGAGCACGGCGCCCCTGCCCTCGATCCAGTGGATGCTGCCGTCGGGCCACACGACCCGGTGCTCGATCTCGTAGGGCTCGCAGTCGGCCACGGCCTTCTCGACCGTGGCCAGCACGCGCGCGGCGTCGTCGGGGTGCAGCCTGCTCGCCCAGCCCTCGAACGTGCCGTCGAAGGTGCCCGACTCCAGACCGAAGAGCCGCTCCATGGTGGTGTCCCAGGTCGTGATGCCCGACTCGATCTCCCACCGCCACGTGCCCAGCTGGCCGGCCGCCAACGCCAGGACGAGGTGCTCCGCGAGGTGTTCGGCCCGCTGCTCCAGCTCGCGCAGGTGCGACACCTCGTCGGAGGCACCGACCACCCCCACGATCGTGCCGTTGCGATCCCGCAGCGGCGACACCCAGACCTGCAGCTCGACCTCGCCGCCATCTCGTCGGAGCGCGGTGAACCGGCCCGACCACGGCTCGTCGTCTGCGGTCCGGCGGATGATGTCCTCGTACGCCGCAAGCTCGCGCGGCGGGACCAGGAGGTCCCGGGCCTTGCGACCGATGACCTCCTGCGCCGTCCACCCGTAGACCGCCTCGGACACCCGGTTCCACGCGAGGATCGTGCCCTCCAGGTCCTCGACCACGATCGCCCGGGGCAGCGCGTCGAGCACCAGCAGCGCGTCGGCAGCCGCTGCGGCCGCTTGCGACCCGTGGGTCGACGACATGTGTTGTCCCCTTCCACCACGGCTTGGACGTTCAAAACGTAGACGAATCGGGCATCGAGAGCCGTCAAGGCGCACGTGGCGCCGCACCACGGACGGCTCGGAGGTCGACACGTACACTGCGCCCGTGCCCATCGCGTTCTGCGGGTCACCCGCGACCACGCTCGGGATCGAGCTGGAGCTGGGACTGGTCGACCGCCGCACCCGGGCGCTCGTGGGGGCGGCGACCGAGGTGCTGGCGGAGCTCGGGTCGGGCCGGCCGGGCGGCGAGCACCCCTTCGTGAAGCACGAGCTGTTCCAGTGCACCGTCGAGGTGATCACCGACGTCTGCGAGGACGTCGCAGCGGCCCGGAAGGACCTGGAGGCCTCGCTGGCCGAGGTGCGCCGGGTGCTGGAGCCTCGCGGTCTGGCGCTCATCGGCAGCGGCACGCACCCCTTCTCCCGCTGGCAGGACCTCGAGGTCAGCCCCCTGCAGCGGTACACCGACCTGGTCGAGGCCCTGCAGTGGCCGGCCCGGCGCATGGCCATCCACGGTGTTCACTTCCACGTCGGTGTCCCGTCCGGTGAGCACGCCATCGCCGCGGTGAACGCGCTCGCGTTCGACCTGCCCGTCTTCCTCGCCCTCTCGGCGTCGAGCCCCTACTGGCTGGGCGACGACACCGGCATGGCGTCGGCGCGCACGAAGATCTTCGAGGGCCTCCCCACCGCCGGCCTCCCACCGCGGCTGGCCGACTGGGCCGACTTCGAGCGGTTCATGCAGAGCCTCCTGACCGCTCGCGTCGTGAACACCATCAGAGAGGTGTGGTGGGACGTCCGGCCCCATCCCGACTTCGGCACGGTCGAGCTCCGCATGTGCGACGGCATCACGTCGATGGACGAGGTCGCCGCCGTGGCGGCCCTCGCCCACTGCCTCGTCGCGGACCTCTGCGACCGCTTCGAACGCGGCGAGCGCGTCGAGGACGCCCGCGAGTGGATCGTCCGGGAGAACAAGTGGCTCGCCTCCCGGTACGGACTCGACACCTCGCTCATCGTCGACGACGCCGGCCACCGGCGACCGGCAGTGGAGCTCGTCGAGGAGCTCGTGGAGCGGCTGCGGCCGTGGGCCCGGCGGCTGCACTGCGTCGACGAGCTCGAGCACGTCCGGGTGATGGTCGAGCGCGGGCCGAGCTACCGGCGCCAGCGGTCGATGGTCGAGCAGGGTGCCGGGATGCACGACGTCGTGGACGCGCTCGTTCGGGAGCACGAGGTCGGTCTGGCGTGACCGACTGGCTCGACGACTTCCTCCTCGCCCACCACGACGAGCTGATCGCCTTCCGTCGGCACCTCCACGCCCACCCCGAGCTCAGCTACCAGGAGCACGCCACCACCGAACTGCTGTCGGAGCGGCTCAGGGTCTCTGGGCTCTCCCCGCAGGTGCTGTCGAGCGGCACGGGGCTCGTGTGCGACGTCGGCGCCGGCGACGGGCCGCTCGTGGCGTTGCGGGCCGACATCGACGCCCTCGCGATGGAGGACGAGACCGAAACCCCGTACCGATCGCAGGTCCCCGGGCGCTCGCACGCCTGCGGCCACGACCTCCACACCACGATCGTCCTGGGGGCCGGCCTGGCGCTGGCGGCGGCGCCCGGATCGGACGAGTGCGCTGCGAGGCTCCTGTTCGAGCCGGCCGAGGAGTCGGTCCCGGGCGGCGCGCCGATCGTGATCGCCGACGGCGGACTGGACGGCGTCGCTGCGGTCTTCGGCTTCCATGCGGATCCCAAGCTCGACGTGGGTCGGGTGGGGCTGCGTCAGGGACCGCTCACGTCCGCGGCCGACATGGTCGAGATCACGCTGCACGGCCCCGGCGGGCACACGGCCCGACCCCACCTGACGGTCGACCTCGCCG
>JAEZFI010000325.1 GCA_023437745.1 Actinomycetes bacterium
CTGCGCGGGGCGTTGCGTCCGCCCTCGGGGCCGGTCCCACCGGTGCGGGTCACCGGACGTCGGGCGCGTCCGTCTCCGGCGGCCGGGTCGCGGGGAGGAGTCGGTGGCCGGCGCGGTTCCGCGGCCCCCCGGCCGGATCGGCCCTCCACCCCGACGGCATCCTGTGCGCGCGCGTCCGGCCGGTTTCGTCGGGGCGCGACCGGGTCAGTCGGTCGCCGGGGAGGCTGTACCGGCACGGGGGAGCATCGTAATCGTTCCGTAACCCGGCTCCGATGCACCCGCCCGTGCACATGTCACGACGTGGCGGACGGCACCTTCGGCTCGCGGGGCAGGCCGAGCACCCGCTCCCCCACGATGTTCCGCTGGATCTGGCTGGTGCCGCCCCAGATCGTCTCCGACCGGCTGAAGAAGAACGCCGACATCATCCCGCTGACCGGGTAGCCCTCGCGACGGTCGATGCGGGTCGTCCCCGGCCATCCCCCGTCGTCGGGCCCGCCGGTGATGAGCATCGCCTCCGGGCCCCAGATGTCGACGGCCAGCTCGAGCGCCGCCTTGTGCATCTCGGACCAGAACATCTTGTTGGTCGCGCCGAGCGCGATGTGGCCCAGGTCCCGCTTCCCCGTGAGCGCCGCCGTGAGGTTCCGGAGGCCGTTGATCCGCAGGATCTGGATCTTCGAGTAGTAGGTCGCCAGGCCCTGCCGGACGACCGGATCGTCGATCCGCCCGTTCTGCTTCGCCTTCGCCACCATCGCCTGGTACTCCGCCTCGAAGCGGCGGTGCCCCGTGGTCGCGGACATCCCGCGCTCGAAGCCCAGCGTGTCGTTCGCGACCTTCCAGCCGTTGTTGAGGCCGCCGACGACGTTCTCCTTCGGGCAGCGGGCGCCGTCGAAGAAGACCTCGTTGAACTCGGCGGTGCCGTCGGGCTGGGTGATGCCACGCACCTCCACGCCCGGCTGCTGCATCGGGACGAGCAGGTACGAGATGCCGGCCTGCTTCTTCACGTTCGGGTCGGTGCGCGCCAGGACGAAGCAGTAGTCGGCGAACTGCGCCTGCGTCGTCCAGACCTTCTGGCCGTTGATGACCCACTCGTCACCGTCGAGCTCCGCCGTGGTCTTCAGCGACGCGAGGTCCGATCCGCTGTCCGGCTCCGAGAAGCCCTGGCACCAGCGCATGGTGCCGTCGAGGATCTTGGGCAGGAAGTACTTCTTCTGCTCCTCGGTGCCGTTCATCAGGATGGTCGGGCCCACGAGGGTGTCACCGAAGAAGTCGGCCCGCATCGGCGCCTTGGCCCGTGCGAACTCCTCCGCCAGCACCACGCCCTCGATGGTGCTCAGCCCCTTGCCGCCGTACTCCTTCGGCCACGTCGCGCAGATCCAGCCGCCCTCGAAGAGCTGCGCGGTCCACTGCTCGTTGAACGCCTTCTTCTCCTCGGGCGTCATCTCGAACCCCTCGTCGAACCAGCCCTCCGGGAGATGGTCCTCCAGCCAGGCCCGGATCTCCTTGCGGAACGTCTCGGCTTCGGGTGGGTACGTCAGGTCCATGACCCCATCTTGACCCCCTGGTCAAGAGATCTGCGAGTCGGCCCCGTCGCATCGAGCGCCCTATCCTCCCGGCCATGGCGTCCCCCGTGATCACCGAAGAGCAGCTCGCCGAGGCGACCGCTGGGCGATGGACCAACCAGTGGCTCGAGCTCAAGGCCGAGGTGATCGACACCGGGCTCTGCACCGGCTGTGCGGGCTGCGTGATCTCCTGTCCCCACGACGTGATCGGCTACCACCACGGCGAGGGCGAGTACCGCCCGTTCCACCTCGAGGAGGAGCTGGGACCGAACGACTGCGTCCACGGGCAGAAGGGCTGCACGAGCTGCACCCGGGCGTGCCCGCGGTTCCGCCTCTGGGAGCCCCAGGCCGACGAGCACCTGTTCGCTCGGGTCCGCAACGACGACGAGGTCGCGGGCATCTTCAGCGACATCATGCTGACGCGGGCCTCGGACGACATGGTCCACACGATGGGACAGGACGGTGGCCTGGTCTCGGCCATCCTGCTGTGGGCGATGGAGCACGACTACATCGACGCCAGCCTCGTGAGCTACCTCGAGGGCGGTGCGGACAGCGGCAGCTGGAAGGCCGTGCCGGGCGTCGCCGCCACCAAGGAGGAGGTGCTCGCCGCCGCCGGCAGCCGCTACACCTACTCGGCCAACACCCTGGCGATCGACGAGGCGCTCGAGCAGGGCCACAAGCGCCTCGCACTCGTGGGCATGAGCTGCCAGAGCTCCGTCCCCCCGGTGATGTGGAGCCGCAAGATCGGCAAGATCAGCAAGCCGATCGTGTTCAACCTCGGCCTCCTCTGCTCGAAGACCTTCGACGACTCGATCTTCGAGGAGCTGTTCTGGGCGAAGTACGGCCTCGCCAAGTCCGAGATGGTCAAGATGAACATCAAGGGCGTCTTCCAGATCTGGATGCGCAACGGCGACTACCACGAGATCAACCTCAAGGAGTGCCACGCCTGGACGCGTGACGGCTGCAACCACTGCCCCGACTTCGCCGCCGAGCACGCCGACATCTCGTGCGGGGGCATCGGCGAGAACGCCGACTGGACCCTGACCATCGTCCGCACCGACCTCGGCCGCGAGATCATCCAGCGGATGATCGCCGACGGCTCGATCGAGGCGCGACCCGGTGACGAGGATCCCGGCGCCATCGCGCTGATGCGCAAGCTGGCCGAGAAGAGCCGCGCACGCTGGCCCCAGACCGCCGAGGCCGTGGTCCGCGTGGGCCTCCCCACACCAACCCGCAAGTAGCGCAGCGCCGAGGTTCGCGCGGCGTTCCCGACATCGCGCGGCTCAGCGCGCGAACTTCACCGGGACGGGATCAGCCGGCGCCGTCCTGCTTCGCCGTGCACTCGGCGTCCTCCATGGCCTTCTTCAGGTCGGAGGGCACCTCGGGCGCCTTGCCGCGGTCGGCCGACTTCACCTTGGCCTCGAAGTCCTTCAGCTCGTCGACCGTGAAGCCGTACTCGTCGCGCATCTTCTCGTAGACGCACCGGCAGTAGTCCTCGGACTGCAGCGGGACCACCGTGGTGCTGCCGCCGCCGAGGCGGGTCTCCTCCGTGCAGGTGGCCACGAAGTTCTTCTCCAGGTCGTCGCCGTAGCCGCTGATCCGGGCGGTCCCGGCGCAGCTCGACACCACCGCGAGGGCACCGAGGACGAGTGCGCTGAGGAGGGATCGACGGGGGGCGGGACGGGGGCTCACGGCCTGCCACGGTAGTCCTGCCGGCAGTCCGATCCCGAACCGGGCCGGGAACCGCGAGGAGAGGAGCCGTCAGGCGGCGGAAGGAGCGTCCAGCGAGACCGCCATGTCCGGCGCATAGCCGAACATGTCGCCCGAGATCGGCTGGGCCGGGGGGGTGGGCC
>JAEZFI010000332.1 GCA_023437745.1 Actinomycetes bacterium
CACATCGGGGTGCTGGTCGATGAACTCACTGCGCACCGCCCCGATGCCGATATAAGGCACGGAATCGGTTTTCGTCAGCTTCTTCCACTCGTCGGCGAACGACGCCAGCCGCGTCACTTTCAATTCATCGAGCTGGGCCACGGTTACGGACCGCAGCGCCGCCGCGTCAACCTGCTTCTGTGCCAGGAACTGCGCCAGCCGGGATTCGTTACCGCCCACCAGCGAAAAATCGTTGGCCTTGATGCCGTAGTTGCCAGCCAGCACGGCGCTGGCGATGACGGCCACGGAACTTCCCGCGGGGGACATGCCCACCTTCTTGCCGCGGAACTGTTCCAGCGACGTAATGGACGAACCTTCCGGCACCACGAACTGCACATCCGCCGGTTGGGTGGCGGCGAACACCCTGATCGGCACGCCTTCCGAAGCGCTGCTGAACACGCCGGCGGCGGGTGCGCCGAAGGCCAGGTCGATGGAGTTCGATGCCAGCGCGCGCAGTGGTGCGTTCACATCGGGAAAGCGGACGAACTCCCCGTCCAGATTCTGTTGCTTGAGGAAGGGCGTGGCTTCCAGCACGGAGCCATAACCCAGGCTGACACCGCTGCTCCAGTAGCCGATGCGAACCTTATCGGCGGCGTGTACGGCCGGCGGTGACAGGGCGGCGAACGCCAATAGGGCAGGAACGAGATAACGCGTGGACCACTTCATGTTCGATACTCCGGTATGCGGGACTGCGGGGCAGGGGAGGAGGGGCGATCACACCAACGGCTTCCAGCGGAACAAGCGGCGTTCCAACGGTTTGAGCACACCGCTTTCAAGCAGCAGCATCAACGTCACCAGCAACAGGGTCCAGGCGAAAACCTGGTCGGTCTGTACGAGGTCCGCGGCCTGCCGCAGGCGGTAGCCGATGCCACTGGAGGAGCCCAGGGTTTCGGCGACCAGCGACACCCGCCAGCCGAAGCCGAAAGCCAGCCGCGCACCGGAGAAAAAATGCGGCAGGATGCTGGGCAGGTAGATCTTGCGCAGCCGCTGCCCGGACGACATGCGGAAACTGCGCGCCAGATCGACATACTGCTTTTCCACGTTCTGCGCGCCTTGCCAGACGTTGGTGAGTATCAGCGGCATCGCCGTCATGAACACCACGAAGATCGTGGTGGCGTTTGAGATGCCGAACCAGATGATGGCGAACACCGCCCAGATGGCCGAGGACACGGTGTTGGTCACCGCCAGCAGCGGCTCGAAAACGCGCGCCAGCGCGCGGCTGGACCCCAGCGCCAGCCCCAGCGGCGTGCCTACCACCACAGCCAATGCGAACCCGACGATGACCCGATACATCGTCATGCCGACGTCGTGCAGAAAGGTGTCGGTCTGGGCTAGCGCCACGAGCGCTTCCCACACTTTGAGCGGCCCGGGCAGCACGAAGGCGGGCATGCGCGAGGCCGCGATCGTCCAGATACCCACGAACGCCAGCGCCAGCACGCCACGCTGGCAGATCAACAGCCAGAGGTCGTCCTGACGGTTCATGCCAGCGGCTCTGGAGACCGCGGTCATTGGTGCACCTTCAGGCGGAGTTGACGCGTACGTTCCGCGACATCCGGGTCCGTAGGCGGGCGTGGCCGCGGCAAGTCCACGTCGACGATCTCGCGCACCCGGCCAGGGCGCGGATCGAGCAGCACGATCCGGTCTGCCAGCACCACGGCTTCTTCCACGTCGTGGGTGACGAAAAGAATGGTGGTTTGCTGGATTTGCTGAATGCGCAGCAGCTCTTCGTGCATTTGCCCGCGCGTCTGCGGATCCAGCTTCGAGAACGGTTCGTCCATCAACAGAATCCGCGGCTCGGTAACCAGGCTGCGCGCCAGCGCGGCGCGGCTGCGCATGCCCCCGGAGAGTTGATGCGGCCAGGACGCTTCGAAACCGGACAGGCCCACCAGGGCCAGCGCGGCGCGCGCCCGTTCGACGCGTTCGGCGCGTGCCACCGGCAACACTTCCAGCCCCAGCATGACGTTATCCAGGATGCTGCGCCACGGCAGCAGCCGGTCTTCCTGAAACAGGTAAGCCATGCGGCGCCAGTCGCGAAAATGCGTGGCCGGCACGCCGGCAATATCCAGATGGCCGGCGTCGGCGTGGTCCAGGCCCGAAACAATATTCAGCAGGGTGCTTTTGCCGCAGCCCGACGCACCCAGCAGGGCCACCACCTCGCCGTTGGCCACGTCGAACGAGATATCGCGCAGCGCCTGCAAGCTGCCGAAATACTTGTCGACGTGGCACACCCGCAGCGCGAATGGGCCGGGACGGGACGCCCCCAGCCCTGCTGCGTCCGGTGCCCCGGCTGCTTGCGAATCCGCACAGGCCTCGAATGGCCGTGCGGCGAGAACAGTCGTCATCGCCAACCCCTTGCCGCCTCCGGCGGCCTGATGGACACCGGAACCGCGGCGCCAGTTTTGGCCAGACTCGCGTACAGCTTTTCGAGCGTCATGGCCTGGAACGTTTCGATATGGCGTCGCGCGATATGCTCCGCGCGTTTGCCATCCCCTTGTTCGAACGCCTCTATCATGGCGTTGTGGTCGTGCTTGATCTCGGGCTTGGTGCGCTGCACGCCAAAGCCCAGCGCCACCAGGCGCGACATTTCGTCCATCAGTTGGGAGAGCGTGCGGTGCAGCCGGTCATTGCCGCTCGCCGCCGCGATAGCCAGATGAAAGGCGCGGTTCGCATCGAGAAACACGTCGATCTGGTCGTTCAGCTGCAACGCAGGCTGGGGCACGCGACACGCTGCCTCCAGGTTGCGCAAATGACCGATATCGACGCGGCCAACGGCCAGCCGCGCTGCCAGGGGTTCGAGTTGCACGCGCAAGGTGAATACTTCCTCGACATCACGCAGCGTGATCGGCGTGATTTGATAACCCTTGCGCGGCCGCGAACGCACAAAACCCTCATGCGCCAGGCGTACCAGGGCGATGCGGCAACTCGTTTTCCGAATGTCGTACGCCGCCATCAACTCGGGTTCGGTAACCATCGTCCCCGGCCGCAATCTGCAAGAAAGCACGTCGCGCCGAATCCGCACGTAAGCGTCGTCGCCGAAGCTGAGCGGGGCAGCGGACGAACCGCCGTCAGACGAAATTTCGGACGGGGCGAACGCGGAGAGTTCGGTCATGGACTGATTTCCTGCGTGTCGATGTGAGCCGCTCACACAAGGACGTAGATGAGCGCACGGCCCATTCTATGGAGC
>JAEZFI010000016.1 GCA_023437745.1 Actinomycetes bacterium
CGGCGCCCCGACTCCCGGCCGAGAACGGGCTCCGCTGGTCTGCTCTCTTGCACAATGATTGGCAGATCTCCGCCCGGTCGGCGGAACATGGAGCGGCCTCCTGTTCCAAGGGATCGACGTTCAGACCGCCGCGATCGGCGTGGACCCGGTCGCGGCGATCGCGCTGCTGGCGCGATTCAATCCGGTGGAGGGCCTTCGACCACGGCCGCGTCAGCACATCGTCGTGTGCGAGCGGGTCCCCTGGGCCCTGCCGCCAACCGCCCTGCAGTTCTGTCATGCCGGGTGCGACAGAGTGGTCGCACGGGGAGTGACAGAGCGGGTCGACCGGCGAGACCCTCGACAGCCGAGCGCCACCCCACCTCGCCGCCGCCTGACATCGGTGCGACCACCCCGAAGGCCGCCCTCCAGCCTCGGCGCGTGCCAGGTTGAAGCACATTCGGGTCCTGTCGGCACCTTTTGTTACCGTTCGGAGAGTGCTGGGGAGCTTCGCGACCGGACGGAGGCGGCAACGGCGACGACGGGATCCAGGGGGACGGGGCGAGAGAGCCCGTCGCACGACGGATCGCGGGTGGTCGGTCGACGTCGGCCGCCCGAGCACGGCCGGGCGATGAGCGACGTGACCAGGACCCCGCTGTTCGTCCGGCGGGACACCGGCTCGAACGGCAACGGCAACGGCGGTGACCGTCCCCAGGACCTCTCCCGTTGGCGGCAGACGACCGTGCGGACCCGCATCGTCGTGGTCGCAGGGCTCGCCGTCCTCCTCGTCGCCGCCATCGTGGTCACCGCGGTGATCGGGATCTCGCGGGTCCTGGATGCGAGCGGCGACGTCACCCGCGCCGCCGAGGCCCGCCGCCGCATCGAGGTGTCGACCCGCGCGCTGGACCGGGTGCTCGACGCCGTGAGCCGCCAGCCGGTCGCCACGGCAGCGGAGCTCGATGCGGCGATCGCCGACCTGGACCGCGCCAACGCGGCACTCGAACCCGTGGCGGGAGCGGCGGACCTGTCGGCGATCCTCATGCTCCTCCAGGCCGCCGACGAGGGTGCGGTGAGAGCGGCCGTCGCGGCCCGGGAGGCCGCCGTCGCCGCCGGGGGCCAGGTGCCGGCCACCGACCTCGAGGCGGCGGAGTCGGCCAACCGCCGGGCGCTCGACGCGCACACGACGTTCGACGCAGCGTTCGCCGAGGACCAGGACTCCGCGCGTGAGCAGGCGAGCTCGGCTCGGCGCCAGACGCTCGTGTGGCTCGTGATCCTCGCCGTGCTCGGCGCCATCGTGACGATCGGCGGCGCCGTGGCCCTCGGTCGCGGCGTGGTGCGCTCGACCCGCGCGTTGGGGCAGGGCATGCGCCGCTTCGGCGACGGCGACCTCCACGTCCGCGCCCCCGAGGCACCGGACGAGATCGGGGTGCTGGCCCGCAGCTTCAACCAGCTCGCCGACGGCACGGCCGAGCGCATCCGGGCCATGGCCAGCGACAGCGAGCGCGTCACACAGCTGCGCATCGTGTCCGAGGCACTCGAGATCGCACCCGACGAAGCGGACGTGCACCGCATCATGGAGCACGCGCTCGGCATGTTCGTCCCGGGCACCGAGGCCGAGCTGCTGATGAGCCCGCCCGGCTCGACGCAGCTCCACCAGGTGGTCACCAACCCGAACGGGGGCGCGGCGAACTGCCCGGTCGCAGACGTGGGCGACTGCCTGGCGGTGCGGTGGGGGAGGGCGGTCACCTTCGAGCGGCCCGAGGCGCTGAACGCGTGCCCGCTGCTCCGCGGCCGCCCCTCGGGCCCGCGCTCGGCGGCCTGCGTGCCCATGGCGTCGGGCGGCGCGGTGATCGGCGTGCTGCACGCCACGGCCGACCCGGGTGAGCCACCCTCCGCCACGACGGTCGAGCAACTGGTCTCGCTCGCCAGCCGCGCCGGCACGCGCGTCGCCTCGATCCGCACCCTCGAGCGCTCGCGCCAGCAGGCGCGCACCGACACCCTGACCGGGCTCGCCAACCGCCGGACGCTCGAGGCGGCGATGGGCGACCTCATCCGGACGTCGACCCCGTTCGTGGTCGTCATGGCGGACCTCGACCACTTCAAGAGCCTCAACGACACCTTCGGGCACGAGACCGGCGACCGGGCGCTGCAGCTGTTCGCCGAGGTCCTCTCCGACAACGTCCGCGGCCATGACATCGTCGCCCGCATCGGCGGCGAGGAGTTCGTGCTCGTCTACCCCGAGACCAACCTCGAACGGGCGATGGAGGTCATCGACCGGATCCGCGGTGCGCTCGGGCAGGCGATCGCGTCCAGCGACCTGCCGCCGTTCACCTGCAGCTTCGGGGTCGCCGCCTCGACCGTGGGGGACGACGTGGACACGATCGTCCGGATCGCCGACGCCGGCCTGCTCGTCGCGAAGGAGCAGGGTCGGGACCGCGTCATCACGGCCGACGCAGCGCTGGCCGCGCGCGTCTTCGGCGAGCGCGCCCCGAGCCCCGCGGTGGACCTGCGGTCGCCCCGCCGTCAGGGCGATCCGGTGGATCCCCCGCTCATCGTCGCGGAGCGGCCGACCGAACCCCCGGTCGAGCGGCGAGCCCGGCCGATGCCGCCGGCGTCGACCCCTTCGCCCGCCACGACCCCCACGCCCGCCACTTCGCCCTCGACGCCACTCCCGCCCGCGTCCGGACCGGTCACCCTGCCGCCCCCGCCGGTGCCGCAGGACGACGAGGGCGGGGCGCCCGGCCCATCGTCGTCGTAGGCTCGGCCGGATGACGACCGGACCCCGCATCGGCATCAGCTTCGCCAACATCGCCGGCCTCGGTGGCCCGGAGGGCGCTCGTGCCCTCGCCGAGTCGTGCGACCGCCACGGGATCGAATCGGTGTGGACCGTCGAGCACGTCGTCGTGCCGGCGGGCTACGACTCGACGTACCCCTACAGCCCCGAGGGGCGGATGCCCGGACCGGAGGAGTCACCGATCCCGGACCCGCTGATCTGGCTGACGTGGGTCGCCGCGCACTCGCAGCACGTGCGCCTCGGCACCGGCGTGTTGATCCTCCCGCAGCGGAACCCGCCCGTGCTCGCGAAGGAGGTCGCCACGCTCGACCAACTGAGCGGCGGGCGTGTCGTCCTCGGCGTCGGCATCGGTTGGCTGGAGGAGGAGTTCGACGCGCTCGGCGTCCCGTTCCGCGAGCGGGGCAGGCGCACGGACGAGGCCATCGAGGCGCTCCGCGCGCTCTGGACGCAGGACGAGCCGACCTACGAGGGCGACTACTACTCGTTCCGCCGGGCGCTGTCGTACCCCAAGCCGACGCAGGGCTCGGTCCCCATCGTGGTCGGCGGCCACTCCGAGGCGGCGGCGCGCCGTGCCGGTCGTCTCGGCGACGGCTTCTTCCCCGGGCGCAACGAGAACATCGAGCAGCTGGTCTCCGTGATGCGGGCGTCGGCGCGGGAGGCCGGTCGCGACCCCGACGCCATCGAGCTGACGGTCGGCGCCTCGCGCCGCCCGGAGGAGCGACGTCGCCTCGAGGACCTCGGTGCCACCCGGTTCATGATCCCGCCCCCCGGTTTCAGCGCCGAGGACATCGACGCCGGCATCGAGCGGGCGCTCGAGCAGTACGCCGGCTGAGGTCCGGCGGGCCGGCTCAGTTGCCGGTCGTCGACCAGTGCCAGGGCTCGGACGGCAGGTTGTAGAACCCGTAGCTCGCAGCGTTGGCCTTCAGCCAGACGAAGCCGGCCGAGCTGCGGGTGAGCGTGCGGCCGCCCTCGCTGAAGTCGATCGCGAGGCCGCGCTCGTGCTGCGAGGTGCCCGGCGGGGCGGTCGGCGGCCGGCACGACGACGAGGGCGCCTGGTAGATCGCGTAGTTCGACGAGCCGCAGTTGTTGCGGCGTACGGCGATCTGCGCCGCCGGGTTCCGGTAGCCGCCGCCCGACAGGTTCACCCCTGCGGCACGGGCCGCAGCGAGCATCGCCCGCAGGTTCTCGGCGATGCTCGAGTGCACGCTGATGCCGTCGACGCTGACGATGCCGGCGCCGTCGGTGATCAGGTTGCTCGGGACGCTGCCGCCGGAGCGGGGACGTGACGGCGTGGCGCGGCGGCTGGCAGCTGCCTTGCGGGCCGCCTCGATCTGGGCGGCGAGCTTGGCCTGCCGGTCGCTGATCTCCGACGAGAGCTGGCCGTCGAGCTGGGCGAGCGAGTCGGCCTCCGCCAGCGCCCGGTCGATGCGAGCGTCGACCTCGGCCTGCATGGCCTCCTGCTGGTCCTGCGACGACTGCAGGTTGGAGAGCTGCGACTCGGCGGCCGACTTCTTCTGCGCCGCGGTGGCCGCGGCGTCCGCCCGGGCCTTGCGCTGGATGGCCAGGTCCTCCTGGATGGCCCGGTAGGCCTCCGCCGAGTCCTGGCTCTTGGTGGAGCGCATCTGGAGGTAGGTGCGGCGGGTCAGCGCGTCGTTGGGGTCGCCGCCGGCGAACACCGTCCACTCGTCGTCGCGGGGAGCGTTGACGAAGGCGTCGATCGCCTCGTTCCGGATGTTCGACTCGAGCGAGGCCAGTTCGGCCTCGGACTGGGCGAGCGCGGCATCGGCGGCCGCGACGTCGGCCTCGGCCTGCGTCCGTGCGGTCTCGGCGTCCTGGAGCATGGCCTCCTGCGTGGCGACGTCCCGGGCCAGCGCGGACAGGGCCTGGGTCAGCTCGTCGTCGCTCGCCCTGAGCACGTCGACCTCGCTGGCCTTCTTCGCGGCGGTCGCCCGGACACGTGCTCGCTCGGCCTGCAGCTCCTTGATCGTCGGCGGCTTGCTGGGCGCGGCCCCGGCGGGCAGCGGCACGGCGAGCGGCCCCAGGATCGAGGTGAGGACGACACCGGCGACGGCGGCGCGGCGCGCTCCGAGGCGGCGTCGCCGACGCGCAGGGGCAGGATCGAACGGGAACGAAGGCATCAGGGGAGAGGGTTCCGAACGGCTCGGCGGGTCGTTCGTCATCGAACTGTAACAGCCGCAGATCGTGACGTCACAGGCGCCCTGGTCATCGGCGGGGCTGGCAGGTCGTGCAGTAGGTGGTCGACCGGGCGTCGACGAGCGTGCGGCGCATCGGGTTCCCGCACCGGTCGCACGGCTCGCCGTCCCGTCCGTAGGCGTGGAGGTGGTGCTGGTTGCCGCCCGCCCGACCGTCGGCGTCGACGTAGTCGCGCAGCGTGGTCCCGCCGTGGCGGATGCCGTCCTCGAGGACGGTGCGGACCGCCGCGAGGAGCGCGTCGCCCTGCCGGCGGGTGATCGACCGCCGCTGCGGGTGGATGCCGGCGAGCCACAGCGCCTCGTCGGCGTAGATGTTGCCGACGCCCGCCACGAGTCGCTGCCCCAGCAGCTGCGTCTTGATGTGCCGGCTGCTCGTGCGGGTGCGCTGCCAGAAGCCGCCGTCGTCGAGCGCGGGATCCCACGGCTCGGGGCCGAGCGCGCCGAGCGTCGAGGCGGGGTCCCACACCCCGGCGGCCGTGACCAGGATCCGCCCGAACCGGCGGACGTCGCGGAAGACGAGCGCCTCGCCGTCCTCGAAGCGCCAGCGAGCGCGCTCGTACGGATCGCGGGCGTCGTCGCCGTCGCCGACCACGCGCAGCGAGCCGGTCATGCCGAGGTGGACGATCAGGTCGTGCGGAGCGTCGTCGCGCTCCACGTCGACGAGGAGGTACTTGCCGCGTCGGCGGACGCCACGGAGGACACCCCCGGCCACGTCGTGGGCGGGCGTGAACTTCGGGTGCGGGAAGGCAGAGGTCTCGGCGACGAGACGGTCCTGCAGGAGCGGGTCGAGCTGCCGACGGATCGTCTCGACCTCGGGGAGTTCGGGCATGGCACACGCAGATCGGGCTGGTGGGGTGGGACCCCGAGCGTAGGGTCACGGACCGGCGAGGAGTGCGGGGATAGCGTGTTGCGATGATCCTCGCAGCGGTGAACCAGAAGGGCGGCGTCGGGAAGACCACGGTCGCACTCGGGCTCGCCGGGGCCGCGGCCCGCCGCGGTCGCGACGTCCTCGTGATCGATCTCGACCCCCAGGCGAACGCGACGACCGGCCTCGGGGTGTGGGACGCGGCGCGCACGGTGGACGACGCCCTGGCGTCCGAGCGCCCCGGTTCCCTGGCGGACGTGATCGTCGACGCCGGGTGGGAGATCGAGGGCCCGGGCAGGGTCCGCGTCGCGCCGTCCGGCCCCGCGCTCGCCACCCGCGAGCTGCAGCTGGCCACCGACCCGATCGGTGCGCAGGACCGCCTCGCCCTCGCCCTGGAGGGCGTCGAGGCCGACCTGGTCGTCATCGACTGCCCGCCCTCGCTCGGGTTGCTGACGGTCAACGGCCTCTTCGCCGCCGACACCGCCGTCGTCGTGACCGAGCCCGGCGCCTGGGCCACGGACGGCGTGAGCCAGATCGTCCGGAACATCTCGCGCATCGCCGACCGCCGTCGCGGCGAGCTGCGCCTGGCGGGCATCGTCGTGAACCGGCTCGGCCGCACGCGGGACGCCCGCTACTGGCACGAGCAGCTCGTCGAGGCCCACCGCAACCTGGTGATCGACCCTCCGGTCCGTCTCCGCGCCGCAGTCGCCGAGGCGTCTGCGGCGTCCCTCCCGTTGCCCGCGCTGGACCGCGACGGTGCGGCGGAGGCCGTTGCCGAGCTCGACGCCGTGCTCTCGGCGATCGACGGGGAACCGCTCCGCCTCGACGCCCGCCGCGTCGAACCGCTGGAGCACCTCCGACACGACGTCGCGGTGTGACGGCACCGGGCTGCGACTGCGAGGATTGACCCGTGGCGACGTACGACCCGAACCGAACCCGACGAGGCCCCAGCAGCGATCCTGCGGACGACGACGTCACGCAGGTCGACGCGATCCTCGACCGGACGAGCGACGGTGACATCCCCGCCGTCCCCATCGGGCCCGGTGCCGAGGTGCCGGCCGCCGTCGTCGCACCGCCCGAGCCCGAGGTCGATCCCGAGCCCGAGGTCGCCCCGGAACCGGAGCCTTCGACGTCACCGGAGCCGGAGCCCGGGCCCGAACCGCAGCCGGAGCCCGAGGCGCCGCGAGCTGCACCGCCGGCCTCCGGCGTCGTCGACGCGGTGCCCCTCCCGGCGCCCGAGCGCTCGCTGCAGCGTCTGGCGGTGGTGACCGGCGTGGCCGCGGCGACGGCCGCCGCGATCTGGCTCTTCCGTCGCCGCCGCAACGGCTGACGCCCGGCCCGCACCCCGGTCGGGACGGCGACGGCTCACCGTGGGTGGTCGGGCCGTGAGCGGACCGACCCGGAGAGCGACACGAAGGTGTCATCGAATGACACCGATGTAGTGCGAGATGCGGTGCTCTTTTGCGATCTGGTGACGACGTGGCAGGATGCGCGCGGCCATCCCCCCGGCACGAACGACCACGGTGGGTGTCGGCCGGAGCACCCCATCCATGTCACCTCGTCGTCACCGATCCGCCACCCGCAGCCAGCGAGTCGTCGCCTGCGCGTTCGTGACGATGATCGGTGTCGGCCTCACGGCCGCCGCTGAGGCAGCGCCGTCCAGGGTCGCCGAGGCGGAGGCGGGCCTGGCCCGGGCAACCGCCGTGCGGGTCGAGGCGGAGGACCGGTTGGCGGCGCTCGAGGCCGAGCAGCGGGCGCTCGAGGCGACCATCACCTCCCTGTCGGGCGACTCCGCGACGATCGCCGACGCCCTCGCCGAAGCCCGGGCGCTGGCCCGCATCCGGGCCGTCGAGGCGTACACGAACAGCGGCAGCGAGGATCAGCTCTCGTCGATGCTCCAGTCGTCGGCGCCGACCGACGCCTCGGTGCGGACCGTCATCCTCACGGCGGGCGCCCACCAGGCGTCAGACGCCGCAGCGCGCTACGAGACGCTGAAGCAGGAGAACGACCCCGAGCTGGTCGCGCTGGGGGAGAAGATCGACGCGCTTCAGCGTGAGATCGACAGCACGTGGAGCGACGTGGCCCAGGCGTCAGCGCTCGAGTCCGACGCCGAGCGTGAGCTGACCGAGGCCCGCCGAGCGAGGGACGCCGAGGA
>JAEZFI010000047.1 GCA_023437745.1 Actinomycetes bacterium
CCAAGTACGAGGACGGCTACAAGATGGCCAAGGACCTGCGCGACATGTACGCGCTGGACCCGCAGGCCAAGGAGGTCATCGACGTCGCCAAGGGCCTCGAGGGCCTGCGCCGCCAGGACGGCATCCATGCCGCGGCGGTGGTGATCACCAAGGAGCCGCTCACCGACTACCTGCCCATCCAGCGCAAGCCGGAGGCAGGGCAGGACCCCGAGGACGCACCGGTCGTCACGCAGTACGAGATGCACGGGGTCGAGGACCTCGGGCTCCTCAAGATGGACTTCCTGGGGCTCCGGAACCTCGACGTGATCAGCGACACCCTCGCCATGATCAAGGCCAACCGGGGGATCGACGTCGACATCGACGACGTGCCGCTCGACGACGAGGCCACCTACGAGCTGCTCCAGCGCGGCGACACCATCGGCGTGTTCCAGCTTGAGGGCACGAACATGCGCGCCCTGATCCGCTCGCTCGCTCCCACGTCGTTCGAGGACGTCGCCGCCCTCGTGGCCCTGTACCGCCCCGGTCCGATGGGCGTGAACATGCACAACGACTACGCGGACATCAAGAACGGCCGCAAGGAGATCTCCTACTTCCACCCCGACGCCAAGGAGATCCTCCACGACACCTACGGCCTGATGATCTACCAGGAGTCGGTGATGCGGGTCGCCCAGCGCTTCGCGGGCTACTCCCTTGCGGAAGCCGACAACCTCAGGAAGGCCTGCCTCCCCGCCGGCACGCGGATCCTGAGCGTCGCCCGTGGCTACGTGCCCATCGAATCGCTCATGTCCCTGACGGACCGTCGTGTCCAGACGATCGACGAGCGCTCGGCCGTCAGCCGGTTCGAGGAGGTCGACGACGTGTGGTCGGTGGGCGTCAAGCCCGTCTATCGGCTCACGACGTCCACCGGCTACTCGATCGAGGCGACCTCGAACCACCCGTTCTTGGTCGACGATCGTTGGACCGAGCTGGGGCAGATCCGCCCGGGGCATCGGGTTGCCGTCGCCGGGAGGACTCGGACCAACGGCGGCAGCAAGGTCACCTTCGCCGAAGTGGACCTGTCAGCGCTGCTCATCTCGGAGGCCTACCTGCCCGATCCCGCAGTTCGATCGGCCAACGCATTCTTCTGCAACACCGATCCGGAGCTGATCGACGCGTTCCGCGACGCCTACGAGGCGCACTTCGGTCGGCCACACGCACGGGGCGAGGTGGTCAGCGGGGTCAGCCGGCTCCGGCTCACCCGCGCCGAGGTCAAGGAGCTCCTGCCGATCCTCGGGCGACTCGGGCTGAGTGAGCTGAAGACGATCCCGGACCGGATCGTCAACGCTCCCCGGCCGAAGGTCGAGCGGTTCTTGGGCCTCTACTTCTGCGCCGACGGATGGGCCGACGCCTCAGGGATCCACTTCGGATCGAAGAGCCCCGACGTCGTCAAGGCGCTCAAGCGGATGCTCCTGCGCCTCGGCGTGGTGTCCAACCTCCACAGTCGGGAGATCACGGGCCACGGCCGTCACTGGACGCTGTCCGTGGCTGACAAGGCGATGGCCCGCATCTTCGTGACGGCGGTCAGTGCGCACCTCACGTCGATCAAGCGCGAGAAGGTCGCTCGACACGAGGCGGGATGGGGGACGCTCGCGAGCGCCACCCGCATCGGGATCCCCGCGGCGTTCCTCACCGCCGAGCTCGAACGACGCCAGGCCGTCACCGGCCGCTCGAAGCGCGCGCTCGGGGTGGACACCGGGGCCTTCGCCAAGTGCAGCGTGCTGCATCGCTCCACGCTCGAAGGCTTGCTCTACTCCGAGCGCCTCGAGGACTTGCGGGCGGGTGACCTGCTCTGGGACACGGTCGTCAGCGTGGAGTACGTCGGGGAGAAGGAGTGCTTCGACTTCCAGATGGCGGAGTCCGACCGGCCCTACGCGGTCGTCGAGGACCTGCTCGTCCACAACTGCGGCAAGAAGAACCGCGAGCTCATGGCCAAGGAGCGCGACAAGTTCGTGCAGGGGGTCACGGACACGAGCTACGGCGAGAAGCTGGGCGACGAGCTCTTCGACATCATCGAGCGCTTCGCCGACTACGCCTTCAACAAGAGCCACAGCTACGGGTACGGCTTCATCGCCTACCAGACGGCCTACCTGAAGGCGAACTTCCCGACCGAGTACCTGTCCGCGCTGCTCACGAGCGTGAAGGACAAGCTCGAGAAGGCGGCCGTCTACCTGGCCGAGTGCCGCACGATGGGCATCGAGGTGTCGGTGCCGGACATCAACCGTTCGATGTCCGACTTCGCCCCGGCGCCCGAGGAGGGCTCGACCGCGATCGTCTTCGGCCTCTCCGCCGTCCGCAACGTCGGCGAGGGGCTCGTCGAGCACATCGTGACGGAGCGGGAGGCGAACGGCTCGTTCAGCGACTTCTACGACTTCTGCGAGCGGGTCAACATCGGTGTCCTGAACAAGCGGACGGTGGAGTCGCTGATCAAGGCCGGTGCCTTCGACTCCTTCGGCCATCCGCGGCGCGGGCTCCTCAGCGTGTTCGAGCAGATCGTGGACACGACGGTCGCCCGCCGGCGTGAGCGTGAGATGGGCGTGATGTCGCTCTTCGGCGACCTGGGCGACTCGAACAGCTCCTTCGACGAGCGGGCCGCGATCCCCGACTTCGAGTTCGAGAAGAAGGAGCGGCTCGCCTTCGAGAAGGAGATGCTCGGGCTCTACGTGTCCGACCATCCGCTGTTCGGCGCCGAGGCGGCCCTGGCCCGCAAGATCGACTGCCCGCTCACCGAGCTCGAGTCGCTCGAGGACGGTGCCCCCCGCACCCTGGGCGGCGTCATCACGAACTACGTGACCAAGTGGACGAAGAAGGGCGACCTCATGGCCGTCTTCACGCTGGAGGACCTGGCCTCGTCCGTCGAGGTCATGGTGTTCCCCAAGACCATGGCGGACTGCGGCCACAAGCTCGCCGACGACGCCGTCGTGATCGCCCACGGCCGCGTCGACAAGCGCGACGACACCCCGAAGTTCATCCTGCGCGACGTCGAGCTCTTCGAGCCCCTGTCGGACCTGACCCCGCCCGTGCGCATCCAGGTCCACCCCAACCGCCTCTCCGACGAGATGGTCGCCGAGCTCAAGGGCCTGCTGCGCGAGTTCCCGGGCGAGTCCGAGGTGTTCATCCACCTCGGCGACACCCAGGTGATCCGCCTCCCGGATCAGTTCACCGTCAACCCGAACAGCGGTCTGATGGGTGAGCTGAGGGTGCTCCTGGGCCCCGAAGCGGTCCTCAACTGACCGGAGGCCGAGGGCGCGGTTTGCTTCCGGTCCCTCAAGACGACTGAACTATTGGGGCCACTTCTCTACCCGGAACCGTGGGGGTCCCATGGCGTTGGACGTCACAACCAAGGACTGCACGCAGCTGAGCGACACGGAGCTGGCCGAGATGGCCGACCTGTGCGCCGAGGCCGGAGCCGGTCACGACATCGGCACGCTCTCGAAGCAGGCGGAGGCATGGGTGCTCGT
This sequence comes from Actinomycetes bacterium, assembly GCA_023437745.1. Lineage (GTDB taxonomy): Bacteria > Actinomycetota > Acidimicrobiia > Acidimicrobiales > Microtrichaceae > JAEZFI01. The sequence continues at coordinate 3,498 of JAEZFI010000047.1, forward strand.
CACCTTGGTCCGCGACGGGAACAACCTCCGGGCGTTCTCCTTCTCGACCCTCGAGCGCATCGGCGGCACGCCGTCGGTGATCCTCGGCATGGGCTTCGTGAAGCGCCACTCGAAGCGCGACCCCGCCCTGAAGGCGCTGATGGCCGACAACTACCGCCGGGCACTCATGGCGTTCCCGGACGAGGACGTGCTCGTCGGGACCCGCATGAAGTCGGCGGACGCCTTCGAGGCGTACAAGGTCCTGGTCGACATCAACCCCCGCCCGGGCCACAAGGCCTCCGGCGAGGAGCGTGCCTGGGGTCGACGGCTGGCCAAGCGGTTCGGCGTCGACGCCAACTACGACGACCAGTCGTTCATCGTCCGGGGTGACGGCGCCGCGCCGCTCGTGCTCGACCACGAGTCGCTCAAGCCCGAGAAGATCGACCCCGAGGTCGCCAAGCTCTTCAAGCCCCTCAAGCCGAAGAACGGCGACTCGCTCATCACCTTCGGCTGGATCATGGCCGAGGAGCTCCTGAAGTACAACGGCTGAGCCCGGGACGTGGACGCCATCACGGCGTTGCGCTCCCGGCGGTCGTGCCGACACTTCCTCCCCGACGACATCGACGCCGGGGTGCTGGCGACGGTGCTCGGCGCCGCGCGCACGGCACCGTCCGCCGGCAACACGTGGGCGCTCGACCTGGTGGTGCTCCAGGGGAGCGACCAGACCGGCGCGTACTGGGACGTCACCCTGCCGAGGGGTCCCCGCCGCGATGCGTTCCGCTGGCCCGGGCTGCTGCGCGCCCCGGTGCTCGTGCTGGCCGTCGTCGACCCGAGCGCGTACGTGCGCCGCTACGGCGAGCCCGACAAGGCGGCGTCGGGGCTGGGCGACGGCCTCGAGGCCTGGGCGGTGCCCTACTGGTGGGTCGATGCCGGCGCCGCCGTGATGGCGATGCTGGTCGCGGCGGAGGCAGCGGGGCTCGGCGCCCTCCTCTTCGGCCAGTTCGAACACGAGGCGGCAGTGGGCGCGACGTTCGGGATCCCGGCCGACCGGCACCCGGTCGGCACGATCGCCCTCGGGCACCCGGACGTCGCCGGGGGAGCGTCGGCGTCGGCCTCGGTGCGCCGCCGGCCCCGCCCGTCCCTCGAGGAGATCGTGCACCCCGGAGGGTGGAGCGTCAGGACCGGGGGCGGGCCATGAGCTCGCGGACGAGCGGCTCGAAGTGCTCCAGGGGCAGCGTGTCGTAGTCCGGGTCGAACGCCGCCTGGTCCCACTCGTCGGCGAAGCGGGCCGCCATCTCGAACCAGGGCGCTCCCTCGTACTGCCGCCGTGCGTGCCGGTCGCCGCCGGTGTGGTGGTAGTAGTGCACGCCCTGGAAGTCCTGGTGCGTTCGGATCACGTGGTACACGTCGTCCCGCACGTAGGGCCGGAGGATGGCAGCCGCGATCTCGCCGTGGTTGGGGATCTGGACGACCTTGCCGACGTCGTGGAGCAGGGCGGCCAGCACCATCTCCGGGTCGGCGCCGTCGCGCTCCGCCATCGTCGCCGTCTGGAGGCAGTGCGTCAGCTGGTCCGTGACGAAGCCGTTGGTGACCCCGCCCAGCGAGCGGAGCATGCCCAGCACGCGGTCGGGCACGGCGTCCTGGTACGGGGCCGACGCAGCGCGGATGTCGGCCCACTGCTCGGCGGTGGACCGGTCCATGCGGGTGAACTGCTCGACGGTGCTCACGGCCACCTCCTCGGCCCCGAGCCTACCGGCGGCAGGGAGCGCACTTCAGCCGGGCTGCCGTCGAACGGGTAGCCTCTCGCCCGCGCGACCCGGAGGGGGCCGCCCCGGGAGGTCACGGATGCAGCGGTTCTGGTCGTCATTGGCGGTGCAGCTCGGGAAGCGCGCCGGCCTCGTCTCCATCGTGGGCCTGCTGCTGACCGTCGGCCTCGGCATCGGCATCACCCAGCTCGAGTTCGCCACCGGGCAGGACAGCTACCTCAACGCCGACGAGCAGATCGCCAAGGACAACGTCGTCTACCAGGACCTGTTCGGCGGCCAGGCGATGATCGTCGTGGTCGCGATGGACGAGGGCCACACGGTCGACGAGCTCTTCACCCCCGAGACGATCGCCCAGTTCGATGACCTCCACGACTCGCTGATGTCGACCGGCGGCTTCGAGGGGATCATCACGCCGGTGACCGCCGCGGAGTTCTCGGACTCGCTCGTGCAGAAGGGCCCCGACGGCCAGATCGCCGCGTCACCGATCGACTCGATCTCCGGCAAGGCGCTCCTCACCGCCCTGCAGAAGGAGGAGGCGGGCACGCCCGAGCACGCCGCTCGCGTCGCCGACTCCACCGAGACCCTCCGCCGGATCGGCGAGGTCCAGGGCGAGAAGGTCATCTCGAACCCCGAGTGGGCCAAGTTCCTCCTCTACGCCAACCAGACCACCCCGGACGCGCCGCTCCAGATCCGCAAGGCACTCAGCAGCTTCATCCTCGACCCGACGCACGTCCAGATCATCGCCCGTGTGAACGGCAACGAGTCGATCGAGAACGAGGGTGTCGCCGCCGTCCAGGTCGCCGACGCCGCCAAGAAGCTCGACATCCCCAACACCACGATCACCGTCACCGGCGCCCCGACGCTGCTCAAGGACATCAACGACTACCTGCGTGGCGGCATGCTCACCCTCACCGGGTTGGCCGTGGCGATCATGGTCCTGATCCTCCTCGTGCTGTTCGACGTGCGGTGGCGCCTCCTGCCGCTCGCCGTCGTCCTCGTCGGGTGCGTGTGGGCGTTCGGCCTCGCCGGGTTCCTCGGCATCCCGCTGACCATCGTGACCATCGCCGGCCTCCCGGTGATGCTCGGCGTCGGCATCGACTATGCGATCCAGATGCACGCGCGCGTCGAGGAGGAGGTGATCATCGACCGCAGCGAGCACCCGATCCAGGAGACCGCGAGGAACCTCGGACCGGCCCTCCTCGTCGTGACGTTCGACGCGATCTTCGCCTTCCTCGCCCTGCGCTTCGCCAAGGTGCCGATGATCCGGGACTTCGGCCTGCTCCTCGCCATCGGCATCGCCGTCATCTGCATGTGCTCGATCTTCCTGCCGCTCGCCGCGCTCGGCATCCGTGAGTTCAAGAGCCCGACGAAGGGCCGGGACTACCGCGAGGGCCCGCTCGGCCGGTTCGTCGTGTGGCTGGGTGCGCTGCCCGCCAAGCTGGCGATCCCGTTCGCGATCGCCTCCATCGCCGTCTTCGCCGGCGGCATCCTCGTCGAGGACGACCTGACCCTCCAGACCGACGTGGTCGAGTGGCTCGACCAGGACTCCCAGCACATCAAGGACTTCCGCTACGTGGAGCGGGAGACGGGTGCCGCCAACGAGCTGGGCGTGTTCGTGCGGGCGACCGAGGGCGACGTGTTCAGCGACGACTTCATCTCGTACGTCCACACCTTCACGCAGGGCCTCCTGCGCGACCGCGAGAACAACCTCGTCACCGGGTCGAGCATCGAGACGACGATCGGTGACCTCCTCGAGATCCCCGGCGCCAGCGACGTCCCCCCGACGGGCGCCGACGTGCGCGCCGCCTACGACGTGGCCCCCGAGGACATCAAGGTGTCCACCGTGGGCGACGACGGGCGGGCCTTCAACATCGCGTTCCGCGCCGGGGCCGGGTCCCTGGAGGACCGGGCGGTGCTGGTGGGCGAGCTCCAGAACGACGTCGAGACACCGCCCGGGATCTCGCTGACGCCGTCGGGCCTGGCGGTGGTGGGTGTGGGCCTCCTGCACAACCTCGAGGCGAACCGGGTCGAGCTCACGTACCTGGCGATCCTCTTCGTGTTCCTGTTCCTGTCCGTGCGGCTGCGCAGCGTCATCCGTTCGCTGCTCTCGCTCGTGCCGGTGCTCATCGCCACGGGTGCGGCGTCGCTCGTGGCCTACGCGTTCAACATCACGCTGAGCCCCATGACCGCCGTCGGTGGCCCACTGGTCATCGCCGTGTGCACCGAGTTCACGTCGCTGATCCTCTTGCGCTTCGTCGAGGAGCGGCAACGCGGGCTCGAACCCAGGAAGGCCGTGGACGTGACCGCGGCCCGAACCGGCCGGGCGTTCATCGTGTCGGCGTGCACCGCGATCGCGGGCGTCGCCGTGCTGTCGTTCTCGTCGCTGCCGCTGCTGCGGGACTTCGGTCGGATCGTCGCCATGAACGTGCTCGTGGCGCTGGTGTCGGCGCTGGTGATCCTGCCGCCGATGCTGGTCTGGGCCGACGACGCCCGGCGGAACTGGGTCTCGCGTGGGCTCGTCAAGAAGTCGACGGACCCCTACGTGACGACCCCGCCGATCCACGAGGACTCGCCGATCTGATCCGCACAGCGCCGCCTCAGGCTGCCGCGATCACGGCGGGCAGCTCGGCGATCGACTCGAGCACGTGGGTGTGCGGGGCTGCCTCCAGGGTCGCCCGGTCGTGCGCTCCCGTGAGCACCCCGGCCACCACCGACGCACCGGCACGCCAGCCGGACTCGAGGTCGCTCTGCGTGTCGCCGACCGTCGCGAGGTTGCGGACGCCGTCGATGCGGAGCCGGATCAGCGCAGCGAGGGCGAGGTCGGGGTAGGGCCGCCCCCGCAGGCGCTCGGCGGGCGAGAGCGACAGGTCGACGAGGTCACGCCACCCGAGGTGGTCCAGGAGCAGCTCGCGGGTCGAGTCGCCGAAGCCGGTCGTCAGGGCGATCTTCACGCCCGCTTCCCGGAGCGTGGCGAAGGCCGCCTCGGCGCCGGGGATCGCCGTCACCTCGCCGGCGGTGATGCGCTGGGCGATGGCCTCCTCGAACGCCCGCGTCGCGGCCTGTGCCCGGGACTCGTCGCCGAGGATCTGGCGGAAGACGACGATCTTCGACATGCCCATCGTGTCCCGCACGACCTTCAGCGCCGGGGGGAACTCGGCGTGGTCGGAGGGGATGCCCTGGGAGGCCATGGCGTCCGTGAACGCCGCCTCGACGATCCCGTCGTCGCGGACGGTCGTCCCCGCCATGTCGCTCACCAGCAGTTGGATCGTCATCGTTGCCTCCGTGGGGGGTCGAGCCCCGGTTCTGTCGCGTGACCCGTGACGCCGGCGTCACG
>JAEZFI010000078.1 GCA_023437745.1 Actinomycetes bacterium
CTGCGCGGCCGCATCCGCGCCTGGATGACCGAGGCCCGCGACTCGGCCTGACGCGCACCCTCACCCCACCCTCCCGTTCTGTCGCGTGCTCACTGCGACCGCAGGGCGGGGATGACCACGTCGCCGAGCAGGCGGAGGCTCTCCCAGCCGGCCTCGGGCGGGAGCCCGCCGCACAGCGGGTTGGCCGTGACGAGTCCGACCTCACCCGACCGGCACCGCTCCACCAGCTCGTCGGGCGTCCAGACCACGTACACGCCGGCCTCGCGCATCTCGTCCACGCTCGACGAACCGTCCCGGACCAGCGACGTCGTGTCGTGCTGCCACTCGGCGTACGACATCGCATCGGCGAGGAGGTGCGAGCCGTGACGATCCCAGAACGCGTCGGGATCCTCGGCGCAGAACACGTTCGCCGGACCTGCCGGCGGCTGCATCACGAGGCCCGGCCGCCGCCCGTGCGCCTCGGACTCCTCCCGGTAGGCGCGAGCGAGGTCCGGGTCGGGTGACTGCGGGTAGAAGCCGAGCCCCAGGCGGGCGGCCCGACGCGCCGCCGCCGTCGAGCCCCCGCCGTAGAACAGGAACGGGTGCGGTCGGCTGAACGGCGCCGGGGTGACGGTGACCATGCGACCCTCGTACTCGAAGGGCTCGCCCTGCCACGCGGCGAGGATCGCCCGGATCGACGCCTCGATGTCCGCTCCCCGGGTCGACCACTCGCGGTCGAACATCTCGTACTCGGCGCGCCGGTAGCCGAGGCCGAACACGTAGGTCATGCGCCCGCGGCTCACGTGGTCGAGCACGGCGATGTCCTCGGCCAGGCGCAACGGGTCGTGCAGGCGGGCGATGAGCGCCGCGACGGTGATCGGCATCGTCGCGGTGCGGGCCGTCATCGCGGCCGCGGCGATCAGCGGCGAGGGCAGGTAGCCGTCGGCGGTGCCGTGGTGCTCGGACAGCACGAGCGAGTCGAAGCCGCTCGCCTCGCAGTAGGCCGCCTGGTCGAGTGCTGCGGCGTAGAGCTCGTGGCGGGGCGTCGCGTTGCCCGGCGGGCAGCGGAAGTCGTACCGGGCCACGAAGTAGGTCACCCGCGGACGCTACCCAACCCCGGTTCTGTCACTGCTCGTGCGACAGTCCTGTCGCACGGGCAGTGACAGAACCCGAGGTGGGTGCAGATCGCGATGGGGTGCAACGTTTCGAGGTCCTCGTTCGTCGATGGGGTCATGCGAGCGAAGCTGGAGGACGTGGGCACCGTCGACGAGACCGCTGGCGAGCGTGCGTTCGAGGACCTCTTCGCCGCCCGCTTCGACGAGATGGTCAAGGTCGCGCGGCTGACGCTCGGACGGTCGGGCGCCGGCGGTGACGGGGTCGACGCGGAGGACGTCGTGATGGACGCCTTCGAGCGGGTGCGGCCTCGCCTCGCCGGGATCGATCGTCCCGAGGCCTACCTGCGCACCACCGTCGTCAACCTCTGCCGGTCGATCCACCGGCGTCGGGCGAGTGCGCCACCGCCGGATCGGGTGGACGTCGTGACGGATCCCGAGATCGACGAGCTCTGGACGCTCCTGGGTGGGCTCACGGCCGACCAGCGGGCGTGTCTGGTCCTCCGGTTCCACGCCGATCAGAGCGTCGCCCAGATCGCCACCGCGCTCGAGATGGCCGAGGGCACCGTGAAGTCGCACATCCACCGGGGCCTGGGGAGGCTCCGCACCCTGATCGGAGACGAGTGATGGACGATCGGACCCCCGACGAGTTCGACACGCCGCGCGGCGCACGACTGACCGCGCTGATGGAGCGCGCCGTGGCCGACCGCCGCGTCGCCGTCGCCCCGCCGGCGCCCGACGCCCAGCCCCCCGATCGACGGACGCCGAGGCGCTGGGCCGTCACCGCGCTCTCCGCCGCCGCCGCGATCGCGCTGATCACCCTCGGTGTGATCACCGTCGCGCGCGACGACGGGACGGACACGCTGCAGACGGCCGACCCGGCGCCCGCGCCGGCGGACCGCTCGTCGATGTGGCGGATCCCGACGGACCTGCCCGAGGGGATGACCCTCGACTCGGCGTCGGTCAACGCAGCCCTCGACGTCCTCGTCGCGGTCGACGATCTGGAGGCGCCCGAGCGGGTGCTCATGATCTCGTTCGTCGGGTACGGCCTCGACACGCCGGTCGTCGCCGAGGAGGCGGTCGGCGCGGCGCACATCTTCTCCCGCCGTGCGCCCGCCCTCGACGCCGACCCGCAAGGGCCGGAGGAGGGTGCCCTGTTCCAGACCGCGATCACCGGTCCGACCCGCTCCTACGCCGCAGCGTCGGTGATGTCGGCCGGCGTCGACGAGGCCGAGGTGCGACGGGTCACGACGGAGTTGGCCGCAGCGCTCCCTCCAGGACTGCTCGACCCTTCGGCCGCCGACGCTGCCGGCACCGTGGTCGACTCACGCGCCGCACTCGCCGCTGCCGTCGAGTCCGTCCGACTTCCGGAGGGGATGGTCCGGGCAGGCTCCTGGGAGCCCAGTGGGCAGCGCGCCGGCTCCTTCACCGTGGGGGTCACGGGAGCCACCAGCGGTGGGTGCGCGGTGACGTTGACGCCGGCCCGCCCCGAAGCGCAGCGACGGGTGATCGAGGGACTCATCAGGCGGACCACGATGGGATCGGTCTACGGCGTCGGCACCCCCGTCGGCCCGGAGGGCGACGCGATCCACGGCGAGGCCAGCTGGATCGAGGCCGGGGGCATCTCGGCGACGCCCTCGCCGCTCCTGCAGGTCTTCGACGGCGGAGCACAGATCGGCGTCAACTGCTTCACCACCGACGGCGAGGTCGCACCCGACGCATGGGTGATCCAGCTCGCCGAGCGCCTCGAGCCGGTGGACGACGAGCCTGGGTTCCGCGCTGCGATGGCGGCACGGGGTGTGACCGTCACCGGCGACTGACCGAACCACCCGGACTCACCCGAACTCGGAAGTATTGTCGTGGCCCGCCACGATGATCCTTCCGAGTTCGGGGATACGGTCATCGGCATGCAGCTCCGCATCTTCACCGAGCCCCAGCAGGGCGCGTCCTACGCCGACCTCCGGGCGATGGCACAGGCGGCGGAGGCGGGCGGCTTCGACGCCTTCTTCCGCTCCGACCACTATCTGCGGATGGGCGACGGCTCGGGGCTCCCCGGGCCCTCCGACGCCTGGACGACCCTCGCGGCCCTGGCCCGCGACACCTCGACGATCCGCCTCGGCACCCTCGTCACGCCCGTGACCTTCCGCCACCCGGGCATCCTCGCCATCCAGGTCGCCAACGTCGACGACATGTCCGGCGGGCGGGTCGAGCTGGGCATGGGCACCGGCTGGTTCGACGAGGAGCACGACGCCTACGGCATCCCCTACGCCACCTCGATCGCCACCCGCTTCGACATGCTCGAGGAGCAGCTCGCCATCGTCACCGGACTCTGGGGCACGCCGGTCGGGAAGCGCTTCGACTACTCGGGCGAGCACTACACGCTGGCCGACTCGCCGGCGCTGCCCAAGCCGGTCCAGGACCCGGTGCCCGTCATCATCGGAGGCGGCGGGCCGCGGCGCACCCCCTCGATGGCGGCCCGGTACGCCGCCGAGTGGAACCTGCCCTTCTGCCCCCTGGCGACGTTCGTCGACCGCCGCGCCGCCGTGCGTGCCGCGTGCGAGGACGTCGACCGCGACCCCGACTCGATCATCACGTCGGCCGCCTTGGTGGTCTGCGTCGGCGAGGACGAGGCCGAGATCGCCCGGCGGGCGGCCGCCATCGGGCGCGAGGTCGACGAGCTCCGCGAGAACGGCGTGTGCGGTACACCGCAGGAGGCGATCGACCGCCTCGCCGGCTGGAAGGAGGCCGGCGCCGGCCGCGCCTACCTCCAGGTGCTGGACCTCGCCGACCTCGATCACGTGGCGCTCATCGCCGCCGAGGTCATGCCCGCCCTGGCCTGACGCGGGTTCACCCCTGGTTCTGTGTCGCGAGACTCGCCAGTTCTGGCGATCCTCACGACACGGAACGGGTCGCCACGCCGTCCCACTCGACGATCCGGTGGGTGTCGACCAGCACCGTGGAACCCGCCGAGGCGTCCCGACGCCCCCAACCGCGGGCCAGCGCACCGGTCTTCGCCGCCGGACCGGGCGCGGCGTACTCGTCGGTCACCACGCTGATCGGGAACTCGTCCTCGTCG
>JAEZFI010000081.1 GCA_023437745.1 Actinomycetes bacterium
CGTGACACCAGCGTCACGCCCCACGCGACAGAAGGCGGGTAGGATCACGAACGCATGTTCGACGTCGACACCACCCCTGTCAGTTCACCCGCAGCCCCCACGCCCGTCCTCGACCCCGAGACGCCGAAGTGGATGCGCCGCCTCAACGCCGCGCAGGCGGCGGCGGTCACCCACGACGGCCCTTCGCTGCTCGTGGTGGCCGGCGCCGGGACCGGCAAGACCGGCACGCTGGCCGCACGGGTGGCGCACCTCATCGAGTCCGGCGTCCAACCGGACCGGATCCTCCTGCTGACCTTCACCCGCAGGGCCGCGCAGGAGATGCTCACCCGGGCCGGGCAGCTCACCGACGAGGCCGCCACCGACCGGGTGTGGGGCGGCACCTTCCACTCGGTCGCCAACCGGCTCCTCCGGATCGAGGGGCGGGCCATCGGCCTGCACGAGGGCTTCACCGTGCTCGACCAGGGCGACGCCGTGGACCTGCTCGGGCTGGTGCGGGCGCAGCACGTCGACACCACGGGCTCGCGCTTCCCCCGCAAGGAGACGATCGCGGCGATCTACGACCGCGTCGTCGGAACCCAGCGCGGGCTCGCCGACGTGGTGCGGGCCGAGTTCCCGTGGTGCGTCGAGCACCTCGAGGCCATGCCGGTCATCTTCGACGGCTACACCCGCCGCAAGCGGGCCCGGCGCCTGCTCGACTACGCCGACCTCCTGCTGTTCTGGCGGGCGATGCTGGCCTCGCCGGAGATCGGCGAGCAGGTCGCCCGGCGCTTCGACCACGTCCTCGTCGACGAGTTCCAGGACACCGACCCGGTGCAGGCCGACATCGTCCACTCGATCGCCGACCGGGGAGCCCGCGTCACCGTCGTCGGCGACGACGCGCAGGCCATCTACGGCTTCCGCGCCGCCACCGTCGAGAACATGTGGGGTTTCGCCGATCGCCGCTCGGACACGGTGCGGGTCACCCTCGAGGACAACTACCGCTCCATCGGCCCGATCCTCGACCTGGCCAACGACGTGCTCGCGGCGTCGGACGTCCACTTCGAGAAGCACCTCCGCCCCCATCGCAAGGGTGAGCGGATGCCCACGCTCGTGACGTGCCGGGACGAGATGAGCCAGGCCCGAGCCGTGGCCGATCGCATCCTCGCCCTGCGCGAGGAGGGCACTGCGCTCATCGATCAGGTGGTGCTGTTCCGCACCGGCCACCACAGCGACCTCCTGGAGCTGGAGCTGGGCCGGCGGAACATCCCGTACGTGAAGTTCGGCGGCCTGAAGTTCCTCGAGGCGGCACACGTCAAGGACCTCGTCGCGCTGCTGCGGGTCCTCGACAACCCGTTCGACGAGCTGGCCTGGAACCGCGTGCTGCGGGCCCTGCCCGGGGTGGGCCCCGCCACCATCACCAAGGCACTCGCCGCGCTCGGGATCACCGACGACGCCAGCGCGCCGCTCACGACCGATCGTCCCGATGCCTCGCACCAGGACCCGCTCGCCCGGTTCGTGACGGAGCGACCTCCCCTGCCGGCGGCCGCCCGTGAGGACGCCGACGCCCTGGCCCAGGCCCTCGCCGACTGCATCGGAGGCCCCGAGGACGAGCCGAGCCCCGCCGCCCAGGTGGAGCGCCTCGCCCTGTGGCTGGAGGACTCCCTGGACCGTCGCTACGACCGGTCCGAGGTCCGCGCCGCCGACCTCGTCCAGCTCCAGGTGACCGCCGAGGGGTACACGTCCCGCAGCCGGTTCCTCGCAGAACTGGTGCTCGAGCCGCCGGTCTCCACCGGCGACCTCGCCGACGAGCCGCACCTCGACGACGACTACCTCACCCTCTCCACCGTGCACTCGGCGAAGGGCGGCGAGTGGGAGGCCGTCCACCTCCTCCACGCCACCGACGGCAACTTCCCCGCCGACATGAGCCTCAGCACCCCCGGAGGGCTCGAGGAGGAGCGCCGTCTCATGTACGTCGCCCTCACCCGCGCCCGGGACGTGCTGACCCTCTACGCACCCCTCCGCTACCACCACACCCGCGCCCGCAGCGACCGGCACTCGTACGCGCCGGTCAGCCGCTTCCTCTCACCGCTGCGCCACCGGCTGATCGACGAGACCGACGCCGGCGACGAGGACGATCCCCAGGGCCTGATCGACCTCGGCACGACGGTCAGCGTCGCGGACGAGGTCGACCTGTCGACCCAGCGCCTCTGGTCGCTGTAGCCGAGCGTCACCCGCGACGGCTCGCGAGTCCCGTCTCGTGGAAAGGTGTCGTCGAGCCGAGTCGAGGGACACCACATGCGGGCTGAGCAGGTCACCGACCCGATCGCGTACCACGCCGAGGGACCGGTCTGGTCGCCCCGTTGGGGCGGGCTGCGATGGGTCGACATGCTCGCCGGGGACGTCCTGTCCCTGAGCCCGTCGGGCGAGGTCGGGCGCCGCCACGTGGGGTCGATCGCTGCGGCGCTGCGTCCGCGCACGTCGGGTGGCGCGGTCCTCGGGTTGGAGAGGGGCTTCGCGCTCGAGGATCCCTCCGGCGCCGTCACGGTGCTCGATCCGATCTGGGCGCACGACCGCGTCCGCATGAACGAGGGGGCCTGCGATCCCGACGGCCGCTTCTACTGCGGCTCCATGGCCAACGACCGGACGCCGGGCGCGGGGGCCCTCTACCGCCTCGATCCCGACGGGACCGTCCGCACGGTCATCGAGGACGTCACGATCTCCAACGGCCTCGACTGGAGCCCCGACGGCTCGCTCGCGTACTACGTCGACACGGCCACCTTCCGGATCGACGTGTTCGCCTACGACCACGACGCCGGGCTCACCGGGCGGCGCACCCTCGCGACGGTCGACGAGGCGGACGGGCATCCCGACGGGCTCACCGTCGACGCCGACGGTCGGGTGTGGGTGGCGCTCAACCGCGGCGGCGCCGTCCGCTGCTTCGGGCCCGACGGTGGCGTGGAGGCCGAGATCGAGGTGCCGGTGCGGAAGGTGACCGCGTGCACCTTCGGCGGAGAGCGTCTCGACCGCCTCTACATCACGACGTCACGGGAGGGCCTGGCAACCGACGAGGAACCGCTCGCAGGGTCGCTGTGGTGCGCCGACGTGGGCGTCGTCGGCCAGCCGGTGCGGGAGTTCGCCGGGTAGCAGCCGCGCCCGGCCCCCCGCCGTCAGCCGTCCCCCTGGCCCTTGCCGTTGCCGCCGTTCCCGTGGCCCTTGCCGGGTCCCTTCCCGTTGCCGGGATGGTCGGTTCGCGCCTGCCCGGCCCCTGCGGAGGGGTCGTCGGCCGCCGCGTCGTCGTCCGCGTCGTCCGCGTCGTCCGAGTCGTCGGCGTCGTGTGACGACAGCACGTCCGCGCAGAAGGCCTCGATGTCGCCGCCTGCCGCCTCGAGGAGGTTGGCGTAGGCCTGCGAGCTCCCGGGCTGGCCGGAACGGCCGGAGAAGGCTCGGCAGAGGCCGTGCTTCGCAGGACCGTTCGGGTCGGGGCCTCGCTCGTGGTCCGCGTCCTCTTCCGGCTCCGGCGAGGGGCTCGGCACCGTGGTGGTGGCCTCGACCGTGGTCGAGGTCTCCTCCGGTTCGACCGACGTGGTCGTGGTGTCCGCGAGCGTCGTCGTCGTGTCGTCGAGGGTGGTCGTCGTGGTGTCGTCGAGGACCACGGTGTCCTCCGAGCCGCCGTCGCCGATCGCTGCCGCGGCGCTGCCGGCGGTGAGGGCGCCCAGCCCCACGGCGCCGATGATCACCAGGTGTCGCGTCCCCATCAGTGCTCCTCGCTCACGGCCGACGAGGTGTCATCGGCAGGAACCGCCCGCCGACTTGAGGGCGGGCGGGTGCTCGGCCCCATCGCCGAGCTCCCGCGATCCGCCGCGCCTCAGCGGTTGGACTCGTCGGCGTCCAGCGGGCACGAGTCGGTCCGCGGCCCCGAGAAGTCCACCAGCGGGTGCGCGTCGCTCAGGACGTCGGCCACGAAGTTGCCCGCCTCGCCGCCGTACACGGAGGGGTTGTCGAGGACCTCCTGCAGCGTCGGATCCGTGGTGAAGCCCGGCCGTGACCTCAGCGCCGGGCCACCGAGCGGCAGGTACTTCTGGCTCATGTCCACACCGGTCGCGGCGACGGCCCCCGGGTTCGTCTTCCAGAACCCCGGGGAGCACCACTCCTGGCCCTCGGCCACCGTCGTGGTCGTCGTGGAGGTGGTCGACGTGGTGGTGCTGGTCGTCGACGTGGTGGTGCTGGTCGTCGACGTCGTCGTGGACGTCGTGCTCGTGGTGGACGTCGTGCTGGTCGTCGACGTCGTCGTGGTCGGCGGGTTGCAGCCGCTGGCACCGTCGTACAGGCCCCACGTGTCGGGGAACAGGAGCGGACCGTGCATGACACCCAGGTCCGGGTTGATCGTCTCCGGGGTCGCACCGGTGAGCACGTCGAACTGCGCAGGCACGCAACGCTTCAGGAAGGTGACGGTCGTCGTGCCCGCCTCCTGCAGCACGAACGACCTGACGGCACCCAGCGTCTGGGGCCAGGTGCCCCCGCCGGCGGGCAGCACGTAGATGGCGGCCTTCACCTCGAGGGGCGCGCACAGCGGTGCGCCGAGGGCCAGCTCCACCACGAAGCTCGCCGCTCCGTCCGACATCGTGCGGGTCAGCGCACCAGCGGACACCGCCGCACCGGGCGCGACGCAGTCGCCCGTCGCACCCGACGGCGTCTGCTCGATGACGATGTCATCCGCGTCGACCGTGCCGCCCGGCGCCGGTGCACCCGGCGCGCACCCCGCCAACAACGCCGTCGTCCCGACCGCCACCAACCAGCACGCGCTCAACCGCCGTCGAACCGCCATCTCGACCTCCGCCTCGCCGAACGGTCGCGAGGCCCGCCTGAACCCCTCCACGACCGCTCAGACGGCAGCCTAGGAAGCGCGCGCAAGGACCTCAAGGGGAACCCTTGCGCGAGAAGGGGGACCGCGCCCCCCTTCGCCGGATGATCGAGGGCCGCCTCGGGTATCGGAGGCCGTGAGCGAGGACGAGTTCGACCAGGTGGCACGCGACGCCGCCGACCTGCTGCAGGGCGAGGACGTCGACACCCGGATCGCCGCAGCCTGCCGTGGGTCGGGCAATCCCGCCGCGCTCGCGTGGCTCGCCGCCGGTCTCGACCTCGACCGGTCGACCTCCGTCGTGGATCTCGGCAGCGGACTGGGCGGACCCGCTGCGTGGATCGCTCGCCGTCACGCCTGCCGACGGGTGATCGCAGTGGAACCGGCGGAGGGAGCTGCACACGGCTCCGCCCGGCTGTTCGACGTCCCGGTGGTCCGCGGCGCCGCCGACCGGGCGCCGTTGCGCGCGGCGCAGTTCGATGCGGCCCTGCTGCTGGGTGTGCTCTCGGTCGTGCCCCAGCCTCCGGAGGCGCTCGCCGAAGCGGGCCGAGTCGCTGCACGAATCGGGATCATGGACTACTGCAGCACGACGGGAGCCGCTGTGGACGCAGGCGGGTCGACGTTCCCGACGCTGCAGCAGCTCGTGGGATGGATCCGAGCGGGCGGCTTGGCCGTCGCCCGGCAGACCGACGTGCGCTCCGACCCGCCGGAGGGCTGGAAGGAAGCGGCCGCCACCGTCGACCGTGCCACCGAGGCGCATCCCGAGGCCCGAGCGTCGGAACGCGAGGTCACCGATGCGATCGACGCGGGCGCCATCTCGCCGCACCTCCTGGTCGTCCGACATGGCTGATCGGATCTCGACCTGCCCGAAGTCGATGCGGCGCGGACCCTGCGGCGGCGCGGACCGGGACGGTGGATGCGAGGTCGACGGTCGACCCTGCCCGTTCCTCGTCGTCCCGCCGCAGTACCTCGACGTCGGGATGCGACCGGTCGAGGGGCTCGCCCTCGATCTGCCCCGGCCGTGGATCCTCGTCGACACACGAGACCTCCACGACGACCCGAGACCCGAGTCGTGGGCCGACGTCGCTCGCGCGCTGGAGGGCTGCACGGCGCTGATCGGGGAGCACGCCGACCGCTCGATCAACGACGTGGCGGAGCTCCTCGTCGTCGTCGAGGTGCTCGCCGAGCACGGCGTCCCCTGCATCGTCACCGTCACGGGACGGGATCGCAGCCTGGACCAGGCGGGCGAGCTGATCGCACGGCTCGGCGCGGCCGGTGTGCTCGCCGTGCACTGCGTCACCGGCGACCATCCCGCTGCGGTGGGCATCGACCGACCTGCCCGTTGGGGGTCCGAGTCGTTCGACATGATCACCGCCGGCGCGCTCGCCGGTGTGCCGGTCACCGTGGCGGAGTCGCCGGCGAGCCCCGGCCCACGGGCGTCACGGCTCGCCGCCAAGCAGGACGCCGGGGCCTCCGCCGTCGTCCTCAACCACTGCGGCGGCGTCGACGACCTCGTGGCGTTCGCTGCGAACGCCCGCGATGCGGGTTGGACCCGGCCGTTGGTCGCGCCGGTCCCCATGATCGCGACCGCCGACGCCGCCCGGCGCCTGGCGCGCTTCCCGGGTCTCCGCCTCCCGGACGGCCTGCTCGACGCGATCACCCACTCCACGGACCCGGTCGCCGACGGACTCCGCGCCGCCGCGGAGCTGACCGCGTCGATCGCCGCCTCGGGCTCGTTCCAGGGCATCAACCTGTCGGGACCGGCCAGCGACCGCACGCCCCTCGAACGACGACGCATGACCACACGGTTCGTGGACGTCACCCGCCAGGCGTGGCAGGCCGCCCCGTGCGACGGGGCTCGATGAGCCGAGAGTGTTGCTCGGGGGGGAGGACTCGAACCCCCAATGACTGGACCAGAACCAGTTGTGTTGCCAATTACACCACCCCCGAAGGTGGCCCGCTCCGGCGCTGAGCGCCGTCGCAGCGGAGGTGCACTGTAGCAATCGGCCCCGACGGCCCGCACACCGAGATCCGCCCGCCCCGCGGCGCGCCGTCCACCGCGACCCGAACTGTCACCGCGCACCCGCCATGTCCCCGCCGGTGGTGACAGTTCGAGTGGAGGCCCGGGGTGCCGCACCCAACTGTCACCGCACACCGGGCATGTGCGGGCCGGTGGTGACAGTTCGGCGGGAGCACCGCGACCAGGCCGACCGGACGCAGTCCAGGGCCGACCCGCTACCCGAACCAGCGCACCATCCGCTGGTAGCCCACGATCCGGCTGGCCGACACCACCAGCCACTCCTTGAAGAGCTCGCCGCTGCCGTACTTGGTGGCGGTCGGCGAGATGATGGCGTCGAGGCCCTCCTCGTCGGCGATCCCCACCAAGCGGAACGAGTGATAGGGGTCCGACACGATCGTGACTCGATCGATGTCGAGGCGGTCGAGCACCCGCCCACTCGCAGCCAACGACTCCGCCGTCGACGTCCCGTCGTCGACGACCACCACGTCGTCCTCGGGCACCCCGGCCTTCAGCAGGTACTCGAGCCCGGCGAACGCCTCGGTCACCCGGTCCCCCGGCTGCTTGGACCCCGTCACGACGATGCGGGGGGCCACGTCGTCCCGCCACAGGGCCAGTGCGTGGTCGAGGCGACCCTGCAGCACCGGGGACGGGCGCCCGTCGTACTGCGCCGCGCCCATCACGACGATGGCATCGGTGCGACTCCGGTCGTCCCACCGCGTGGCCATCCACACCTGGACGAAGGTGACGACCAGGTAGGCGGGAAGCGCCAGGATCGCCACCCGGACCACCCACCTGCGCACCCTCGACCGGGGCCGATCCTCCCCCACCCGTCGCCCTGCTCAGCCCGCCCCTGCGTCCGCCGAGCCGGACAGTGCGGCCCGAGCGGACCGGAGGCGCTCCAGGGTGCGGTCCCGCCCCAGGACCACCATCGACTCGAACAGCGGCGGGCCAACCGATCGCCCGGTCAGGGCGACCCGGATGGGTGCCTGCGCCTTGCCCAGCTTCAGGCCGGCAGCTTCGGCGAGCTCCATGGTCACGGCGTGCAGGGCCTCGGCGGTCCACTCGCCCATCCCGTCATAGGCCCGGATCGCTGCATCGAGCAGCCCGGGCGCCGCGTCGTTGCCGGCCACGGCCTTCTCCCACGCCGCCGGGTCGACCGCCGGCTCGGCGAGGAACAGGAAGTCGACCTGGTCGGGCAGGTCGTTCATCACCTTCAGCCGCGTCTGCATCTCGGGCGCGATCTTCGACCACGTGTCGCGATCGGCGCGGTCACCCCATGGCTGGTCCAGGAGCAGGGCCAGGCCCTCGGCCTCGAAGTCCTCGGGGGCCATGCGCCGGATCCACTCGCCGTTGATCGACTCGAGCTTCTTCACGTCGAACATGGCGGAGCTTGGGTTCACGTCGGTCATCTCGAAGAGGTCGATGATCTCCTCGATCGGCCGGACCTCGACGCCGTCGGGCGGCCCCCAGCCCAGGAGGGCGAGGTAGTTCGTCATCGCCTGGGGAAGGAAGCCACGACCCCGGTAGTCCTCGATCGCCACGTCGCCCTGACGCTTGGACAGCTTCTTGCGCTGCTCGTTGACGATCAGCGGGAGGTGCCCGTACACGAGCGCTGTCGACTCGCCCAGCGCCTCGCGCAGGAGGATCGTCTTGGGCGTCACGTTGATGAGGTCCTCGCCCCGGATCACGTGCGTGATGCCCATGTCGAGGTCGTCCACGGCGTTGGCGACGAGGAACATCGGCGAGCCGTCACGCCGGCGCAGCACGAAGTCCTCGAGGTTTCGGTTCTCGAACGAGATGTCGCCGCGGACCAGGTCCGTCCAGGCCGTGGTGCCCCCGTCGGGGACCATGAAGCGAACGACGTGCGGCTCGTCGGCGGACACCCCGCGGTCCCGGCAGAACCCGTCGTAGCCGGGCGGCCCACCGGCGGCCTTGTTCCGCTCCGCCACCTGCTCCTGCGTGCAGTCGCACCGGTAGGCGAGGCCCGAGGCGAGGAAGCCGTCGATCACCGCGGCGTGCCGCTCGGCGTTGGCGCTCTGGAAGACCGGCTCACCGTCCCAGTCGAGGCCCAGCCAGGTCATCGCCTCGAAGATGACCTCGATCAGCTCGGGCTGGCTGCGCGCCTGGTCGGTGTCCTCGATGCGCAGCAGGAACTGGGCCGATCCGCCCTGCGACTGCACGTGACGGGCCCACAGCCAGTTGAACAACGCCGTGCGCGCGCTGCCGAGGTGGAGGTAGCCGGTGGGTGACGGGGCGAAGCGGACTCGGACGTCGGACACGGCCCGCACGCTACCGGCCCTGCCGGTGGGCTCACGCGGCCCGACCCGTACGCTTGACCCCGATGCCCGTGGAGCCCTCGACCACCGTGCGCCGGATCCGCTCGGCCGTCATGGGGCTGTCCGCCGTGGCCGTGCTGAGCCTGTCGGCGTTCGTCGTCCTCTCCGACGACGACCCCGTCGCCCCACCCGCCGCCGCGCCCACCACCACCGTCGGCACCGTCATCGTGCGGCCGACCGAGCCGTCGACGACCGCGCCGCCCGCGGTGAACCCGAACGTCCACGTGATCGCCACTGCGGTGGTCCCCGAGCTGCAGGTGCTCGCCCAGGCGCCCGGCGAGGTGGCCGACGTCCCCGCCGCCGAGCGCTCCGCCCGGTCGACCTGGGCCGCGTTCACCGGCGACCGTCCCGGCGCGCCGGGCATCCCCACCGTCGACAACCCGGTGCAGGGTCGGCACGCCAGCGCGGAGGGGTGGGTCTTCGGCAGCCCGACGGCCTTCGGCAGCAGCGCGACCTTCCTCGTGACCGAGCAGCGCGGCGACTGGCTCCGGGTGGCGCTGCCGGTCCGCCCGCACACCACCGAGGGCTGGGTCCGGGCGTCGGACGTCACCCTGACGACCACCTCCTACCGGATCGAGGTGTCCCTCTCCGAGCGACGGGTGCGCCTCCACGACGGGCCGACGATCGTGCACGACGCGCCCGTGGTGATCGGACGGGCGAGCTCACCGACGCCGACGGGCCGCTTCTACGTGACCGATTCGATGGCCCGCGGCGGCGGATCGTACGGCACCGGCATCCTCGCGCTGTCGGCGTACAGCCAGGCCCTGGACCAGTTCAGCGGGGGCGTGCCGGTGATCGCGCTGCACGGGACGAACCGGCCCGACCTGCTCGGTCAGATGGCGTCGAACGGCTGCGTCCGGATGGAGAACGCCACGATCGACCTGCTCCGGGCGACGGTCCCGCTGGGCACCCCCGTCGACATCCACCCCTGAGGCGGCCGCTTCGGAGCGCTCAGACGTGGATGACGGTGCGCCAGTCGTCCTTGGCGAGCGCCAGGATGTCGTCGGCGGACTGCTCGAGCACCTCGGCCGGCACCGCGTCGGCGATGCGGCGGGTCCGCTCGTAGAAGTGCGGGACGTGGCACTCCTCGAACAGCTCGCCGCGCAGGGCGACCAGCTCCTTCGACGGGTCCTTCCGGAGGAACCCCCAGATCCCGAACGCGACGTCGAGGTCCTCGCGCATCGGCGCCCGCCCGAAGATCGAGGAGCGCTTCGTCGCCACCGCAGCGGCGCCCGCCAGGACGTCGGCGAGGTGCTCGCCCGTGCGGAGGTGGAGCGACGGCGCGAGCGCCTTGGCGATCGTCAGCGCGTAGCCCTGGTCCGGCCCCTGCGAGCCGAGCAGCTCGCCCTCGGGCTGGCGGCCGTCGAGCTCTCCGGGACGGTCGGCCAACCACGGCGTGGGTCGACGCGGCGGGGACTGGTAGGTGCGCACCCGCCGGGCGGCGGGCCTGGGGACGAAACGTGGAGCCGACACGGGCCCTGAACCTACTCGCTGGCCGGTGTGGGACCGGCGGCCGCATCCCTGCCGGAGCGAGCCTCGGCCCGGAGCAGCCCGTAGACGAGGGCGTCCACCAGCGCCATCCACGACGCCTCGATCACGTTGGGCGAGACGCCGATGGTCGTCCAGGTCTCGTCGCCGTCGCTCGAGTCGATCAGCACCCGGACGACAGCACCGGTGTCGGCGTTCCCGGACGTCACCTGGGCGTCGAGCACGCGCACGCGGAAGTCCGTCAGGTGGATCGGGGTCAGCGCCGGGAGCCGCTCGGCGAGCGCGTTGCGGAGCGCTGCGTCCAGGGCGTTGACCGGGCCGTTGCCCTCCCCCACGGCCGCGATCCGATCGTCGCCGATCCAGACCTTGACGGTCGCCTCGGTCGTGACCTCGGGCTGCCCGTCGGGCGAGGCCGCGCCCTCCCGGTGGTACGAGGAGACGCGGTACGCCTCCACGTCGAAGAAGTCGTGCTCCCAGCCGCTCGCCCGGCGCATCAGCAGCTCGAGCGAGGCGTCCGCCGCCTCGAACACGAAGCCCTCGGCCTCCAGGCCCTTGAGGCGCTCCGACAGCTCGGCGGCCGCACGGTCGTCGAGGTCCACCCCGAACTCGGCCGCCTTCATCGCCATGCCGGCGCGCCCGCCGAGGTCGGACACGAGCACGCGCGTCCGGTTCCCCACCACGGATGGGTCGACGTGCTCGTAGCTCGCGCCGCCGACCTTGCCCAGTGCCGAGGTGTGCAGGCCGCCCTTGTGGGCGAACGCCGAGGAACCGACGTACGGGTCGGCCGGGTGGGGCGGCAGGTTCACCAGCTCGGCCACGTGCCGGGACACGGCGGTGAGCCGATCCATCCGCCCCTCGGGCAACGTCGCGATCCCCAGCTTCAGCGTGAGGTCGGGGATCACGGTCATGAGGTTCGCGTTGCCGGTGCGCTCGCCGTAGCCGTTGACCGTCCCCTGCACGTGGGTGGCGCCGCCGACGACCGCCGCCACGGTGTTGGCCACCGCGCAACCGGAGTCGTTCTGGGTGTGCGACCCGATGCGCACGCCCTCGAAGTACGACACGACCTCGCCGGTGATGCGCTGCACCTCGTGGGGCAGCGACCCGCCGTTGGTGTCGCACAGGACGAGGGTCTCCGCGCCGTTCATGGCGGCCGCCTCGAGCACACGGAGCGTGTAGGCGGGGTTCGCCTTGTAGCCGTCGTAGAAGTGCTCGGCGTCGAACAGCACCCGCAGGCCCGCGGCCCGCAGGAACCGGACCGAGTCCGCCACTATGGCCACGCCCTCGTCGAGGTCCGTGCCCAGGGCCTGCGTCACGTGGAACTCGGAGCTCTTGCCCACGATGCACACCGTCGACACGCCGGCGTCGACGAGCGCACGGAGGGTCGGGTCCACGTCGACCTTGCCGGCGGGGCGGCGCGTCGAGCCGAACGCCACCAGGGTGGACGTCGTGAGGCGCAGCTCCTCGGGCGCCCGCCGGAAGAACTCGGCGTCCTTCGGGTTGGCCTGCGGGAAGCCGCCCTCGATCCAGTGCACGCCCAGCCAGTCGAGCTGCTCGGCGACGCGGAGCTTGTCCTCGACCGTCAGCGAGATGCCCTCGAACTGGGCGCCGTCGCGCAGCGTGGTGTCGAACACCTCGACGGCCGAGGGGACCTCCGGCGCCGCGCCGACCCCTGGAAGGTCGTTCATCGGCTCGACCTCATCCGACGAGCTCCACCCAGGCGATGCCGTCGCCGGGCCGGCCGGCCCGGACCGTGGTCGAGCTCATCCGACGAGCTCCACCCAGTCCTTGTAGCGATCGACCTGGCCGCGCACCGTCTTGGCGTACTCCTCGGCGATCGCCGTGGTCATCGGGCCGGGGCACGGGAGCGCCCGATCGTCGACGGAGTTGACGGCCGACACCTCGGCCGCGGTGCCGCACACGAACATCTCCTCGGAGATGTACAGGTCGCTGCGGGTCAGGTTGCCGAACTCGACCTCGAAGCCGAGGTCCCGGGCGATGTCCATCACCGTGTACTGCGTGATGCCCTCGAGCGCGCCGGCGGCCAGCGGCGGGGTGATCAGCTTCCCGTGCCGTGCCACGAAGATGTTCTCGCCCGTGCACTCCGAGACGAACCCTCCGGGGTTGAGCATGATCGCCTCGTCGTAGCCGGCCTTCAGCGCCTCGATCTTGGCGAGGCTGGAGTTGACGTAGTTGCCGGTGGTCTTGGCAGCGGGCGGCATCGTGTTGTTGTCGTGGCGGGTCCACGAGCTGATCTTCATCCGCACGCCCTTGGTGACGGCGTCGTCGCCCAGGTAGGCGCCCCACGGCCAGCAGGCGATGGCGACGTCGACCGTGCACGGCAGGGTGTTCAACCCCATCTCGCCGTAGCCGTAGTAGGCGATCGGCCGGATGTAGCAGCCGGGCAGCCCGCTGGCTCGCACGACGTCCTTGGTCGCCTCGACCAGCTCGGCGACGGTGTACGGGATCTCCATCATCAGGATGTGGGCGCTCTGGAAGAGGCGCTCGATGTGCTCCGTGAGGCGGAACACGCCCGGACCCGACGCGGTCTCGTAGGCGCGGATGCCCTCGAACACGCCCATCCCGTAGTGCAGCGAATGGGTGAGGACGTGCACGCTGGCCTGGTCCCAGTCGACCATCCGGCCGTTCATCCAGATCTTCTCGGTGGGCGTGATGGGCATGACGTGCTCTCCCTGTTCGTCCGGGCGGTGTGGGACCCGGTGTCAGACCGCGGCGGCGATGGCGTCGCCGATCTCGGAGGTGGATCCGGCGTAGCGCTCGGGGTCGGCGCACGCCTTCTGGATGCGGGACGCGGCGTCGGCCTCGCCCAGGAACTCGAGCATCAGCGCTGCGCTGATGATCGCGGCGATCGGGTTGGCCTTCTGCTGCCCGGCGATGTCGGGTGCGGTGCCGTGCACCGGCTCGAACATCGAGGGGCCGGTGCGGGACGGGTTGAGGTTGGCGCTGGCCGCGTAGCCGACGCCACCGGCGACCGCGCCGCCGAGGTCCGTGAGGATGTCGCCGAACAGGTTGTCGGTGACGATCACGTCGTACTGCTCGGGGCGTTCGACGAAGTGGATGCAGGCCGCGTCGACGTGCTGGTAGTTGGTGGTCACGTCGGGGAACTCCGCCGCGACCTCGTCGAAGGTCCGCTGCCACAGGTCGCCGGCGAACGTCAGCACGTTCTTCTTGTGCACGAGCGTGAGGAGCTTGCGCTCGGTGGCCTGGGCCCGGCCGAAGGCGTAGCGGACGCACCGCTCGACCCCGTGGCGGGTGTTCACCGACCCCTGCGTGGCGATCTCGTGGACGGTGTTCTTGCGGAGGAACCCGCCCTCGCCGGCGTAGGTGCCCTCGGTGTTCTCGCGGACGACCTCGAAGTCGACCGTGCCACGGGTCGACGAGCCCCCGAACTTGAACGGGCGCAGGTTGATGTACTGGTCCAGCTCGAAGCGCATCTTCAGCAGGATCCCCCGCTCGACGAGGCCAGCGGGTGCCGCCACGCCCACGGCCGGGTCGCCGACGGCGCCGAGGAGGATCGCGTCGAGGCCCCGCCACTCCTCGAGGGTCTCGTCGGGGAGGACCACCCCGTCCTCGAGGTAGCGGTGCGCGCCCAGGTCGTACTCGATCCACTCGGGCCGCACCCCCGTCGCCTCGACGACCTTGCGGGCTTCGGCGATGACCTCGGGGCCGATGCCGTCGCCGCCGACGACCGCGATGCGGGGACTGGTGCTCATGTCAGGATCTCTCAGGGTCTCAGGGGGGCGGGGCTCGGGCGGCTCGGCCGTGGGTGGCGTGGCCGGAAACCAAAAACCGCCCACCGAAGTGGACGGTCGGGCGCACGTCGGGGTCGACGTGCGCTACGGAATGACGATGACAGAGGACGGGTGCCGGAACACGACGTCGAGTGTAGCGCCGGACCCCGTCGACAGCAGATGGGTTTCCGCCCGGTAGATTCGGTTCGCATGGCCGAGACGTACGAACTCTCCAAGGATGCCCATGCGCGCTTGAGCGCCGAGCTCGAGCACCTCCGCACCACCGGTCGGATCGACATCGCGCGCAAGATCGAGGCCGCCCGCGAGATGGGCGACCTGTCCGAGAACGGCGACTACCACGCCGCCAAGGACGAGCAGGGGAAGATGGAGGCCCGCATCGGGCACCTCGCCGCCCTGATCGAGAACGCCGTGATCATCGAGGGCAGCGACGGGTCGACGGTCACCGCCGGCTGCGTCGTGACGATCACCTACGAGGGCGACGACGACGAGGAGAAGTACCTGGTCGGGATGATCGAGGAGCAGCACGACGACCTCGACGTCATCTCCCCCACCTCGCCGATGGGCGCCGCGCTGATGGGCGCCAAGGTGGGCGAGACGGTCCACTACGCGGCGCCGTCGGGCGACATGCGCGTCACCGTGCGCGCCATCGAGGCCTGACGACGCTCGGATCGGCCCACCGACGGCCGCGAGGCCTTCGGCATCACGGTCAGGGGGCGACCTCAGGTTGTAGCGTCCGGCGTCGGGGACCTCCCCGGAACACCGACGAAAGGACCACCGCCATGCTCGACGGGTTCAAGAAGTTCATCATGAGGGGCAACGTCGTCGACCTCGCCATCGGCGTCGTGATCGGCGCTGCGTTCGGCAGCGTCGTCTCGTCGTTCACCGACGACGTCCTGATGCCGCTCATCGGTGCCATCGTGGGCAAGCCGAGCTTCAACGACCTCACGCTGGAGATCGGCGACGGGATCGTCTACTACGGCCGGTTCATCACCGCACTGCTGAACTTCCTGATCATCGCCGCGGCGATCTACTTCCTCGTGGTGCTCCCGCTGAACAAGCTCGCCGATCGCCGCAAGGCCAGGCAGGGCGAGCCGGTCGAGCTCACCAACGAGGAGCGGATGGTCGAACTGCTGGAGCGCATCGCCGCCAAGTGACCCCGGCTGCACCCGTCAGTGGGCCGGGACGATCCTGACGTCCCGGCCCGACACGGTCTCGAGCAGGCCTCTGCGCTCGGTCGCCGAGTAGCACTCCAGCGACAGGTCGACATCCGCCGGGCCGATCCCGATCGTGACGGCGTCGTCGTCGACCGTGAGTTCGACGTCCTCCACCAGGCCCCGATGTGAGCGGTCGAGGCCGATCGCCACGCGCAGCAGGGCGGCGAGCCGCCGAACCAGCTCCCGGTCCACGGCGTCGAGGCGGGCGAACGCCTCGTGCCGCTCGTTCGGGGCCGACTTCCGGTGGTACCGGGCGACCTGCGCGATCAGCTCCGTCTCGCGGTCCGTGAACCCCACGAGGTGCTCCGAGTTCCGGATCACGTAGTAGCTGTGGTGGTGGTGCCGGCTGTGCGAGATGGACAGCCCGACGTTCGAGAGGAGGGCGGCCGCCTCGAGGAGCTCCCGGTGCTCGTGGTCCAACGCCAGCTCGTCCGCGAGCCCCACGAACAGGTCGTCCGCCAGGCGCGCGACGGCGAACGCGTGCGCGGGGTCCTCCTCGCACAGCTCCATCAGGTGCAGCACGCTCTCCCGGCGGAGGTCGTGGAGCCGGTGGTCCGCGTGGGTGGGGTCGTGCCGGCGCACCGTGTCGAGGAACACTCCCTCGCGCAGCGCCGAGTCGGAGAACGTGAGGGACGGTGCCCGTACGGCGCACATGACCTCGTCGAGGATCAGCGCCCCGGCGACGAGGATGTCGGCCCGATCGCCGTCCACGCCCTTCAGCTTGCGGATGGCGGCGAGCGACGGCGCCTCGCAGAGCTGCGCGACCACTGCCGACACCTGCTCGGCCGTGACCACCTGTGCGTTGACCGACCTCGGCACGTCGCCCGCCTGCGCCAGCGCCATCGTCACCACGGTCTCGATCGTGCCGGACGAGCCCACCAGCACGTCGATGTCGCTGGACGCCAGCTCCCCGGCGAACGGGGTGACGATGTCGCGGATCGAACGACGGGCCGCGCCGACCGACGCACCGTCCGCCACGCCGTCGGGGAAGAACCGGCGGCTCGACCGGATGGCGCCGAGCTTGAAGGACCGCGAGGCCAGCACCTCGTCCCCTCGACCCAGCAGCAGCTCGGTGCTCCCACCGCCGATGTCGCAGAGGAGGATCGTCTTGTCCCAGACGGGCAGCGCCTGCAGCACGCCGAGGTGGATGAGACGTGCCTCCTCGACACCGGAGACGACCTCCACGTCGATCCCGGCCTCGTCACGCGCCCGCTGGAGGAAGTCGTGGCGGTTCTCCGCCTCTCGGACCGCCGACGTGGCCACTGCCACGATGTGGGCCTCGTGGTGCTCGGCGATCTGGCGGCAGCGCAGGAGCGCGGCGATCCCGCGGTCGATGGCCTCGGCGGTGAGCTCCTTCATCTCGCCGGCCCCCGAACCCAGCCGCACGATCTCCTTGTGGCGGGTGATGACCTCGAAGCGCACGCCGGCGGCGCGACGGGCCACCACCATGTGGACGCTGTTCGTGCCGATGTCGATCGCGGCGACCACGTCGAGGTGTCGGTCCACCTGCCCACTCTACGATCGCCGTCCATGAGCCCCGCGATCGACCCGGCCGGCGTCCTCGCCGCGATGGGGTGGGACGACGACTGGGAGGCCGAGTGGGTCGCCGCGTCGGAACGTGGCGCGACCGCCGACCTCGTCCCCGCGCGGCTCGCTCGCTGCGACCGCGGCGTGGTCACCGTGTGGCGCTCGCCCGGCGCCCCCGAGCGGGCGTCGAACACCACCGCGGCGAAGGACACCGTCGCCGGGGACTGGGTGGGCTTCGATCCGGACCAGGGCCGTGTGGGCTTGGTCCTCCCCCGGCGGAGCCGCTTCGAGCGCAGGGCGGCCCGCGGCGCCCACCGCGCCCAGGTGATGGCGGCGAACATGGACGTGGTGTGGGTCGTGCAGGGCCTCGTCCCCGGCGTGTCGGCCCGGCGCCTCGAGCGTGAGCTGGCGCTCGCGCACCAGAGCGGAGCGGACCCGATCGTCGTGCTCACGAAGTGCGACCTGGTGCCCGAGCACGCCGACCAGGTGGCCGTCGCAGCGCACTCCGGACCCGGCGTGCCGATCCTCGTGGTCTCCGCGTTCACCGGCGAGGGGATGGAGGCGCTGCGGGCGACGCTCCACGGCAACGGCACGGCGGCGATCATCGGCGCGTCCGGCGTCGGCAAGAGCACCCTCGTCAACCACCTCCTCGGATCGGAGCGGCAGGTGACCGCCGAGGTGCGGGACGGTGACCTCAAGGGCCGGCACACGACCACCGCCGCCGAGCTGATCCCGCTGCCGGACACCGGCTACCTGCTCGACACGCCGGGTGTGCGAGCACTCGCGCTCTGGCGTGCGCAGGAGGGCGTCGCGCTCGCCTTCCCGGAGATCACCGACGCACCGGAGGCATGCCGGTTCGACGACTGCTCGCACCGGAACGAGCCGGGCTGCGCCGTCCTCGCCCGTGTCGAGTCCGGCGAGATCGACCCCGCCCGCCACCGCCACTGGATGGAGCTCGAGGACGAGGTGGCCGCGCTGGGCTGAGGCCCGGTCGCCGGGACCTCACCTCACGCCGGTCAGGCCAGGGCGATCGAGATCTTGTGCGCGGAGGTCGCCACCGCCTCGCCGTGGCGTCGCCCGGGAGCACGGCCGATCCGGTCGATCGGTCCCGACACGCTGACCGCGGCGAGCACGCCTCCGTCGGGGCCGACGACCGGGGCCGACACCGAGGCCACGCCCTCCTGGCGGTCGCCCACCGTCTCGATCCACCCGGCACGACCGACCGGACCCGTGAGGACGCGACCGGCCGAACCCCGCTCCAGCGGCAGCAGGGCGCCGGTCGCCACGATCGTCCGCAGCTCATGGGGTGAGTCGACCGCCACCACGCACCGGCGGTGATCGCCCTCACGGACGTAGAGCTGGACCGACTCGCCGGTCTCGTCGCGGAGTGCCTCGAGGTGCGGTCGGGCCACGTCGGCGAGCGGGAAGCCCTCTGCCGCTCGCACGCCGGTCGTGATCCAGCGGAGGCCCAGGGCGAAGCGGCCGTCGAGGTCGCGTCGGAGGAGGCCGTGGCCCTCCAACGACAGCGCGAGCCGGTGCGCCGTGGCGCGTGGGAGCCCGGAGACCTCGACCAGCTCGGCCAGCGTGCGCGGCGCGTCCGTCACGAGCGCGACGACCGCCATCGCCTTGTCGATGGTGCCGGCGCCGCGTACAGTGGAGTCCACGGGTGAGACAGTAGTCCCACAGTATGAGACGATCAACCTCGCCCACGCCGATGGGCAGACGGAGCAGCACGATGGCAACGACCAGCAGCGGTCCGACGACCCTCAGCCAGAAGGTGTGGGACCGACACCTCGTCCACCGGAGCGAGGGCGAGCCCGACCTCCTCTTCATCGACCTCCACCTGATCCACGAGGTCACCAGCCCGCAGGCGTTCGACGGGTTGCGCATGGCGGGCCGCGGCGTGCGGCACCCGGAGCTGACGCTGGCCATCGAGGACCACAACATCCCCACGGCCAACATCGACCAGCCGATCGCCGACCCGATCTCCCGCAAGCAGATCAACACCCTCCGGGCCAACGCCGAGGAGTTCGGCATCACGATCTACCCGATGGGCCACGCCAACAACGGCATCGTCCACATCGTCGGCCCCGAGCAGGGCATCACCCTGCCCGGCATGACGATCGTCTGCGGGGACAGCCACACGGCCACCCACGGTGCGTTCGGCGCACTCGCGTTCGGCATCGGCACCTCGGAGGTCGAGCACGTGCTGGCCACGCAGACGCTCCCCCAGAGCCCGCTCGGCACGCTCGCCGTGAACGTCGACGGCGAGCTGCGCCCCGGCGTGTCCCCCAAGGACGTGATCCTCGCGATCATGGGCGTCCTCGGTACCGGCGGCGGCATCGGCTACATCGCCGAGTACCGCGGCTCGGTCATCCGTGAGATGTCCATGGAGGGCCGGATGACGGTCTGCAACATGAGCATCGAGGCGGGCGCCAAGGCCGGCCTGATCGCTCCCGACCAGACCACCTTCGACTACATCCAGGGCCGCCCGCGGGCACCCAAGGGTGCCGACTGGGACGCCGCGGTCGAGGAGTGGCGCACGCTGGTCACCGACGAGAGGGCGACCTTCGACAAGGAGGTCCACCTCGACGCCGCCGAGATCGAGCCCTTCCTCAGCTGGGGCACCAACCCCGGCCAGGTCGTGCCGCTGTCGGGGCGGGTGCCCGAGCCCGACTCGTTCGCCGATCCCGTCGAGCGCAACGCCGCCGAGCGGGCCCTCGAGTACATGGGCCTCCAGGCCGGCACCCCGATGAAGGACGTCCCGGTCGACGTGATCTTCATCGGCAGCTGCACCAACGGTCGCATCGAAGACCTGCGCGCCGTCGCCGACGTGGCGAAGGGTCGGCGGGTGGCCTCGAACCTCCGCACGTACGTCGTGCCCGGCAGCCATCAGGTCAAGGCGCAGGCCGAGGCCGAGGGCATCGACAAGGTGCTCCTCGACGCCGGTTTCGACTGGCGCGAGCCGGGGTGCTCGATGTGCCTGGGCATGAACCCCGACACGTTGTCCCCGGGCGAGCGGTCGGCGTCCACGTCGAACCGGAACTTCGAGGGCCGGCAGGGCCGCGGCGGACGCACGCACCTCGTCTCGCCGGCTGTCGCCGCCGCGACGGCGATCGCCGGCCACTTCGCCGACCCCGCCGACCTGCCCGCCCGCTGAGGCGGCAGCGCCCAACCCCACCCACGAACGCACCCACGAACGCACGGAACGAGAGCACACATGGAACCCGTCATCGAGATCACCGGCACCGCCGTCCCGCTCGACCGGTCGGACGTCGACACCGACCAGATCATCCCCTCCGACTGGCTGAAGCGCGTCGAGCGCACCGGCTTCGAGAAGGGCTTGTTCAGCGAGTGGCGCGACGACCGCGACTTCGTGCTGAACCAGGAGCAGTACGCCGGGGCGCGGATCCTCCTCGCCGGTCAGAACTTCGGCACCGGCTCCAGTCGTGAGCACGCCGTCTGGGCGATCGTCCAGTACGGGTTCGCTGCCGTCGTCTCCCCGAAGTTCGGGCCGATCTTCCGCAACAACGCCGCCAAGAACGGGCTGGTCTGCGTCGAGGTGACGCCCGAGGTCGGCGAGGCGCTGCTCCGCTCCGTCGAGGCGGAGCCCGACCAGGTCATCACCATCGACGTCCGCTCGAAGGTGCTCTCCGCTCCCGGCGCCGGCCTCACCGTGCCGTTCGAGCTGGACGACTCGGTGCAGCACCGCTTCCTCGAGGGGCTCGACGACATCGGCATCACCCTGAAGGTCGCCGACCGGATCAGCGAGTACGAGGCGACCCGCCCCGCCTGGCTCCCCGTCACCTCCTGACCCCCTCACCCCACTGGTTCTGTTCCAGGGAGAGCTGCGCCGGCGCAGCTCTGCCTGGAACAGAACGGATCGCGAGGTGGGATTTCTCGCAGTGGCCGGGAACCGGAACGGGGGCGACGAGCGTCACAGTGTCCATGACCTCGAAGGGGTGGACCATGAGACGACTGGGCACGCTGCTCGCGACCACGACGACCGCACTGGCACTCGTCGCCGGATGCACCGACGAGTCGAAGGTCGCGCCACCGACGACCACCGAGCTGTCGGCTCGACCGATCGCCGCCCTCGTGGCGTTCGACGCGTGCGACGACTACCTGTCGTGGATCAAGCAGCAGGCGTTGGACCGGGTCGGCCCGTGGGGACTCGACGGTGCGGGCGGCTTCGCCTACGCCGCCGAGGACTCGGTGGCCGGAAGGGCGAGCGCCGAGGACGCCGCAGGCGCCCAGGTGCCCATGGCGTCACCGGCGGCGCCGCCCACCACCATGGCCTTCGAGAGCTCCGCGAGGGACGCCGACGGCACCGCCACGACGGGCACCAACAACCAGGAAGCCGGCGTCGACGAGGCCGACCTCGTCAAGACCGACGGTCGACGGGTCGTGACGGTCCAGGACCGGATGCTCGTCGCGATCTCCATCGACGGCGTCCCGGCGCTCAGCGGGACGCTCGACCTGGGCATGTACGCACAGTCGCTCTTCCTCGTCGGTGACCGTGCGTACGTCCTGGGCACCCCCGACTACTCGGAGATGACGGTCGAGGACGCCAGCCGGTCGAGCTACGCCCCGTACCAGGAGCGGACCCGCATCGCCGAGGTCGACCTGAGCGGCGCGGCGCCGACGCTGGCAGGGGCGGTCACCGTCGACGGCTCCATCACGGCGGGCCGGCTGGCCGACGGGGTGGTCCGGCTCGTCATGCGCTCGTCGCAGCCGACCGGTCTGGGCTTCGTGTACCCGCGGGACGATGCGGGCACGAAGGCGGCCGAGGCGCAGAACCGCACCGTCATCGAGCAGTCCGGCGTGGAGGCCTGGCTCCCTTCGACGGTCGCCGAGGACGGCACCCGCACACCCCTCGTGGACTGCGCTGACATGTACCGCCCGCACGACTTCTCGGGCTTCTCGACCTTGACCGTCGTGTCGATCTCCGACGGCCTCGGCTCGCTCGAAGCCATGGGACTCGCGGCGGACGCCGGCATCACCTACGCCTCTCCGACGAGCCTCTACGTGGCCACGACCCGCTACCCGGACCCGACGGACGACGGCGGCGACCGGGCGGTCCCGGACGGCTCCATGTACACCGACGTCCACCGCTTCGGCATCGACTCGCCCGGGACGGCCACCTACGTCGCCTCGGGCCGGGTCGAAGGGACGGCCATCAACCAGTACGCCATGTCGGAGTACGAGGGCAGGCTGCGGATCGCCACGACGACCGAGGGCTCCGGTGGCATCGTGCGACCGATGCCCATGCCGATGCCCGTCGAGCCGGGCGCCGCATCGCCCGAGATCGCGACGACGTCCGAGCCGGTGTTCGAGCCGTCGAGCTCCCGGGTGACGATCCTCGAGACCTCGGGCGACGCCCTCGCCGAGGTCGGCAAGGTCGTGGGGCTCGGCCCGACCGAGCGGATCCAGGGCGTCCGGTTCGAAGGGGACCGCGGCTACGTGGTCACCTTCCGGCAGACCGATCCCCTCTACGTGCTCGACCTCGCCGACCCGACCGCCCCCAAGGTCCTCGGCGAGCTGAAGGTCACCGGCTTCTCCGACTACCTCCACCCGATCGGCGATGGACTCGTCCTCGGCGTCGGCGTCGAGGCCACGGACCAGGGGCGAAGGACCGGCGCCAAGATCGCCCTCTACGACACCGGCGACCCGACGAACCCCGTCGAGATCGACCGCCTGATCATCCCCGGCGGCTCGCTCAACGCGGGCAGCGACCCGCACGCCTTCACCTGGGATGCGGAACGCCGCATGGCCGCCATCATCGGCAACTGGTACGACAGCGGGAAGAGCGGCAACGGCGCCATCGTCGTCAGGGTGGGCGGGCGCAGCCTCGTCGAGGTCGGGCGCCTCGTCCACGACCCGTCGGCGCCCCACGCGCCGTCCCAGCCCGGCCCCGAGCCGGCCCCGACGACGACCACCACCACCACCACCGAGGCCGCACCGACGACCACGGCGGTCGACGGCACGACCACGACCGAGGCGGCGACCACGACCGCTCCCGCCACCACCGTGGCCCCCACGACCACGGCGCCCTCCCCCGACGGCACCGCACGCGAGGAGCGCAGCCAGAGCGGCGGCGGCACCTCCTCGGGCAGCGCCGGCGTGTCCATCGAGCCGGCAGCGCCGCAGGTGACGCCCGTCGTCCCGATGGGCGACGTGGTCGACCCCGGGTTTGCCTACTGGGCGCCGATCATGCGGACGTTCGTGGTGAACGGTCGCCTGTGGGCCCTGTCGGGCGTCGCGCTCAGCGGGCACGATCCGCTGACCCTCGCCGAGACGGCCTGGGTGCCGTTCCGCTGACCGCGCCCCTGACCTCTCCCCTGTTCTGTGTCGTGGGACGCGCCAGATCTGGCGCGTCTCACGGCACAGAACGGCCGAGGGCGGGAGCAGCGACCAGCCGGTCGAGCTCGGCAGGGCCGGCCGGACGGGCGAAGAGGTAGCCCTGGCCCACCCGGCAGCCGGCCTCCTGCAGGAAGGCGAGCTGCTCCTCGGTCTCGATGCCCTCGGCGACGACGCCGACCTGCAGCGTCTCTGCCATGCCCAGGATCAGACGGACCACCGCAGCGTCACTCGGATCGGGGAGGCCGACGACGAAGCTCTGGTCGATCTTCATGACGTCGACCGGGAGCTGGCGCAGCAGGGCGAGCGAGGAGTACCCGGTGCCGAAGTCGTCGAGCACGATCGTGAGGCCGGCCTGGCGCAGCACCCCGAGCACCTCGACCGCACGCTCGGGGTTCGTGAGCACGGCGGTCTCGGTGAGCTCCAGCCGCAGCCGTCCCGGATCGATGCCGGCGCCCGAGACGATCCCCAGGAGGCGCTCGCAGAACTCGGCGTCGAGGAGGTCCGCCGCCGAGACGTTCACCGACACGTGGTAGCGGTCGATCCCGGCGACGTCCCACGCGGCGAGCTGCCGGACGGCGTCGTGGAGCGCCTGCTCGGTGATCGCGCCGACGAGACCCACTCGCTCGGCCAGCGGGATGAACACGTCGGGCGAGACCGAGTCGCCGTCGGGCCGGACCCACCGCACGAGCACCTCGAACCCGACGACCGACCGGTCCGCCAGGAGCACCACCGGCTGGTACGCGAAGTGCAGCTCGCCCGTGTCGAGCGCGGTCCTCAGCTCCGCCGCGAGGCGGCGCGTCCGTCCGAAGTTCGTGCGCATGGCGTCGTCGACCATCGTCCACCCGTCGCCGCCGCCGCTGCGGCGGAGCTCCATCGCCCCCCGGGCCTCGTCGACGAGCTGCTTCGCGGTCATCCCCGGCGACGCGAACGCGACGCCGATCGACGCCGTCATCACCAGGCCGTGCGCCGAACCGGCGGTGTGGATGCCGTGGAGCACGCGGTCCATCACACGCCCGGCGTCGTCCGGTCCGATCGGATCGGAGAGCACGACGACGAACTCGTCGTCCCCCATCCGCCCCACGAGATCGAGGTCCCTCACGGACGTCGTCAGCCGGGATCCGACGTCGACCAGGATGCGGTCGCCGCCGACGTAGCCGGCGCGCTGGTTGATGGCCCGGAAGCCGTCGATGTCGATGACTGCCACGCCCACGGGCCGGCCCCCTTCGGCGAGGGTGGCGTCGATCGTGGTCATCACGTGCTCGCGGTTGGCGAGCCCCGTCAGGCCGTCGGTGCGCAGCCGGATCGAGAACTCCGCCTCGGCCTCCTGGCTCGCCGTCACGTCCGTGGTCACCGTGAGCACCGCGCCGAGACCGTCGTCCCCCGTCGGCTCCGCCGCGATGTTGGTGACGTAGAACTCGGGCTCGTCCGGATCGCCGGCGGTCCACGTGATGACCCGGTGCACGCCGGTCTCGATCGTCTGGGGACCGAATGACTCCCACTGCCTCGCCAGGCCGTTCGCGATCGTCTCCGGCGGCCGGGTGACCCCCAGCGGGAGGATCACCCCCTTCGCCGAGAACCGGATCACCGTGGCCGGGGAGTGCGCGACCAGGGTGGCGTAGCGCTCCTCACGGGCGATCAGCTCGGTGAGGCGGTGACGCTGGTCCACGCTGATCGCGAGGATGGCCAGCCCCGCCGACGCCGCCGACAGCATGAGCATCTGCGCCTGCAACACGGTGAGCGTCGGCCCGAGCTCGGTCCGCACGGCGAGCGCCGTCAGCAGGTTCGTGAGGAGCAGGCCGGCCGTGGCGGCGACGGGCTCCGAGCGGAACGCCACCCAGAGCACCGGCAGGAGTGCGAACGGCCCGTACCAGGCCATGTTCCCCGACGCGAGGGTGAACGCCGCGATCGGAACCCCGACCAGCGCGAGCGCCACCGCCATCTGGTCGCTCTCGGCCACGACACGGCGGTTCAGCGACCGCCGGCCCTCCCGCCACCAGGCCTCCGCCGCCACGATCGGCGGCACGATGGTCGCAACCGCCACGGAGTCCCCGACCCAGTACGTGCGCAGCGCCGTCTGGCTCCAGTTCCCGTTCGACAGCCACACGTCGAGCCCGTTGAAGACCAGCGTGGCCAGGCCGGGCCCCGCCACCAGCCCGACGGCCATGAACCACGCCGTCTCCGCCACACCCAGCCGAGCGACCCCGAACCGGCGCAGCGCCTCCGCGGCGAGCGTGTAGACGACGACGACCGCCACGGCCTTGGCCACGAGCCCCCCCGGATCGTCGAGCAGCAGGTCGACGTCCACCACCCACACGGCGAGGAACCGGCCGATCACGGCCACCGGCGCCCACCGCCAACCCGCCACCACCAGGTACCCCATCAGGAGCCCGGCGGGCGGATACCACGGCGAGAAGCCCGAGGCCTGCGGCAGCACGAACGCCCTGGCGAGGAGCGCGCCGAGCACCATCATGACCAGGAAGGCCACGTGCAGCGCGAAACGACCCACCCGCGAAGGCCCTGCCGCCCCACGGTCGCCAGCCGTCGGTGCGTTCACCACGTCATGGTACGACCGCCCGGTGGGCGGCGCAGAGATTCCTCGGGCCCGTTCAGCCGATGACGACCGAGACGGAGACGATGCCGTTCGTGCCCTCGAGTGCGGCGACGACCTCCGGATCGACCGGGCGGTCGGTGACGAGCACCATCAGGGCCGCCACCCCGTCGGCGGTCTGCCCGACGACCATGTCGTTGATGTTGACGCCGGCGTTCCCGAGGATGGTGCCGACCGCGCCGATCATGCCCGGCGTGTCGTCGTTGCGGACCACGAGCATGTGCTCCGCCGGCGGGATGTCGACCGCGGCGTCGTCGACCATCACGACCTTGGGCTGGCTGTTGAGGCCCATCAGCGTGCCCGCGACGGCGTTGCCGTTGCCCCGAACCGTGATCAGGTTGACGTAGTCGTGCGAGGTCACCGTGGTGGTCGGCCGCACCTCCATGCCGGCGGCTTCGGCGAACTGCGGGGCGTTCACGTAGCTCACCGGGACGTCGGTGGCGACCCCGAAGAAGCCCTTCAGGACCGAGAGCGTCAGGATCCTCGTGTCGTACTCGCCGATCTGCCCGGCGTAGGTGATCTCGAGCACGTCGGGTGCGCGACCCGCCAGGCCGGCGTACAGGCGGCCGAGCTTCTCGGCGAGGGACTGGTACGGGCGCACCGTCTCGGAGACCTCGCCGGCGCTCACGTTCACCGCGTAGGGCACGAAGTCGCCGGCCAGCGCGAGCTGGACCATCTCGGCGATGGTGTCGCCGGCCTTGTCCTGGGCCTCCACGGTCGAGGCGCCCAGGTGCGGCGTGACCACGATCTCGTCGACGCCGAACAGCGGCGAGTCGGTGCACGGCTCCTCGGAGAAGACGTCGATCGCAGCGCCCGCCACGTGTCCGCTGCGAACGGCGTCGGCGAGCGCCTGCTCGTCGATGATGCCGCCGCGGGCCACGTTGACGATCCGGATGCCCGGCTTGGCCTTGGCGAGCAGGTCGGCGTCGATCAGGCCGACCGTCTCGGGGGTCTTCGCCAGGTGCAGGGTGACGAAGTCGGCCCGTGCCATCAGCTCCTCGAGCGAGACCAGGTCGACCGACATCCGGCGTGCGGCATCCTCGGACACGAAGGGGTCGTAGGCGATGAGGCGCATCCCGAAGGCCAGGCTGCGCTGGGCGACGAGGCGGCCGATGCGGCCGAGCCCGATGATGCCGAGGGTCTTGTCGGCCAGCTCGACGCCGTTCCACTTCGACCGCTCCCAGCGACCCTCCTTCAGCGCGGCGTGCGCCTGGGGGACGTTGCGGGCCTGGGCGAGGAGGAGCGCCATCGTGTGCTCGGCGGCCGAGAGGGTGTTCGACTGCGGGGCGTTGACGACCATCACCCCGAGCTCGGTGGCCGCCGCCGTGTCGACGTTGTCCAGGCCGATGCCGGCCCGGCCCACGACCACGAGGTCCTTCCCCGCCTCCAGCACCTCCCGGGTCACCTTGGTGGCGGACCGGATGATCAGCGCGTGCGCCCCCTTGACCAGGTCGAGGAGGCTCTCCGGCGTGAAGTCGAGCTGGACGTCGACCTCGTGCCCCGCCTGGCGGAGCTGCTCGAGGCCGCGATCGGCGATGGCTTCGGTGACGAGGACGCGTGACACGTCCACGCACGCTACCGGCCCCGGTCACGCCCCCCATAGCCGAGCCCCGGACCCCAGGATCAGTCGCCGCCGGCCAGCTCGGGCGGCGGAACCCAGTACCTCAGGCTGCTGCCCTCGAGGAGGGAGCCGATGATCAGTCCATCACCGGTGAACACCGGCGACGGGGCGGGATCCCATGCGGTGGGCGGCTCGGGATCGGCGATCACCCATGTCGATCCGTGCACCCTCCGCGCCCAGATCGTGCGGATCGTGAGGACCTCCGGGCCGGCCGGACGCGCCGCCGGGACCCCGGTCATCTCGGCGTCGGGGCCGTGGTAGCCGTCGCGGATCAGCCACGGGCCGGCGACCAGATCGGCTCCCAGCAGCTGGGCATCCGTCCGCCCGCCGTCGTCGGACCCCTGCAGGAGGGTGCCGTCCACGGTCGACAGGGTGACGACGGCAGCCGGACCTCCCACATCGGGTCGGAACACCGCCGCACCGGCCCCGCAGCCCACGAGTGTTCCGACGATCGGCTCAGTGGTCGTCGCGACCGGCGTCCATCCGCCCTGATCCGCCTCCAGTCGGTACACCGGCGTGGGGACGAAGGTCGAGCTGACCTGCGCTTGCGACAGGGTGGCGATCACCTCCGCCCTCACCGTGTCGACGCAGACCGCGACCACCCTCGTGTCGATCGGCGAGTCGAACCTCGACCAGGTCTCGGTGCCGCGATCCCACCGGATCGCGGAGCCCGCAGGGCTACCCAGCCCCGACCACACGAAGAGCGCAGCGCCGTCGCCGCCCAGCGACCGTGCACCCCGCGAGATCGAGTTGCCGAACGGGTCGTCGGGCAGCGGGGGCGGCGGCAGCGATCGCCAACGGTCCGTCTCGGGATCGAAGGCTGCCGCAGCGGGACCGCCAGGGCAGTCGGGTCCGTTGAGGAACGTGGCCGGCGGCAGGTCCACGACGCACTCCGTCCCGATCACGATGACCTCGTCGCCGTCCCACGCCCCGATCGGCTGGTACAGGCTGGGTTCGAAGGGCGCAGGCGGGAGCGACGACCACGCGCCGGACGTCGCGTCGAAGCGAGCGCCGTCGCCGAGGCTCTGACCGGCGCCGTCGAGGTCGCCGGACCGGCCTCCCCAGAGCACGAGTTCGGATCCGGTCCAGACGCGCACCTCACCCGACCGCGGGCTCAAGGGAGGGGGAGGCAGCTCGTGGAGGCCCGGCGACGCCAGGTCGAGTGGTGTCGACGTGGGCGCCGAGGCTCGGCGTGCCGCGTCCTCGTCGGTGCAGCTCGCGACGACCAGCAACCCGACGGCAGCGAGAACGACGAGCAGGCGAACGCGAACGCTGCTCCGTCCCCGTTCTGTCGCGTGAACCGTGACGCTGGCGTCACG
>JAEZFI010000094.1 GCA_023437745.1 Actinomycetes bacterium
CGCTCGGCGACAGCCCAGTCGACTGCGCCGGCCACCCCGAGGCCCTACTTCTGCGGGTAGCGGGTGCGGGTGACCCGGAAGAAGTAGCCCGCGACGAGGGCGATGACCAGCGTCACCGCGCCGAGCGCAAGGGGTACCGCCAGCCAGAAGTGCCAGACGTGCTGGGCCGCAGCGAACAGAGAGGCGATCACGGGGTCAGGTTATCCAGCCCCGCCACGTGCGACGCAACCCGCGGGGCCCGGCCGCACCCGCCGTTCACGCGTCGGCGTCCGCCTCGTCGGGGTTGCACTCGGCGATGGCGCGGAGGACCTTGTCGCGCAGCTCGTCCGGCACGCGGTCCTGGCAGCGGTTCCGGATGACCTTGCGCAGCTCCAGCTCGAAGTCGAACGCCTCGAGGCACGTCGAGCAGCCGTTCAGGTGCGCCTCGATGTGGACCCTGACGGTCTCGTCCAGCTCGCCGTCGAGGAACCGGTACAGCTCCGTGAGGGCGTCGTCACAGGTTTCGTCGGACATGGCGCTCGCTCAACTGGTCGTCTCGGATCGGGCGACCGGGGCAAGGCCCCGATCCAGTGCGTAGTCGGCCAACGCCTTCTGGAGCGCTTTTCTTCCGCGATGGAGGCGGCTCATCACCGTGCCGATCGGGATGTCCAGCATCTCGGCGATCTCCTTGTACGAGAACCCCTCGACGTCGGCGAGCAGCACGGCCACCCGGAACTGCTCGGGCAGCGACTCGAGCGCCTCCTTCACCTGCGTGTCGGTGACGAGGTCGAGGAGCTCGTCCTCGGCACTCCGCCCGCGCTGCGCCGTCTCCAGGCCGCCGAGGCGCCGATAGAGGTAGAGGTCCTCGACGTCGGCGAGGTCGCTCTCGTCGGGCCGGCGCTGCTTGGAGCGGTAGCTGTTGATGAAGGTGTTGGTGAGGATCCGGTACAGCCAGGCGCGGAGGTTCGTGCCCTCCTCGAAGCGTCCGTAGGCCCGGTAGGCCTTGAGGTACGTCTCCTGGACCAGGTCCTCGGCGTCCGACCGGTTCCGCGTCATGCGGAGGGCCGCCGAGTACAACGCGTCCATGAAGGGCGACGCCGCCTCGACGAAGTGCTCCTGGTCGGCCACGTGGCGAATCTACGGGTCGGCCCTCGGGGCCGCCACACGGCCTGCCACCGAGCGACTCGGCGGCGGGTCGCCGGCGGAGACGTCCGTCAGGCGACCGTCACCGGCGACCGGGGTGGGTGCGGTAGCTGTGTGCCCGCAACCAGCGCTTGCAGTGATGGCATTGGTTCGCCGAACCGGCGACCAGGCCCTGGCAGTGGCGACACGCCGTTGTGTCGTTCATTGCCGACCTCCATGGTCGATGAGTGATGTGTTGTCGAGTGAACGTGGACTACCCGGTCACTGCAACAGGCTATTCGACCCATTTCTCGGAATCCCGTTACACCGGGCGACAACTGCCACATCCCCAGGACCTGCCCGGCGACGCGGCGAGGTGGATCCGGTCCCCCGTATCATCCGGCCATGCGGAGTGCGGGGGTGGCACGCCTCGCCACGGTCTCGGCCGTCGTGACGGCGCTGGCGGTGACCTCCTGCGCCGCGCCCGTCGTGTTCGACAGGGCCACCTCCTCGAGCACCGCGGCCACCCGAGGCACCTCGGAAGGGTGCGCCGTCCCCTCCGGCAGCGACGCGTTCACCTCGGCACCGCCCGAGGACGTGGACCTCGACCCCGCCGCCGTGCGCGACGCCGTCGCCTTCGCGTCGGCGAACCTCGCGTCGACGGTGCGCATCTACCGGCGGAACTGCCTCGTCGCCACGAGCGGGAACGACGCCCTGGCCGCCGAGACACCGGTCAACCTGTGGAGCGCCACCAAGGGCGTCGTCTCGATCCTGACGGGACGGGCCGTCACGCTGGGCCGGCTCGGGCTCGACGATCCGGTCGGCGCCCACCTCGCCGTCGCGGACCCGGCCCACGCGGTCATCACGGTGCGCCAGCTGCTGACGCAGACGTCGGGACTCCGGTTCGCCTGGTTGAACGAGATCAACCCGTCGCTGCCCGACTCCGTGGCGCACACGCTCACGCTGCCGTTCGACCACCCGCCGGGCACCTGGTTCGAGTACGCGCAGACCCCGGTGACGCTCCTTGCCGCGGTGGTCGAGGCGGCCGTCGGCCAGGACCTGCAGGACTTCGCCGCGACGGAGCTGTTCGAGCCGCTCGGCATCACCCGTGACCGGTGGTGGTGGAGCCGCGACGTCGCCGGGCACACCGTCGGCTACGCCAGCCTCTCGATGCGGCCGATCGACCTCGTCCGGCTCGGCACCCTGCTGCTCGACGGCGGTCGCTGGGGCGATCGGCAGCTCCTCGACCCCGACTACGTCGCCGCCATGTCCGCCCCCAGCCCGACCAACCCCGGTTACGGCTACCTCGTCTGGACCAACCAGGGGACGTGGCACCACACGGCGTCGATCCTGGTGCGGCAGCGGCGCGACCGCCGGTGGCTCCCGTCGGCGCCGCCCGACCTCTACGCGCTGTCCGGGCTGGGCGACCAGCTCGTGGACGTCGTCCCCAGCCTGGACCTCGTCGTCGTCCGGACCGGCGCCTTCGGCGGTGAGGGCTGGCACCACGAGTTCTTCCGGCGGCTGATGCGAGGGGTCCGCGACGCGGCGATCCCCGATCCGGGGCCCTTCCCGGGCGACCTCCCACCGTCGTTCGACCTGTGGAAGGGTCTCGATCCGTCCACCTGGCCTGCATGATGGAGGGGTCATGGACCTGACCGTCCTCGCCACGCCGTTCTACTTCGGCTCGATGGAGGCCGAGCGACGATGGCTCGCCGCCCGGGAGGCCGATCCCCGGTTCCGGGCCGGGCAGTACGAGCGCCGGGACTCGATCGCGAACCTCACGATGGGCACGGCCAGCCTCGTCGTCCCGTTGCTCGCCCAGAAGCTCCGCGGTCAGCTCGAGTGGGGCCGCGGTCGCTGGGCGAAGCCGCTCGCGGCCACCGCCGTCGCCGCCGCCGGGGTGGCCACGGCCGCCGACGCCGTGCGGCGTGCGCTGGACCGTCGGGC
>JAEZFI010000121.1 GCA_023437745.1 Actinomycetes bacterium
CGACAGCGGCGGATCCGGCCGCCTCCGCGCCACCGCCTCCGCCCGCCGGCTGGGACGCCCCGCCTCCTCCTCCGCCCGTGACGACGACGCCGCCGCCTCCTCCGGCGGGTCAGGCGGGCCCGGTGAACGGCCACGCGAACGGGAACGGCAACGGGAGCGGTGCGACGCCGCCCACGAGCGTCCCACCGCCGCCCGGGCACTGGGACCCCTCGCAGGTCTGACCGCGCGGACGCAGCTCGCCGGCCGGGGTTGCCGCCGGTGGGCGGCCGTCCCGATCGCCGGTGTCGTCAGCGGATGAGGTCGGTGAGCGCGGTCGCTCGGCCCAGCGCGAACCGCCGGTAGCCGTCGACGTCGCGCAGGTGGCGGATGATCGCTCCAAGCCGGACCCGGCGAGACGGGTCGAGCCCCTCGCGGAACAGCAGGTGCCGCCGGGCGGCCTGCAGCGACGCGATCACCGCCGGGGAGGCGAGGCCGTTCGCCGTCAGGCGCTTCTCGATCTCGTCGATGTGCGCTCGCGTGTAACGGGCCCGCTCCTGCGTCGAGGCCCGGCTCCAGCGCAGCTGCGCCAGCAGGAGGACGGCACGGGGCGCTCGCCGACGTGCCCTCAGGCCGGGGATGCCGATCTGCTGAGCCGGATGGATCCGGTAGTCGACGAGCGGTTCGGGCACCGAGACGACCGGGCCGGCGGCGGCGCCGATCAGGGAGATCCACCGGTCGTAGATCATGTCCGGCAGCGCTGGGTGGAGCGCCTCGGGGAAGGGGAGCAGGGCGGGCACCAGCTCTGCTCGCACCGCGGTGGCACAGCCGGCCACGATCTGCCGGGAGAAGATGAGCCCGAACGAGTCGCGCTCCAGCATCGAGACCTGCTGCGGGCCGAACGCCGCGAGCTTCCAGCGGGAGCGGTCCGTCTCCCGGCCCTGCTCGTCCATGAGGCGGGTGTCGGAGAACATGAGCATCGCGTCGGGGTGGCGCTCGAACGCCTCGAGCGTCACCCGGATCTTGTCGGGGTGCCAGCGATCGTCCTGGTCGCACACGAAGATGACGTCGCCCGTGGCGCGCTGCATCGCCTCGTCGAAGGTGGCGCTGGTGCCCAGGTGCTCGGAGCGCTCGACGATCACCACGGGGAAGGGCGCGGTGCTCCGGAACTCGTCGAGGATCTCGACGGTCGAGTCGGTGGACGCGTCGTCGACGGCGACCACCTCGTCAGGAAGTCGATCCTGGCGCGAGAGGCTGATCAACTGCTCTCGGAGGTACCGGGACCCGTTGAAGGTCGCCACCACCACCGAAGCGCGCACCGGGGAGCGCTGGCTGATCGTCCCTGACGCAGTCACTGTGGCACAAGGATAGCCGCCGACCGCCGCTCGCCCCCTTGTTGGCGCAGGTCCGGTTTCCGAGCGCCGTGACGTGGGAAGATCGTCCTCGACGCCGTGGGGCGTCGACCGAGTCCAGCGAGGGGGTCCCGCATGGAGTCCGACGAATCCGTCACCGACACGTCGATCTCATCGACCGTGAACGATCGGCTCGACGTGCACGACGATCAGGCCGACCGGTTGCCGCCACCGACGTCGAGGGCGCCGCAGCTGCTGACGTGGGTGGCCGCCGCCCTCGCCACGGTCGCGGTGGGCATGGACATCATCTCGCGGGCTGCCGAGGAGCAGGACGTGCGGGACTGGGCGCAGTGGCTCATGATCGCCGCCCTCGCCGTCGCGATCCTTGCGCTGGTGTCGGGCCTGGGGGGCACAGCGCAGCCGGCCCGCCACGTCGCACCGATCGTGGTCGCGGTGGTGCTGTTCGGGGTCGCGATCTGGATGCGCAACCACTACTCCGACGCGGTGGGGACGCCCGTCCGTGCCATCGTGCCGGGCGCCTTGGGGGTGCTGCTGCTCCTGGCGCGCAACGTGTTGATGGGCGCGGTGACGCGCTCGACCGGGGACCGGGCGTCGCTCGCCTGATCGCTGCCGCAGCACCGTCGCCGACAGCCGGGGTCGGGAGGCAACGGCGTAGGGTGGCCCGATGGGGGCGCCAGGCCGACGGCCGCCGCGCAAGCGGTCCAACCTCGAGCTGACCCGGCGTGTCCTGCACGATGTGTGGGCGCACCCCAACAACCGTCCGGCGCGCGGCCGAGCCGTCGCGCGAGCGCTCGGGTGGCAGGTCCGCAAACGTGCGTTGCGTCGGCCGATCGAGCGGTCGTACCTGGGCACGCTCCGTCTCAGGATCCACCCGGACTCGGGGTCGGGGTCGAACGTCGTCTACTTCGGTGACCGGTACGACCGGGACGAGATGGCGTTCGTCGAGCGCTACCTGCGCCCCGGCGACGGCTTCATCGACGCCGGCGCCAACATCGGCACGTACTCGCTGCTCGCGTCGACCTGCGTGGGTCCGCTCGGCCATGTCGACGCCTTCGAGCCGGTGCCACGCCTGGCGGCGATGCTCCGCGAGAACGTCGCGCTCAACCACCTCGGCGACGTCGTGCACGTGCACGAGGTGGCGTTGTCCGACCGCGACGGCACCGCCGAGTTCATCGACCTCGACGTGAGCAGCAGCTTCGCCGTGGCGGGCAGGGACTACTCGGCCCGCTCGTTCGAGGTGTGCGTGCAGCGGCTGGACGATGCGGTGCCGCCGGACCGCCGCTACGCCCTCGGCAAGCTCGACGTCGAAGGAGCGGAGCACGCAGCGTTCGTGGGCATGGCGACCCACCTGGCGGAGAGGAACCCGCCGGTGTGGCTCGTCGAGCTCCTGCCGAACCAGCTCGACAGGCTGGGCGCGTCGAGCGACCAGCTGGCGACGCTCCTCGACGAGGCGGGCTACGAGCTGGCGACCTACGACGCCGACGAGGGGCGTCTGGAGCTGGTCGCCGCCGACGACGTCGCCGGCAACGTGCTGGCGATCGCCCGGGACGCCCTGTCGATGGTGAGGGAGCGACTGGCTCCCGGTTGAGGGAAGTCGGCGGCTCAGCCCACGAGGGACCGGCCGACGACCTCCTTCATGATCTCGGTCGTCCCGCCGTAGATGGTCGAGATGCGTCCGTCCTGGAACGCCCGGGCGATCGGGTACTCGAGCATGTAGCCGTAGCCGCCGTGGAGCTGGAGGCAGCGGTCGACGGTGCGCTTCTGGAGCTCGGTGCACCACCACTTGGCCTCGGCGGCCTCCTCGGCCGTGAGCTCGCCGGCGTTGAGGGCCTCCACGCAGCGGTCGAGGAACACGCGGGCGATGTCGATCTCGGTCCGCATCTCGGCGAGCTGGAAGCGGCTGTTCTGGAAGCTGCCCACGGGCTGGCCGAACGCTTGGCGCTCCTTCACGTACTCGAGGGTCCAGGCGAGCGCGGCCTCGGCCGCAGCCACGCCGGCGGCGGCGATCGAGAGCCGCTCCTGCGGGAGGTTGTGCACGAGGTGCACGAAGCCCTGGCCCTCGGTGCCGAGGAGGTTCTCCACCGGCACCTCGACGTCGGTGAAGAACAGCTCGGCGGTGTCTTGGCTGTGCAGCCCGACCTTCTCGAGGTTGCGCCCCCGCTCGAAGCCCGCCATGC
Organism: Actinomycetes bacterium; assembly: GCA_023437745.1. Lineage (GTDB taxonomy): Bacteria > Actinomycetota > Acidimicrobiia > Acidimicrobiales > Microtrichaceae > JAEZFI01. The sequence goes on from JAEZFI010000121.1 coordinate 3,527, forward strand.
CCCGCTCGAGCACGAGGAGGCTCATGCCCTTGTGGCGCTGGGTGGGGTCGGTCTTCACGGCGGTGATGACGAGATCGGCGTTGATGCCGTTGGTGATGAAGGTCTTCGACCCGTTCACCACGTAGCTGTCACCGTCGCGGATCGCGGTGGTGGTCATCGACGCCAGATCGGAACCCATGCCCGGCTCGGTCATGGCC
>JAEZFI010000247.1 GCA_023437745.1 Actinomycetes bacterium
ATGGTCACCCGCGGTGCCGTCAGGAACTGCGCTGGATCCACACTTTCCCTTCGGAGGACGTCGGGTGCGCACACTAGCCAAGCGGGTCTCGACCAGGGTCGCCACGCTGGGCCTGCTCGCGCTCGTCGTCGCCTCGTTCCTGGGTGCCGGACCGGCGTCCGCGCAGGACAGCCACTGCGTCGAGAAGGGCTGCGTCCGGGTGCTCCAGGTCGCCGGACTGGTCGACCCGATCCTCGCCGACTTCGTGCGTGGCGGCGTCGACGAGGCGAACGGCACCCCGGGCTACGTCGGCGTGATCCTGGAGCTGGACAGCGACGGCGTGGTGCTCGACGACGCCGACTTCGTCGAGTTCGCCCGGGCGCTCACCACCTCCCGCGTGCCGGTGACCGCGTGGGTCGGCACGGGCGCCGTCGCTCGCGGCGGCGCTGCCGAGCTGGTGGCCGTGCTGGACGGTTCGACGATGGCCCCCGGCGCCGAGGTCGGTGACATCGTCGAGCAGCGCCTCGCCCGCCGTGAGTTCGGCGACCTCCTCGAAGGCGACCTCGCCCAGCTCCGGGACGAGACCGTCGGTCCCGGTCGCGCCAAGGAGATCGGGCTGATCGAGCGCGAGGCCCCCACCGCCGGCGACCACCTCGTCGGCCTCGACGGCGTGAAGGTCGAGCAGGTCACCGCCGACGACGGCGAGGTGCGCACCCAGCCGGTGTCACGCGTGGTGATCTCGAAGCTCGGCCTGTGGTCGCAGCTGCTGCACACGGCCGCCAGCCCCGCCCTCGCGTACATCCTCCTGTGCGTGGGCGTGGGGCTCCTGATCTTCGAGTTCTTCACCGCCGGCATCGGCGTCGCAGGTGTCGTCGGCGCCGCCGCGTTCGCCCTGTCGGGCTACGGCTTGGGTGTGCTGCCGACGCGCACGTGGGCGCTCGTCGTGCTCGGCGTGGCCACCGTCGGCTTCGCCATCGACGTGCAGGCCGGCATCCCACGCTTCTGGACGGCGGTCGGCTCCGTCGGCTGGATCGTCGGCTCGATCTGGCTCTTCGAGTCGGTGTCGCTCCCGTGGATCTCGCTCGCGGTGGGGACCGGCGGGCTGCTCGTGTCGATGATCTCCGGCATGCCGGCGATGGTCCGCAGCAGGTTCGGCACCCCGACCATCGGGCGGGACTGGATGATCGGGGCCTCCGGGACGGCCGTCACGGCGGTCGACCCCGACGGCACCGTCGAGGTGGAGGGAGCCCAGTGGCGGGCCCGCACCAACCGCGCCACGCCGATCGCCGAGGGCGAGGAGATCCGGGTGGTCGCCATCGACGGGCTGACGCTCGAGGTCGAACCGCCCGAGGGCGGCGCCGTCGACTACCGGGAGCAGCGCAAGGCCCGTCGGGGCGAGTCCGCCGACCCCGATCTCGCGGGCAGCGAGGACCGCTTGCCGAAGTAAGCAGACCGCATGCAAATTGCTCCTTGTCGAGCCGTGGAGCGACTTCTACTGTGCGCCCCACATCACAAGGGGGTTTGACGGTGAGTGCACAACCATCGTTCGAGACCTGGCAGCACCGGGGGGCGTGCCGAGGTCCACAGGCAGCGGTCTTCTTTCCGCCGCCCCAGTTCGAGCGCAAGGTCGAACGTGCCGAGCGCGAGCGACGCGCCAAGGAGATCTGTGCCGACTGCCCGGTGACGAAGGAGTGCCTCGACTACGCGCTGTCCATCAAGGAGCCGCACGGCATCTGGGGTGGGCTGAACGAGGCGGAGCGCCGGCTGATCGTCGAAAGCGTCAGCATCTCCTGACCCTCGAGCAGCGTCGTCCGGTCCCCGATAGCGTGAGCGGACCGTGCTCGTCTGGCTGCTGTTCCTCTTCGTGGCGGTGCCGCTCAGCGAGATCCTCGTGATCAGCTGGGCCATCGACCTCATCGGTGGGCAGAACACGCTCCTGTTCCTCATCCTCTTCAGCGCGGCGGGGGCCTGGCTGGTCAAGTACGAGGGCCTCGCCACCGCACGACGGGTCCGGGCCGGGCTGCAGGCCGGGAGGATGCCCACCTCCGACGTGATCGACGGCCTGGTCGTCCTGGTGGCCGGAGTGCTCCTGCTGACGCCGGGGTTCGTCACCACGGGTGTCGGCCTGCTCGTGCTGCTCCCGCCGATCCGCGCGCTGATCCGGGCGCGCCTCGGCGCGTCGCTGTCGCGACGCGTCGCACGTCGGGTCCGCGCCGCCGGCTTCGCCACGGGCCCGTCGTCGGGCTGGCGCCCCGGTGCACAGGAGACGGGTGCCGATGCCGGCCCCCGCACGGGGTTCCGCCGCGCCTACCGTCGACCCGACGAGCCCGACCCGTCGGCGGCCCGGGTCTGGGGTGCCCGCGTGCGCGACCCCCACCAGGGGGCGGACGACGTGATCGACATCGACGGCGAGGAGATCGTCTTCGGCGATTCCGGGCCCGAGCTGGGACCCAGCCGGTGAGCCCACAGGAACCACCCAGGATGAACCTGCAGACCGAGGATCCCGAGTCGGTCCCCGTGCGCGACGCGGCCACCGTGATGGTCCTGCGTGACGGCGCCGACGGCCTCGAGATCTGCATGCTGCGGCGCAACCTCCGGTCGGACTTCGTGGGTGGCGCCTACGTGTTCCCCGGCGGCGGGGTGGACGCCGAGGACGCCCACGACGACCTCGCTGCCGTCGTCGCCGGCCCCGACGACGAGACCGCCAGCAAGCTCGTCGAGGTCGAGCGAGGCGGCCTGGCGTTCTGGGTGGCGGCGATCCGTGAGAGCTTCGAGGAGGCAGGGCTGCTCCTCGCCTACGACAGCGCCGGCGAGGTGCTGCGCTTCGACGAGCCGGTGCTCGCCGAGCGGTTCGTGGAGCACCGGCGCCAGGTGGACGCGGGGGAGCGCCGCCTGGTCGAGGTCTGTGCCGAGGAGTCCCTGCGCCTGGCCACCGACCGGATCCACTACTTCAGCCGGTGGGTCACACCCCTGGGCGCGCCCCGCCGCTACGACACCCGCTTCTTCGTGACGGCGGCGCCGGAGGGACAGGAACCGGTCCACGACGACCACGAGGTGATCGAGTCGGTCTGGATCCGTCCCGCCGATGCCCTGCAACGCCACGCCGAGGGCCTGTTCGAGATGATCTTCCCGACGGTGCGGACCCTCGAGTCGCTCGCCGTGTTCGGCAGCGCCGCCGAGGTGCTCGAGCACGCCGCGGCGATCTCGCGGATCGATCCGGTCCTCCCGCGCATCGTCGAGGCCGAGGGCGGCTTGCGCATCGTGCTCCCGGGGGATCGCCAGTTCGACGCGTTCACCTCGGCCCCCATCGAGTGAGGCGGTCGCGATGAGCGCGCCGACGGGCATCGACGGACCGCCGGCCGGCGCCCGGTCGACGGCGGTGCCGGCGCAGGCCCTCGTGGGCGGGGTGGTGGTGGCCCTCTCGCCGCTCGTGTGCCGGCTCGTGGCGCCCAACCCCTCGCCGATGACGGGCTCGGGCACCAACAGCTACCTCGTCGGCGACCCGATGCAGGGCCCACTCGTCGCGGTCGATCCGGGCCCCGACGACGAGGACCACCTCGACCGCCTCGCCGCGGCGTCGGCCGGGCGGCTGGAGGTCATCGCCGTCACGCACCACCACCCGGACCACTGGCCGGGTGCTCGCGGGCTCCAGGCGCGCACCGGCGCGGAGATCGTGGCGTTCGGCCACCCCGACGGGATCCAGCCCGATCGTGTCGTCCGCGACGGGGACGTCGTTGCCGAGGGGGCGACGGACGCCGGGGACACCTGGCAGCTGAGCGCCGTGCACACGCCGGGACACGCCTCCGACCACCTGTGCTTCGCGCTCTGGCCCGATGGTTGGCTGTTCAGCGGCGACCACGTGATGGACGGCTCGACCGTGGTGATCCGCCCGCCGGACGGCGATCTCGACGACTACGTGGCGCAGCTCGCCCGCCTCCGCGCCATGGGCCTGAGCGCCATCGCGCCGGGGCACGGCTCGGTCATCGAGGATCCCGACGGTCGGGTCGACGCCCTGCTGGAGCACCGGGGGCTCCGCACCGCGCAGGTCCGGCGCATCGTGGAGCAGGGCGGCGACTGGACGGCGTCGGCGGTCGCGGCCGCTGCGTACCCGGGGCTCGACGTGCGGCTGATCGATGTGTCCACCGCGACGACCTGGGCCGCCCTGCGGAGCCTCGCCGCGTCCGGGGCGGTCGCCGCCACCGACCCCGACGATCCCGACTCCCCGTTCCGCGCCGTCTGACCCCTCCATCTCGGCCGGAAGTCGGTGGCCGGCCACCGGGATCCGGCCGGGTTCGGGGTGCGCGCGACGGGGGAGCGGGCCGGGTCAGGCCTTCTCGACGAGGACCTGCGTCTCGGCGTCGTGTGCGTCGAGCGCCGAGGTGACCGCGTCCAGCAGGCGGGCCGAGCACCCGGCCAGGCCGGCGGGAGGTGCGAGCTCCGTCGTGATCAGCGTGGCGATCCGGCGGAACTCCTCGGCAGCGGGGCCACCGCCCAGCGCGACGGGACGACCGTGGTCCCCGCCGTCGGCCACGGCGTTCTCGATCGGGACGCGCCCGATCAGCTCGACCCCCGCCTCGTCGGCGAGGTCCTGACCGCCGCCCTCGCCGAAGATCAGGTGGCGTCCGCCGTCGGGCGTGGCGAACCAGCTCATGTTCTCGATCACGCCGAGGACACGCAGGTAGTTCTGCCGTCCCATGTTCACGGCCCGCACGGCGACCTTCTGCGCCGAGCGCGACGGCGTGGTGACCACGATCATCTCGGCCCGGGGCAGCATCTTGGCGAGCCCCATCTGCACGTCCCCGGTGCCAGGCGGCATGTCGATGAGCAGGTAGTCGAGGTCGGCCGCCCACGCGACGTCCTCGAGGAAGTGCTGGACCGCCCGGTTCAGCATGAGACCCCGCCACATGAGCGCCGTCTCCTCCTTCTCCACGAGGAAGCCCATGGAGACGACGTCGATGCGCCCACGTCCCATCGGGACGGAGTTGGGGAGGATCTTGCCGCCATCGGCGCCCTGGAGCCTGCCTTCCACCCCGAGCATCCGGGGGACCGAGTGGCCCCAGATGTCGGCGTCGATCAGGCCGACCCGATGGCCGTCGGCCGCCATCGCCGCGGCCAGGTTCACGGTCACCGAGGACTTGCCGACGCCGCCCTTGCCGGAGGCGATCATCAGCACCTTGGTGGAGCTCGGCACGGCGGTCTCGTGGGCCCGTTCGGCGACGTGGCGACGGGCGGTCGCCATCGTCCGGGCCTTCTCCTCCTGGGTCAGCTCGGACCAGTCGATCTTGACCCGCTCGACGCCAGGGAGGTCGAGGACGCGGGCCCGGACGTCCCGCTGGATCTCGGCCCGGAGCGGGCACCCCGACGTGGTGAGCGCGATCTTGATGCGGACGAGGTGCTCGTCGGGTTCGACCGTCACGCCCTTCGCCATCCCGAGCTCGACGATGTCGGATCCCAGCTCGGGGTCGATGACGCTCCGGAGCACCGCGGTGACGTCGTCGGTGCTGGGGAACGGGACGGTGGACACGCCCGAATTTTACCGGGAGTCACCGTGTAATCTCCACACATGGGTGACGAAGATCCACGCCTCGACATCCTGAAGGCGCTCGGCGACAACACCCGCTACGCGATCTACCTCGAGCTCGCTCGTTCGCCACGCCCCCTGCCCACCGCCGCGGTGGCCGAATCGCTCGGGCTCCACGCCAACACCGTCCGCCCGCACCTCGAGCGGATGCGCGACGTCGGGCTGCTCGAGGTGCGGGTCTCCGGTGCCGGCCAGGTGGGCCGGCCGCAGCACCTCTACTCGCTCATGCCCGACGCCCCGGCGCTCGGCCTCGAACCGCCGGTCACCCCGATGCTGGCGTCCATGCTCACCACCACGGCCGTGCTGAGCGGCGCGGAGGCCGACCACGCCGTCGAGGCGGGACGGGAGCAGGGCCGAGCCATGGCGGCCCGGGAGACGGACCGCCCGTGCGTCGAGGCGATCCGGGGGATGCTGGCCCGCCTGGGCTTCGACCCCGAGCAGATCGACGGCCCGGACAGCACGACCATCGCGTTCGCCCACTGCCCGTTCGCCGAGCTGGCGGCGGCCAACCCCGAGCTGATCTGCAGCCTCCACCGGGGAATGCTCGAGGGGTACACGGAGTTGCTGGGGGGCGAGGTCGTGGACTTCCACGATCGGGCGCACCGCGAGCCGTGCCTCGTCGAGCTTCGTGCGTGACGATGAACGGGGCTCGACGGTAGAATCCCATCACGGGTGGCCGCTGGCCACACAGCGTCCGGGCCTCCACCGTGCCTGGGCAATCGGACAAAGGAACCACATCCATGATCACGATCACCGAGAGTGCGGCCACCAAGGTGAAGACCCTCATCGAAGCGGAGGGCGACGACTCCCTCGCGCTGCGTGTCGCGGTCCGGCCGGGTGGCTGCTCGGGCTTCGCGTACGAGATGTTCTTCGACTCCGACGTCGCGGCCGACGACGTGACCACCGAGCAGGGTGGCATCCGCGTCATCGTCGACCCGTCCAGCGCCCAGCTCCTCACCGGCGCCGAGCTCGACTACAAGGACGGGCTCGACCAGTCCGGCTTCGCGATCACCAACCCCAACGCACAGCGGACGTGCGGCTGCGGCCAGTCGTTCAGCTGACGATCGGCGCTCACGGCGGAGCCGTCGAGCGTTCCCCCTGGCGGCCCGCCGTTCGAGAGGTCGAGTGATCGACCCGCCCGAGATGGCGGGCCGTTGCGCGTCCCGGCCCGTGCCGTCGGAGGGGGTGTCCCGCGGGCCGTAACGTCGCGTCCATGAGCGAGCCGTTCGAGATGGTGGTGGAGATCCCTCGGGGATCACGCAACAAGTACGAGATCGACCACGAGACCGGTGCCGTCTGGCTGGACCGACGCCTCTTCACCGCGATGGCCTACCCGGCCGACTACGGGTACATCGAGGGCACGCTCGGGGAGGACGGCGACCCGCTCGACGTCCTCGTGCTGCTCGACGAGCCGACGTTCCCCGGCTGCCACCTCCACGCCCGCGCCGTCGGTGTGTTCTGGATGCGCGACGACGCCGGTCCCGACGCCAAGATCCTCGCCGTGCCGGCGGGTGACCCGCGCTGGAAGGGCCTCGAGGACCTCGAGGACCTGCCCGAGCACCTCCTCGACGAGATCCGCCACTTCTTCGAGGCCTACAAGCACCTCGAGCCCGGCAAGTTCGCCGAGGTGCGGGACTGGCAGGGCCGCGAGGCCGCGGAGGCCGAGATCGCCGCCGCCTTCGAGCGGGCCCGGGCGCACGGCTACTGAGCTCTGGCGGGACCGGGTCAGCTGGTGGCGAGGGTGAGCGCGTTGTCCAGCTCGCTGGTGTCGTAGATCGAGTCGAGTCGGGCGACGAGGATGCCGGCGGCGTTCGCGGCGAAGAGCGCAGGCTCGAACTCCATGTGGTAGCCGGTGGTGAACGCCGACGGCGTGGCCTGGGCGATCGAGTCGACGGCCAGCGGGTTGGCGTAGGGCTCGACGTGGATGACGTCGATGTCCGTCCGCCCCTTCGCCGCTTCGGTGAGCACCTCGAGGACCGGGCCGCAGACCTGCGACACGCAGAACTTGGGCGTCGACAGCAGGACGACGACGGGTCGTCCTGCGCCGAGGGCGTCGGCGAGGTTGGTGGTGTGGAACGCGCACGGCGGCTCGGCGGTGCAGATGGGATCGACGCCTCGGGCGTCGGACACGGTCGGGGTGTCCAGGCTCGGCATCGGTGCCCCGACCTGCGGGATGCGGACCTGTGACGGGTCCGAGACCTGCACGGCGGTGCCCATCTCGCGGTCGCCCCAGGTGGCCACCACGTCGTAGAGCCCGGGCTCGGGGAAGGTGAAGCGGAACGGGAGGTAGGCGCGCGGGAGCGGTGCGCCGCCGCCCGGGGTGACCTCGACGGGCTCCCCGACCGGCGTCCCCTCCAACGACACGGCGAACGTCACCGTCCCCTCGATGCGGTCGAGCGGTGCGTCCTGTCCGGGGGCGATCAGGTACGGGAGGCGCTGGGCGAATCCGGCCGCCAGGTACGACGGGTTCCTCGGGAACACCTCGATGAGGGAGTAGCCGGCGGCGTCGGAGGGCTGGGTCGTGGAAGAGCCGACGCCGGACGCGGTGCCGTCGTCCTTGCCGTCGTCACCGCACGCCGCCGCGCCGAGGGCGACGGCACCGGCGAGGAGGAACGATCGGCGGGAGGGTGCAGGGGGGCGATCCATGCCCCTCGACGCTATCGCCGGGCCTCTCGCGTCGAGGATCGCGGGGTCCGGTCCGGCAGTAGGGTCGCCGTGCCGTGACGACCTTCATGCTCAACGGGACCGAGGTCACGCTCGACGTGAGCGACCTCTCCCTGCTCGACGCACTCCGCGACCACCTCGGGATCCACTCGGCGAAGGACGGCTGCGCGCCGCAGGGCCAGTGCGGGTGCTGCACCGTGTGGGTCGACGGGCAGCCGCGGGTCGCGTGCGTGACGCCGCTGCGGCGGGTCGAGGGTCGCGAGGTCCGGACCCTCGAGGGGCTCGACGCCGACGCCAGGACCGACTGGGCGGGCGCGCTCTGCGCGACGGGCGGGACGCAGTGCGGCTTCTGCACCCCGGGCATCGTGATGCGGTTGGAGGCACTCCGCGCCGCCGGGCGCCTCGACGACGAGAGCGCCGTGGTGCGGGGTCTGGCCGCGCACCTGTGCCGCTGCACCGGTTGGCGGACGATCCTCGACGCGGCGGCGCTGCTGGCCTCCGGCGACGACGGAGGACCGGCCGACCGCGACCTGGACGCCGCGGCACGGCGCGCCGCGATCGAGGGTCACACGCCCCAGCAGGTGGGACCGGCGGTGGCGCTGGGCGAAGCCGGGTTCGCCGACGACACGGCGCCCCCCGACGCGCTCGTCGCAGTGCTCGACGCGGCCGGTGCGCCGCACGTCGCCGCCACCGCCGTCGAGGCCCGGGCTGCGGCGGGGAAGGTGCAGGGACGCCGCACCACGCGCGACGTGGAGCCGCCGATCGCGGTGCCGGACGGCGACTGGGCGCTCACGCTGGCCACGTCCTGGGTGGAGCCCGCCTACCTCGAGACCGACGCGTCATGGGCGACCCCGGGGGGCGTGGCCGCCTCCCCCCTCGCCAACGGCGGCGCCTTCGGCGGGAAGGTCCACTCGCCGGCGGTCGCGCTGGCGGAGGCGCTGGCGAACGAGCGGGGCACCCCGGTCCGGGTGCGTCTGAGCCGAGAGGACGCCGTGCGGATGGGCCCCAAGCGACCGCCGATGGCGCTCGGGCTCCGCGCCGACGGCACCGGGGTCGTGCGGGTGGCGCGCACGCCGGGCATCGTCGAGGCCATCCGCGCCGTCGCCCCCGCCGTCGAGGTCGAGGAGGTCGACGTGCCGGGACCGCCCACCTCGATCGACCTGCGGGGCGCAGGGTGGGTCGAGCTCGCCGTCGCCCTCGCGGCGGTGGACGGCCGCCGCCGCATCACCGCTCCCGATGGCGCCTGGGCGGAGGCCGAGGTGACCGCCGACGGGCGCCTGTCCGTCGAGGTCGCAGCGGGGGAGGTCCTCGACGAGGTCGTGCTCCGCAGCTACGTCGTGGGTGCGGCCCACCAGGCGTTGGGCTGGGTCACCTCGGAGGGCCTCGCCGTCGACGCCGACGGCACGATCGGCGACCTGACCATCCGCTCGTTCGGGATCGTGCGGCCCGGGGAGATGCCGGCGGTCGACGTCGTGATCCGCGACGACGGCGGACCGCCCACCTGCGGCAGCGACGCGGCGTTCGGTGCCGTCGCGCTGGCCGTGTGGGAGCATCAGCAGCGTCCGACGCGGTGGCCCACCCGCCAGCCGCTCTGATCCGACGTCAACCAGCAGGCGAGGAGCCCCGACGATGACCAGCCCCATCGGTCCCTACACGCCCGCCCTCCGCTCGGGGGACTGGGTCGTCGTCTCCGGGCAGATCGGCCTCGGCCCCGACGGGCTCGCGGACGGATTCGCCAACCAGCTCCGCCAGGCGCTCGAGAACCTCAAGACGAACCTCGAGTCGCAGGGCGCGAGCCTGTCGCAGGTGGTCAAGACGACGGTGTTCCTCGTGCACATGACCGACTTCGACGAGCTCAACCGCCTCTACGTCGAGTTCTTCGACGCCCACGCGGGGGACCACCGGCCCGCCCGCAGCGCCGTGGCCGTGGCCGGGCTCCCGCTCCGGGCCCTCGTCGAGATCGAGGCCTGGGCGCATTCCTGATGGGCCGGGCCAGCTCCGCTCGGTTTCGCTCGCAGGCTCGCTGCCTCGGCTGCGCTACCCGGCCTGCCTGAAGATGGCCGGGCCGGGCGGGCTGACTAGGGTGACGGCATGGCCGGAGCCGTCGTCACCGTCATCGTCCTCGTGCTCGCCCTGCCCGTGGCGATCATCATCTCGGGCGGGGTCCTCGCCGCGATCATCGGCACAGTGCTCAAGATGAACGCCGAGAAGGTGCACGAGGGCTCCGAGCTCCTTGCCACCAACAAATAGCGGACCCCCTCCTGGGCCGGGCCAGCTCCGCTCGGTTTCGCTCGCAGGCTCGCTGCCTCGGCTGCGCTACCCGGCCTGGCCCCAGCGGCTCTCGCCGAACTTGTAGCCCACGCTGCGGACCGTCTGGATCAGCTGTGCGTGCTCCTCGCCGAGCTTCGCCCGCAGCCGCCGGATGTGGACGTCGACCGTGCGCGCGCCGCCGTAGTACTCGTAGCCCCAGACGCGGCTGAGCAGCGTCTCGCGGGTGAAGACCCGGCCGGGGTTCGAGGAGAGGAACTTCAGCAGCTCGTACTCCATGTAGGTGAGGTCGAGCGGTCGGCCGCCGATCTGCGCCTGGTACGTCTCGAGGTTCAGCACGAGCTGGTCGTACATCACGACCTCCTCGGTGAGGTCGCTGAACCCGCCCCGCACGAGCAGGTGCTTGAGGCGCGCCTCGAACTCGACCGGATGGAACGGCGTGACGCAGAAGTCGTCGAACGTCTCGTGGCGGCCCTCGAGATCGGCGAGCTGCGTGCCACGGATCAGGAGGAGGACCGGCGCGATCGGGTTGTCGCCGGAGCGGATCGCGCGCGCGAACGCGAAGGCGGTGTCACCGGTGTGCTCGGCGGAGATGATCGCGCCGCCCCAGGTGCCGCTCGCGGCGCCGGCCTCGTCGGCCACGACCTTCCACGAGTAGCCGGCCAGGTCGAGGGAGCGGACCACGTCGGGCGGCGGCGGGTCCGGATGCAGGAGCAGGGGTTCCACGTGTCACCAGCTTCCGAGGTAGCGGTCCAACTCGAACTGGCTCACCTGCGACTTGTACTCGTTCCACTCGGCGCGCTTGTTGCGGAGGAACCACTCGAAGATGTGCTCGCCCAGCGCCTCGCGCACCAACTCGGAGGTCTCCATCACATCGAGCGCCTCGGCGAGCGAGGTCGGCAGGAGGCGGATGCCCTTGGCCTTCCGCTCGGACTCGCTCAGCTCGAAGATGTTGGCCTCGGCCTCCTCCTCGAGGCGGTAGCCCCGCTCGATGCCGGCGAGCCCCGCGGCGAGGATCACCGAGAACGCCAGGTACGGGTTGCAGGCCGGGTCGAGCGCCCGGTATTCGAGGCGGGTCCCGCCCGCCTCCTTCCCGCGCTTGGCGACCGGTACCCGCACCAGCGCCGACCGGTTCGAGCGCGCCCAGCTCACGTGGATCGGCGCCTCGAAGCCCAGCACGAGCCGCTTGTAGCTGTTGACGAGCTGGTTGGTCACCGCGGTGAACTCGGGGGCGTGGGTCAGCAGGCCGGCGATGAAGGAACGGCCGACGTCGGACAGGTGGTACTCACCGGCCTCGTCGTAGAAGGCGTTCTGCTCCTCGCCCCACAGCGACAGGTGGGTGTGCATGCCCGAGCCCTGGACCCCGCTGAGGGGCTTGGGCATGAACGTGGCGTGGACGCCGTGCTCCAGCGCCACCTCGCGTACGACGAGGCGCAACGTCATCAGGTTGTCCGCCATCGACAGGCCGTCGCTGTAGCGCAGGTCGATCTCGTGCTGTGACGGGGCGTCCTCGTGGAAGGCGTACTCGACGGGGATGCCGGTGGCCTCCAGGCGCTGCAGCGTGGCGCGCCGGATGTCCGAGCTGGCGTCGAACGTCGTGAGGTCGAAGTAGCTGGCGTTGTCCAGCGGGGTGGGACCCGACCGGGTGTCGGGCGACTCGAAGTAGAAGTACTCGACCTCCGGCGAGGCCATGAAGGTGAAGCCGGCGTCGTGCGCCTTCGCCAGGTTCCGCTTGAGGACCTGCCGTGGGTCGCCTTCGAACGGCGTGCCGTCGAGGTTCGCGAGGTCGCAGAACATCCGGGCCGAGAGGTCGCCGCCGTCGCCCCAGCCCATCAGCTGGAAGCTGGCGGCGTCGGGGATGGCGAGGACGTCGGTCTCCTGGACGCGGCTGAACCCGTCGATCGCCGACCCGTCGAACTGGACGCCGTCCTCGAACGCCGTCTCGACCTCGACGGGCGAGATGGCGACCGACTTGAGCTGCCCGAGCACGTCGGTGAACCACAGACGGACCAACCGGACGCGACGTTCCTCGATGGTGCGGAGCACGTAGGACTGATGGTTCTCCATGGCTCCAGCCTGACCCACGGTCCTCGCTCCAGTACCAATCGGGCCCGCCCGTTCACAGAGCGTTCACATTCGGGCAACGGCCGGGAAATGACTCCGGTCCACGCTACCTTTCGGCTGTGGCGGTCGCTCTGGACCGATCCCGCGAGGTTGAGCCCCCCGGTTCGTCACCGCCATGAACTCCAACCACGGGTCCGCTCAACACGAGGCCCCAGAACAAAGGTGAAACCTGTGGCGTACAGGGCTGAGTACATCTGGATCGACGGCACCGAGCCGACCCCGCTCATGCGGTCGAAGACCAAGATCATCGACGAGGGCACCGCCGAGCTCCCGCTGTGGGGCTTCGACGGCTCGTCCACCAACCAGGCTCCCGGGTCGAACTCGGACTGCGTGCTGCGGCCCGTGTTCAGCTGCCCGGACCCCATCCGCGGCGGCAACGACGTGCTCGTCCTCTGCGACGTGCTGATCCCCGACACGATGGAGCCGCACCCCACGAACACCCGGGCCGCGTGCGTCGAGATCGCCGAGAAGTACGCCGACCAGGAGATGTGGTTCGGCATGGAGCAGGAATACACCTTCTTCAAGTCGGGCCGCCCGCTCGGCTGGCCGGAGCAGGGCGTCTTCTACCCGGCTCCGCAGGGCCCGTACTACTGCGGCGTGGGCGCCACCGAGATCGCCGGTCGTGAGATCGTCGAGGCCCACACCGAGGCCTGCCTCGAGGCGGGGCTCGCCATCTCCGGCACCAACGCCGAGGTCATGCTCGGCCAGTGGGAGTTCCAGATCGGCCCGGCCGGCGTCGTCGAGACCGGTGACCACATGTGGATGGCCCGCTACCTCCTCTACCGGATCGCCGAGGAGTTCGGCGTCGACGCCTCGATCTCGGCCAAGCCGATCAAGGGCGACTGGAACGGCGCCGGCTGCCACACCAACTTCTCGACGCTGGCGATGCGCGAGGGCTACGACGCCATCATCGCCGCCTGCGAGGCGATGGGCGCCCCCGGCAAGCCCGAGGAGCACCTCGAGGTCTACGGCCACGGCTACGAGGACCGTCTGACCGGTCTCCACGAGACGGCGCACTTCTCGGAGTTCCGCTACGGCGTGAGCGACCGCGGCGCTTCGATCCGCATCCCGTGGCAGGTCGCCCAGGACAAGAAGGGCTACGTCGAGGATCGTCGCCCGAACGCCAACTGCGACCCGTACGAGGTCGCCCGGGTGATCACCAACACCGTCTGCTCGGCGTTGGCCTGAACCCCCCAGCACGAAGGGAGCGTCCTCCGGGGCGCTCCCTTCGTCGCGTTCCGGGACCGGTCGATAGGTTGGCCGGGTGCTCGTCGGCGTGTGCCAGCTGAACCCCACCGTCGGTGATCTCCAGGCCAACGCCGACGCGATCATCGCCGCCTACCGGACCGCCGTCGAGGCGGGTGCGCGCATCGCGGTCTTCGGGGAGCTCGCCGTGTGCGGCTACCCGGCCGAGGACCTCGTCCTCAAGCGCCGGTTCCTCGCCGACTGCCGGGCACAACTCGACCGCATCGCCGCAGCGACCGGCGACTGCGTGGCCGTCGTGGGGTTCCCCGAGCAGGGCGCCGACGACGGCCAGCGGCACAACGCTGCGGCGGTCTGCCGGCACGGGGTCGTCGAGTCGATCTACCGCAAGCAGGTGCTGCCCACCTATGACGTGTTCGACGAGGAGCGCTGGTTCGAGCCGGGCCCGCCCGACCAGCCGCTGATCGAGGTGGACGGCGTGGCGGTCGGCGTGTCGATCTGCGAGGACGTCTGGATCGCCGGCGGACCCCTCGCCCTGCAGAAGGCGGCGGGCGCCGAGCTGTTCGTGAACCTCAACGCGTCGCCCTTCCACGAGGGTCGGCTCTCCGAACGCGTCACGATGCTGCTCGGGCGCGCCGAGGAGGTCGATGGCCCGGTCGTCTACGTGAACCAGGTGGGGGGCCAGGACGACCTCGTCTTCGACGGAGGATCGATGGTCGTGGCGCCCGACGGCGTGCGGCACCGGGTCGCTCAGTTCGATGAGGTGGTCACGGTCGTCGACACCGACGTGCCCGGTTCCGTCGTCGACCCGCTCGACCCCTCGGCCGAGGTGTGGAGCGCCCTGGTGACCGGCACGCACGACTACGTGACGAAGAACGGGTTCAGCGAGGTGGTGATCGGGCTGTCCGGAGGGGTCGACTCGTCGATCGTCGCCGCCATCGCCGTGGATGCGCTCGGCGCGGACCGCGTGCACGGCGTGCTCATGCCGTCGCGCTACTCGAGCGACCACTCCGTGAGCGACGCCGAACGCCTCTGCGAGCGGCTCGGCATCGAGCACCGCACGATCCCGATCGAGGCGGCGCATGCCGCGTTCCGGTCGATGCTCGCGCCGTCGTTCGAGGGCACGGCCACCGACGGACCGGACCTCACCGACGAGAACCTGCAGTCGCGGGTGCGCGGCGTGACGTTGATGGCGCTCTCCAACAAGTTCGGGTGGATGGTGCTCACCACCGGCAACAAGAGCGAGTCGGCGGTCGGCTACTCGACGCTGTACGGCGACACCGCCGGCGCGCTCGCGGTCATCAAGGACGTGTACAAGCTGGCGGTCTACGAGCTGTGCCGGTGGCGGAACCGCCGTGGGGACGGCGAGATCATCCCCGAGAGCGTGCTCACCAAGGCCCCCTCCGCCGAGCTCCGGCCCGACCAGCGCGACGACCAGAGCCTCCCGCCCTACGAGGTGCTCGACCCGCTGCTGCACGCCTACGTCGACGGCAACTCGACGGAGGCCGAGCTGGTCGCAGCCGGACACCCACCGGAGCTCGTCCGGCGGATCCTCCGGCTGGTCGACCTCGCCGAGTACAAGCGGCGCCAGTCGCCGCTCGGCATCCGGGTGATGCGCACGGCGTTCGGGCGCGATCGCCGCGTCCCGATCACGAACCGGTACCGCTGACCCTCACGGGTCGCTCGGCCGTGTCGTCAGCGAGCGTGGCTCTCGGCGCCGTTGGCGACGACCCGGCCGAACACGTCGGCGAGCACCACCATCTCGTCGGGCGTGAGGTGGTCGACGAAGTGGCGCCGGACGCTGGCGACGTGCGCCGGAGCGGTCGCCGTCAGCCGCTCGAACCCGGTGGGGGTCAGCACCGCCAGGACGCCGCGACGGTCCTCGGCGCACCGCCGGCGCTCGACGAGGTTCTGCCGGGCCATGCCGTCGAAGCGACGGGTGAGCCCGCTGGGGGACAGCCCGCACCGCTCGGCCAGGTCGTTCATGCGGAGCTCCCAGCGCGGGGACTCGGACAGGTGGGCCATCACCTCGTACTCACCCAGCGTGAGGGAACTCGAGGCGAGCAGTTCGGCGTCCAGCTTGGCGTGGAGGCGGGTGTAGGCGCCGATGAAGGCACGCCACGTGCGCTGCTCGTCCTCCGTCAACCACTTGATCTCCGCCTGGGTCATGCGGGCGACACTAAAGGGAGGTCGTGCGCTTGACACCACGATCGCTGCATCGAACACTGCGGACCTTCGAAAGTTCCGTCGGCGCGATGATGATTCCGTCGGAGGGCCGTGAGGGGACGCACCGTCGATGACCGATCTGACCACTGAACGGGCCCCCGCCCCGCCGCTGCGCGAGCGGTTGAACGCGCCCGCAGAGCGGCCGTTCCGGCACATCCCCCCGCTCGACGGCACCCGGGGCGTCGGCATCATCATCGTGATGGTGGCCCACTACTCGGCGGGCCTCAGCCACTACTTCGGCACCCGGCTCTTCGGCCTGTCGCTGACGATCGACCTGTTCTTCGTCCTGTCGGGCTTCCTGATCACGTCGCTGCTCCTCGAGGAGTGGTCGAAGACCGGGTCGGTCTCGATGCGGAACTTCTACGTCCGCCGCGGCCTGCGCCTCCTCCCCGCCCTGGCGGGTCTGCTGGCCGTCGTGCTCGTCATCACGCTCGTCACGGACTGGCTCCCGCTGAAGCTGACGCTCGCGGAGATCGCGGCCGCCGCGCTGTACGTCTACCCCGCGTTGCTGATCGCCAAGGGCGAGCAGGCGTTCCTGGTGCACCTCTGGACGCTCTCGGTGGAGGAGTGGTTCTACTTCGCCTGGCCGGCGTTCCTCGCCATCTTCGGGCTCCGGCCCAACTCGGTGCGCCGGCTGCGCACCGTCGTCGGGATCCTCGGCGCCCTCGTCGCCGGCGCCGCCGTGCTGCGCATCGTCGGCAGCCAGGACGGGCTGTCCCGCCTCGTGTACGCGTTCCGCCCCGACTCGCTCGCCTGGGGCGCGCTGCTCGCCATCTTCATGAGGAAGGTCCCCGACCTCCGCATCCGGCACCTCGACCGGATCCTCGTGACCGCCGGGATCGTCGGGTGCATCGGCTGGGTCTACTTCGACCTCCTGGCCGTCTACCCCCGTCCCGCCGCGATGCGCGCTCCGAGCTTCGACGCCGAGTTCCACGACATCTCCTGGAGCAGCTGGAACTACCAGCTGGGGATCCTCTGCTGCGTGCTCGTCATCCTCCACCAGGTGAACCGGCCCACGGGAGCGATCTCGAGGTTCCTGTCGTGGAAGCCGTTCGTCCGGATCGGCCAGCTGTCCTACGGGCTCTACCTGTGGCACCAGCCGGTCTTCCTGCTCGCCGAGAAGCACTGGTTCCGGAACCACGAGGACTTCATGCCGAGCTTCACCGGTGAGGCGCCGCTCGGGCTGACCGGCGTGCTCCGCTGGTACGACGACCACCGCCTGGTCGCGGCGCAGGTCGTGTTCGGGCTCGTGGTCGGGCTGATCAGCCTCGCGATCGCCCAGCTGTCGTGGAAGGTCATCGAGGTCCCGGCGCTGCGCCTGAAGAAGCGCTTCGAGGTCGTCCACTACGCCGGGAAGTCCTGAGGAGGCGACGTTGAGCGAGATCGAGGTACGGCCGGCCGTGCCGCCGTGGGACCGGCGTGAGACCCCTGGGCTGTTCGACGTCGAGACGGCCGCGCGACGCATCGGGCACTACAAGTGGTTCGAGATGCGGCTCTTCGAGATCCTCGGCGGCTGGGTCGCGCAGGTCCCGGAGCCGGACGTCAAGGTCCGCCTGGGGGCCTGCAGCGCGCACCACGCCTGGCACGCCGAGCTGTGGCAGCACCGGCTGCCGGAGCTGGCCGACCTCCACCCCGCCGCGCTGACCGTCGCGGCCAATGCCGAGCTGGAGGCGTTCGTCGAGGCGCTCGCCGCGCCGGCCGGCGCCGACCTCACCCTCGAGAAGCTCGTCGGCGTCTACCGCGTCGCGGTGCCGTGGTCGGTCGCGGCGTACACGTTCCACCTCCATCGAGCGTCGAGCGTCGCGGACGCGCCGACGATCCGCTCGCTCCGCCAGGTGCTCGCCGACCTCGCCGAGGACGGGCGCGACGGCGAGATGCTCGTGCAGTCGATGCTGCACACCGACGGCGACGTCCAGCGCGCCGCCGCGCACCAGGCCCGCCTCGAGACGCTGATGGTCGCGGCCGGCGGCATCGCCGGACCGGGGTCGGCGGGAGCCTCCGCCACCGCTCGCTGACCCGCGGTCCGCGCCGGTACCACCTCGCATCGGCGGGGTGAGGAAGCGCTTGACGTCGTCCGTATCGTGGAAGCACTTCGCTTCGCCGGTCACGTGGGGCGTCTGGGATGCCCGACCGCCGGGGAAGAGAACTGTGCCCCGGTGGCGCTGTCCGTCGGGGGTCGGCGACCGGGAGGACGCGACGTGACGAAAGAGCGTGTCGAGCGGGACGAAGAAGACCTCGTCCGGTTGTACCTCACCGACATCGGGCAGTATCCGCTGCTCACGAAGGACGACGAGGTTCGCCTCGCCCAGGCGATCGAGGCGGGCATCAGCGCCACGGCCGAGCTCGAGTCGGCCGGCCGGTCGCTCAGCTCGAGCCGGCGGACGGAGCTGCGCCGCACGGCACGCCTCGGCGCGGTCGCGGAGCGCACGTTCGTGCAGTCCAACCTCCGCCTCGTCGTGTCGATCGCGAAGAAGTACCAGGCGTCGGGCCTTCCGCTCCTGGACCTGATCCAGGAGGGC
Organism: Actinomycetes bacterium; assembly: GCA_023437745.1. GTDB lineage: Bacteria > Actinomycetota > Acidimicrobiia > Acidimicrobiales > Microtrichaceae > JAEZFI01. Next base: position 18,565 of record JAEZFI010000247.1, read on the forward strand.
AACCTCGGACTGATGCACGCCGTCGAGAAGTTCGACTGGCGCAAGGGCTTCAAGTTCTCGACGTACGCGACGTGGTGGATCCGCCAGGCGATCACCCGGGGCATCGCCAACACGGGTCGGACCATCCGCCTCCCCGTGCACGCCGGCGACACGCTGGCCCGCCTGCAGAAGGCGAGGGCGCGCCTGGAGCTGAAGCTCGGACGTCCGGCGACGTTGGCCGAGCTGTCCGCCGAGGTGGAGCTGCCCGAGGACAAGGTCACCGAGGCGCTGCGCTTCGCGTCCGAGCCGCTCTCGCTCTCGGAGCCGCTCCGCGAGGACGGCGACGCCGAGCTGGGCGACGTCGTGGAGGACCGGTCCGCCGAGTCACCCTTCGAGGTCGCGGCCACCACGCTGCTGCCCGAGGAGATCCTCCGGTTGCTGTCGCCGCTCGACGAACGGGAGCGCGAGATCCTCAAGCTGCGCTTCGGCCTCGACCGGGGCGAGCCTCGGACCCTGGAAGAGGTCGGCGAGCACTTCAACCTCACGCGCGAGCGCATCCGCCAGATCGAGGCGCGCGCCATGTCGAAGCTCCGCCACCCGAGCTCGGACACCGGCGCGCGCGACTTGCTCGCCGTCTGAGCGCCGCCCCACCGGCGCCTCGCCGGTCGGCACTCGCGTACAGTGGGCGGCATGGCAAAGAAGCTGATCCTCCTCGTCGTGCTCGCCGGTCTCGTGGCCCTGGGTGTGAAGAAGGCGAAGGGCTGAGCCCCGGGGGCGGCCTCAGGGTTGCGCCCCCACGACACATCTCATAGCATCTCGGCACTTCCCCTCCGTCGACCTCCGTCCTGGAGGGGTTCGTGCTGTACGTGCTCTGGTCAGCCAAGGGCGGCGTGGGGACCACGGTCACCGCCGCCATGCTCGCATCGGCCCTGGCCTCGCCGCCGGGCGCGCTGCTCGTCGACCTCGCCGGTGACCTGGCGAGGGCCGTCGGTGCGCCGGAACCGACGACCGGGGTGGCGGAGCTGCTCGCCACGCTCGGTTCGGACGCGACCGACGGCGCTTGCGCACCCGGGGGAGCGCAGGACCTGATCCACCGAGCCGAGGTCGAGGTCTCGACCGACGGCGGGTCGCTCGGGCTGCTCGGCCGGGGCGCGGCGGCCTCGCTCGACCGACGAGGCGTGGACCGCCTGGCCGAGCTCCTCGCGGCTGATCCGCGCCCCGTCGTGGTGGACGCCGGGACCCTGGGGCGCACCTCGAGCCCGGAGGGGCGCGAGGAGGTGGCCGGACGGCTGCTGCGTTGCGCCGAGCAGCGCCTGCTGGTGACCCGAGCGTGCTACCTCGGGCTGCGTGCGGCGAGCACGGCGCTGGGCTCGTGGCCCGCCGACGGGTGCATCCTCCTCACCGAGAAGGACCGGGCGCTCACCGCGACCGACGTCGCGTCGGTCCTCGGTGTCCCTGTCGTCGCGGAGGTCCCGGTGGTGAGCCGGGTGGCCAGGAGCGTGGACGCCGGCCTCCTGCTGCGACGACGCGACGCCGCGTCCGTGCGCGCGCTGGCAGGGGCCACGTGAGCTCGGGGCCGGCGATGACCGGGGGCCTGGCAGCGACGGCCGGGGGCCTGGCGGCGCTGGGTCCGATCTGGGACGACCCCGAGGTCACGGACGTGCTGGTCAACGGTCCCGGCGTGGTGTGGGTGGAGCGGGCCGGGCGCCTCAGCCCGACCGAGCTGCGCCTCACCGCGGACGAGGTGGAGGCGTGGTGCCAACGGCTGCTCCACCCGCTCTCCGTCCCGCTCGACCGTGCCCACCCGGTGGCCGAGGCGCGCCTCGCCGACGGCGCACGCGTCGCGATCGCGATCCGACCCGTGGCGCCCGGTGGCCCGATCGTGGCGATCCGGCGCCCGGCGCGCCGTGCGCTCGGCCTCGCCGACTTCGGCCCTCCCTCCGTCGTGCACCTCCTCGAGCGCGTGGTCGAGGACCGGTCCAACGTGGTGGTGGCCGGCCCGACGGGCGCGGGCAAGACGGCGCTGCTCGGCGCGCTCTGCGGCGGGTGCGCCCGCGACGAGCGGCTCGTCGTGATCGAGGACTGCGGTGAGCTGGTGGTCGACGGCCCCCAGGTGGTGCGCCTGGAGGCACGGGACCACCCGGCCGGACCGATCGAGGGCATCCGGCACCTCGTGCGCGGCTCGCTCCGACTGCGGCCCGACCGGATCGTCGTCGGCGAGGTCCGCGGCGCCGAAGCCCTCGACATGATCTGGGCGCTCAGCACGGGTCACCGGGGCAGCATGAGCACGGTCCACGCGGACGGGCCGGCGGACGTGATGGCCCGCCTGGAGACCATGTGCCTCCTGGGCGGCGACGGGTTGCCCGCCGCCGCGGTGTCGCGCCAGGTCCGCAGCGCGATCGACGTGATCGTCATGGTCGGCCGGGGGGCCGGCGGTGGCCGCGTGGTCACGGGGGTGTGGGGGCTGCGCGTCGGGGCCTCCGGCGTGGAGCTCGTGCCCGAGCACACGTCGGCACGCGGATCGGACCGACCATGAACGGGCGCGCCGCAGCGGTCCCGACGCGCTTCGGGTCGCGACGCGGGGCGCGCCGATCGTCGGGCGAGGCGGGTCTTGCCACGGCGATCGCCGTCGAGACCGTCGCCGGCGCGATGCGGAGCGGAATGACCCTGCCCGCCGCCCTGTCGCAGGCCGGACGCTCCGGTGTGGGCTCGTTCCCACGAGGTCTGCTCGACGTGGCGGCGGAGGTCGACGGGGGCGCCTCCTTGCAGGCCGCGCTCGCCACCTGGGCCGCCACCGCCCAGGAACCCCACGTCGCGGTCTTCGTCGACGCGTGCCGGCTCGGGTCCGAGATGGGAGCCGGTCTCCCGGAGGCCCTCGAGCGACTGGGGGCGAGCATCCGGGCCGACGCGGACCTGGCCGCCGAGCTGCGGGTCCTGTCGACCCCCGCGCGGGCGTCGGTCGCCCTGATGCTGGCGACGCCGGCGGGCTTCGGAGCTGTGGTCGTGCTGCCCGATCCAGCGCTGCGGCAGGTGCTCCTCGGGACCACCTGGGGCCTCGCCGGGCTGGGTGCCGCCGGCGGCTCGATCGCGCTCGGCGCGTGGTGGATGCGGCGGCTGCTGAGGTCGGTGTGGTGAGAGTGCGCGACGGGCGCGCCTCCCGGGCGAGGGTCTGGGTGACGGTCCCCGCTGCGGTCGCGGCACTGGTGGTGCTGGTCGACCTGGTCGGCGTCGCCACCGGTGTCGTCCTCGCTGCTGGCGTGATGACGGCGAGTCGGTCGCTGGCGGAACGGCGTCGCCGCCGGGAGGTGGAGGCGGCGCGCCGGCGTCTGCCGGCGACGCTCGACCTGGTGGCGGTGTGCATCGCGGCCGGCCTCACGCCGGGCGCCGCGTTCGCACGGGTTGCCCCCACCGGCACCCCTCCGGCCTGGTGGGCCGACGTGGCCCGCATGCTCGCCGACGGCGTCACCCTCGCCGACGCGATCGACGCGGCGGGCGGCGCCGAGGAGGGCTGGGTCCGGAGGGACCTCGGTCTCGTCGCGGCAGCGGCTCGGGCGGGGGGATCGGTCGGTTCGGCACTCGACCGGACGGTCGCCGACCTCCGCGCGCGGGTCCGCCGTGATCGGGAGGAGCGCGCCCGCCGACTCCCCGTGAACCTCCTCGCGCCGCTCACCGTGTGCGTGCTGCCGGCGGTCATGTTCGTGGTGGTCGTCCCGATGGTCGGCCGTGCGTTGATCGGAGGCGTGTGACGGCCTCCCCGGGACCCGATCCGAGGAGATGTCATGTCCACACCCGAGCAGCCGATGCGCCCGCGCTCAGAACGAGGACAGTCCACCGCCGAGTACGCCCTCGTGATGGTCGGCGTCGGGGCGCTCGCCACGTTCGTCTTCAAGTGGCTGCAGGGCTCCGGCCTGCTGGAGCAGCTCTTCGGGGAGATCATCCGCCAGCTGATCCCGCGTTGAGGCGTCGTTCCGGCCTCGCCGGCGGGCCCGGCGGGCGTGAGCGGGGGCAGGCGACCGTCGAGGTGGTGCTCGTCCTCCCGTTCGTGGTCCTCGTGGTGTCGGCGGTGCTGCAGGTGACGGTCATCGTGCGCGACACCATCCGTCTCGGCCACGTGGCCCGAGAGGCGGCACGCAGCGCGATGGTCGACGACCCGACGACCGCCGGCGAGCACGCCCGAGCGTCGACGGCGCTCGATCCGTCGCGCCTGACGGTCGACGTCCAGGGCGGGGACGCGCCCGGCGACCGCCTCGTCGTCACGGTCCGCTACCGGATGCCGACCGACGTCGCCGTGGTCGGCGTACTCCTCCCCGAGGTGACGATCGAGGAGCGTCTCGTCACCCGCCGTGAGTGAGCCCGCCACCCGTTCTGTTCCAGGGAGAGCGTCACCAGTGCGGGTCTGCCTGGAACAGAACGTTCAAGAGCGGTGGAGGACCGTCCGCAGCAGCGCGGCGGCGCCCGCCTTGTCGAGCGGGTCGTTGCCGTTGCCGCATTTGGGCGACTGCACGCACGAGGGGCAGCCGGCCTCGCAGCGGCAGCGTTCGATGACGCCGAGCGTGGCCGCGAGGTGGCGCTCGACGGCGTCGAAGGCGAGCGGCGCGACACCGGCGCCGCCCGGGTAGGCGTCGTGGATGAAGATCGTCGGCAGCCCGGTGTCGGCGCAGTGCGGCGTGGAGAGCCCGCCGACGTCCCACCGGTCGCAGATGGCGAACAGGGGGAGGATCCCGATGGCCGCGTGCTCGATCGCGTGGAGGGTGCCGGGGAGCGCCGCCAGGTCGTCGAGGGCCGTGAGGACGGTCGCCACGGGGTAGGTCGTCCACGTCGCCGTGGTGAGCATCGACGTGTCGGGCAGGTCCAGGTCGTTCACGCCCACCAGCGTGTGGTCGTCGGCGCGTCGGACGCGGTAGCCGGTGACGTGCCGGGTGACCTCCACGGTGCCGTGGGCGACGGTGATCGGCCCGAGGGGCCGGCCCTCGAGCTGCTCCACGACGACGGTGCTGCTGGAGGCGATCGGCTGGGTGTAGGTCGTCCCGTCGTGCGGCTCCACCCTGACGGTGCGCCGGTCGAGGTCGAGGTCCGTCACCTCGTAGGCGCGGCCCTGGTGGAGGTAGATCGCGCCCGGGTGGGTCTGCTCGAACGCCCGTGCCGAGTCGATGGTCCCGATCCAGGTGCTGTCGCCGTCCACGATGCGCAGCTCGGCCGACGACGAGGACCGCAGAGAGACACCGGCGGACGGCCAGCCCCGCGCCGAGAACACGGCGACCGTCTCGTCCCGCCGCCGCCGCAGGGTGAACCGGTCGTCCAGCACGCCGCGGCGCACGCCGTCGTCGAGGTCGTGCCCCCAGCCCTCCTCGTCACCACGGGACAGCGGTCGCTCGTGCGCCGCGCACGCGAGGTGCGTGTCGAGGACGAGGGGGTTGGAGGTGTTGACCACCACTCGCTCGGGGGGCCTGGTCATCGCCTCGTGCGGGTGGGTCATCACCCACTGGTCCAGCTGGTCCTCGCCGGCCACCACCACGGCGACGGACGGCGCGCCCCGCCGTCCCGACCTGCCGATCTGCTGCCACATCGAGGCGACCGTGCCGGGGAACCCGGACAGGACCGCGGCGTCGAGCCCGGCGATGTCGACGCCGAGCTCCAGCGCGGACGTCGCCACCACCACGTCGACCAGGCCGGCCGCCAAGGCCTCCTCGATCTCGCGCCGCTCCTCGGGGAGGTAGCCCGACCGGTAGCTGCGGATGCGGGACGGGTCGATGTCGAGGCGCCGGCGCAGCCGCTCGGCGATGACCTCGGTGGCCCGCCTCGACCGGCAGAACACGACGGTGGAGAGCTGCGCCTCGACCAGCGACGCGGCGACCGACACGGTGTCGCGCGTGAGCGACCGGGGCTTCGCGGTCGGTGAGGCGGACGGAGGTTTCGGGTTCCACAGGACGACGGTGCGGTCGCCGCGGGGGGAGGCGTCACCGGTCACCGCCGTGACCGGTCGGGCGCACAGCTCCGACGCGAGCCGGCCGGGGTCGCCGATCGTCGCCGAGGCGAACACGTACCTGGGCGACGCCCCGTAGTGACGGGCGAGCCGGTCCACGCGTCGCAGGAGGTGGCCGACGTGGGAGCCGAAGACGCCCCGCAGCGTGTGGAGCTCGTCGACCACGACGACCTCGAGCGAGGCCAGGAACGCCGCCCACCGCTTGTGGTTGGGGAGCAGGCCGTGGTGGAGCATCTCGGGGTTGGTGAGCACGACGTTGGCGTGGTCGCGCACCCAGGCCCGCTCCTCGGGGGAGTTGTCGCCATCGTAGGAACCGGCCTGGAGGCCCGGGATGCGGAGGTCGACGAGGGAGCGGAGCTGGTCGTGGGCCAGCGCCTTCGTCGGGTAGAGCAGGAGCGAGGTGCCCGTCGGCTGGCCGACGACCGCCTCCGCGACGGCCACCTGGAAGCACCGCGACTTCCCCGATGCCGTGGGCGTGGCGATGGCGACCGACGCGCCGTCGCGGAGCAGGTCGATGGCCTCGACCTGGTGCGTCCAGAACCCGCCCTCGGGCTCGAGGTGCGCGATCGGGGTCGGGAGGGGCCGGGCCAGCGTGCCCGTCAGCGCGGCGCGCTCGGGCATCCGGTGGACGTGGACGGCCCTCGGGTCCTTGCGGATCGAGGCGAGCCAGCCGGCGACGCCCTCGAGGGGCAGCTCGACGACGCGCGCCAGGTCGACCCCGTCGGCCCAGGGTTCCTCGGTGGGCTCGGACGGCCCGGGATCGTCGACGGCGAGCGATGCGGAGATGGCGCAAGCCTACGAGCGCGCGGTGACAGCCTCCCGTCGCGAGCCCCCCCGGCTTTTCGGCGCGATCTGTCCCGCGCGGCGGGACATTCCGCGCCGAGAACGCGGGAGTGGGGCCGTGCGGAGGACGGTCGTCGAGAGGTGCCCGGGTAGCGTCGGGCGCATGTGGTTCTCGGCGATCGAGGTGCCGGGCGACGGCGAGCGGATCCTCGCGGTGACCGGCGACCTCGACCTGTCGGCCGTGCCGCAGTTCCGCAGCGCGCTGCGGGGGCTCGGCGCCACCGGTGGTCACGTGGTGGTCGACCTGACCGGCGTGGAGGTCATCGACTCGGTGGGGATCGGGCTCCTCCTCGGCGCCCGCCGCCGGGTGGTCGAGGCGGGTGGGAGCTTCGCCGTGCGATGCGGGCCCGGCCGCGTCGCCCGCCTGCTCGAGCTCACCGCGGTCGCCGAGATCCTCGGGCTCGAGCACACCACCTGAACCCTCGCGTTCTCGGCGCGTTGTGTCCCGTGTGGCGGGACTTCTCGCGCCGAGAACGCGGGAGGAGTTGGACGCGGGAGCGGTCAGTCGGCGTACTTGCCGAGCTCCTGGCGGGCGACCTGGCGGCGGTGCACCTCGTCGGGCCCGTCGGCGAAGCGCAGGGTGCGGAGTCCGGCGTACATCTGGGCGAGCGGGAAGTCGTCCGACACGCCGCCGCCGCCGTGCGCCTGGATCGCCCGGTCGACGACCCGGAGCGCCATGTTGGGCGCCACGATCTTGATGGCGGAGATCTGCACGGCGGCCCCCTTCACCCCCACCGTGTCCATCAGGTGCGCTGCGTGCAGGGTGAGCAGGCGGGCCTGGTCGATCTCGACGCGGGAGTCGGCGATCCACTCCCGGATCACCCCCTGCTCCGACAGGGGCCGGCCGAAGGCGGTGCGGGTGGTGACCCGCCGGCACATCAGCTCGAGGGCGCGCTCGGCCACCCCGATGCACCGCATGCAGTGGTGGATCCGGCCCGGCCCGAGGCGTGCCTGGGCGATGGCGAAGCCCATCCCCTCGCCGGCGATCAGGTTCGCGGCGGGGACCCGGACGTCCTCGAAGCGCAGCTCGCAGTGCCCCTCGCGGTCGTTGTACCCGAACACCGGCAGGTCCCGGACGATCGTGAGGCCCGGCGTGTCGCGGGGCACGAGGATCATCGACTGCTGGAGATGACGCGCCGCCTCGGGGTCCGTCTTGCCCATGACGATGAAGATCTTGCAGCGGTCGGAGGCGGCGCCGGAGATCCACCACTTCCGCCCGTTCAGGACGTAGTCGTCGCCGTCGCGCACGATGGACAGCTGGATGTTGGTGGCGTCGGAGCTGGCGACGTCGGGCTCGGTCATGGCGAAGGCGGACCGGATCTCGCCGGCGAGGAGCGGTTGCAGCCACTCCTCCTTCTGGGCGTCCGTGCCGAAGAGGGTCAGCACCTCCATGTTCCCGGTGTCGGGCGCCGAGCAGTTGAGGGCCTCGGAGGCGATGCCGGAGCGGCCCAGGATCTCGGCGAGGTGCGCGTAGTCGACGTTGCTGAGGGGCTCGGGCGTCCAGGGCGTCGCGTGCGGCATGAACAGGTTCCACAGCCCGCGCTCGCGCGCGGCGGCCTTCAGGTCCTCGAGGATGTGGGGATGGCCGTGGGGGTCGCCCAGCTCCTCCATCTGCGTCCGGTACACCGCCTCGGCCGGCCAGACGTGGCTGTCCATGAACTCGAGGAGGCGGGTGCGGAGCTCCGCGCCGCGTGGACTGGGGTCGTAGCTCATCGCCGGTGAACCTACCCGCACCACCGCAGCGTCGCGGCCCCCTCAAGTCCTCAACTTCACGAACAACGGGCCGAGATGTTCACCCATGCCACGAACCAGATTCCTTCGTACTGCAAGCGCTTCGCTGATCTCAGCGTCGATGCTCCTCGCCGGCTGCGGCGGCGACGACCCCGAGCGCACCGACCGGCCGGCGGCCGACGAGACCACCACGACCGAGGCCGAGGAGGCCCGTGCCGCCGACGTCAGCGGCGACTGGACCGTGCTCGTCTACATGGCGGCGGACAACAACCTCGAGGAGCCGGCGCTCGACGACCTGGCAGAGATGACCGAGGCCGAGGGCACCGACTTCGTCGTCCTCGTCGATCGCTCGCCGGGCTACACCGACGCGGACGCCGTCGGCCTGGGCGACTTCGACGACAGCCGGCTGCTGCACATCAAGGACGGCGAGGTCGAGGTCATCGGCGAGCCGGGCGAGCTCAACACCGGCGACCCGAGCGTGCTGGCGTCGTTCGTGAACGAGGGCATCAACGCCTACCCCAACGACCACTACGCCCTCACGATCTGGAACCACGGCGGCGGCTGGAAGGGCGCGGCCTGGGACGACACGGACGACGAGGACCACCTCGAGCTGTCCGAGATCGCCGAGGCCGTCGAGGTCGGGCTCGAGGAGACCGACCGCGACCAGCTGGATCTCATCGGGTTCGACGCCTGCCTGATGGCGACCTACGAGGTCGGTGACCTGCTGGCCCCCGTCGCCACGTACATGATCGCCTCGGAGGACCTGGAGCCCGGCTTCGGCTGGGACTGGTCGGCCGTCTCGACCGATGGCGGCGCGACCACCGCCGAGCTCGGCGAGTCGATCATCGAGGGCTTCGCCGCCGCCTCCGTCGAGGAGGGCGAGCACGCGACCACCCTGTCGCTCACGGACCTCACGGCGCTCGACGCGCTGGACGACGCCGTCGCGGCGTTGGCCAAGGGGATGTCGAAGGACGCCGCCAAGGCGGTCGGACGAGTCGGCTCCAGCCGGAACAACTCGCTCGGCTTCGCTCGCGACCCCAACCCCGAGTACGACTACTTCCTCGTGGACCTCGGGGACCTCGGCCGGGCGCTGTCGCGCGTCGCCGGGCTCGAGAAGGCCGGCGAGGCCCTGACCGAGGCGGTCGAGCGGGTCGTCGTCCACCACAGCGACGGACCCGCTGCGGCGGCTGCGACGGGGCTCACCGCGCACTTCCCCCCGACCCGTGAGCTCGCGTCCGCCGAGTACGAGGCGCTCGGGGCCACGTCGAGCTGGACCGACTTCCTGGTCGCCTACTACGAGGCAGCCGAGGCGCTCGAGGTCGACGACCTGCCGCTCTTCGTCGACGAGGACCGCTACATCGAGGACGGCGAAGCGGTCTCCACGATCGACGGTGTCCGGCTGTCGGCCGACGTCCTGCCCGGCACCGGCGGCAACCTCGCCGACGCCCGCCTCTACTGGGGTGAGGTGCCGGTCGACGACACGGACTGGGTGGTCTTCTTCGGCGAGCGCAACGCCGAGGTGAAGGGCGACACCATCTCAGCGGACTACGACTGGCGCTACCTGACCATCTCCGGCCCCGAGGGCGAGTCCGTGGCCTACGCCAAGCTCGAGGTCGACGGGGACGGCGCCATCACCCGCATCGCCGTCCCACTGGCGTACCACCGGGGCGACGCGACGGCACCCGGCTCCCTCTACATCACCCTCGACGGCGAGAACGTGACGGCCGAGACGTTCTACGTGCGGTCCGGGGCCGACGCCATCTCCGCCATCCGCCCCCAGCCGGGCGACACCTTCACCCCGATGCTCAAGCGCCAGCACCTGACGGACATGAGCGTCGAGTGGATCCCGGCGACGAACGTGCCGCTCACCGCCGTCACGAGCTCGCTGCAGTACCGCTACGGCACCCTGCCGGCGGCCCGGGCGATCATGGTCAGCCTCGGCATGACCGACGTCGTCGGCACCGTCGACGCGGTGTACCACGGCACCGCGACGCCGGCGGAGCTGGACGGGGAGTGACGTCTCGCGGGTGACCGCACCGCCCTGTCCGGAGCGGTGCGGTCACCCGACGGTGTTTGACAAGCGATGCCGCCGGCCGTGAACTGTCGCGAATGCCGCAGCCCCTTGTGATCGTCGAGTCCCCCGCCAAGGCGCGCACCATCGCGCGCTTCCTGGGCGACGACTACGTGGTGGAGTCCTCCGTCGGGCACATCCGGGACCTCCCGGCGCGGGCGGCCGAGGTCCCCGAGACGTACAAGAAGGAGAAGTGGGCGAGCCTCGGCGTCGACGTCGACAACCACTTCAAGCCGCTCTACGTGGTGTCCGCCAACAAGAAGGACCACGTCCGGCATCTGAAGGCAGCGCTGAAGGACGCGTCCGAGCTCTACCTCGCGACGGATGAGGACCGCGAAGGAGAAGCCATCGCGTGGCACCTGCTGGAGGTCCTGAACCCCAAGGTGCCCGTCAAGCGGATGGTCTTCCACGAGATCACCCCCGAGGCGATCCAGCACGCCATCGACCATCCCCGGGAGCTGGACCGGCGTCTCGTCGACGCCCAGGAGGCGCGGCGCATCTTCGACCGGCTGTACGGCTACGAGGTCAGCCCGGTCCTGTGGAAGAAGATCCAGCGGGGCCTGTCCGCCGGTCGTGTCCAGTCCGTCGCGATCCGCATCGTCGTGGAGCGCGAGCGGGAGCGCATGGCGTTCAACTCGGCGGCCTACTGGGACCTCGAGGCGGGCTTCGAGCCGACCGTCGGCGAGGACCGCCGGAGGTTCTCCGGGACGCTGGTGTCCGTCGAGGGGACGAGGGTGGCGTCGGGCCGTGACTTCGACGAGTCGGGCCGGCTCAGCCGCGACGACGTCGTGGTCCTGGACGAGGCGGCGACCGTCGGGTTGCGTGACGGCCTCGTCGACCGTCCGGTGTCGGTGGCGTCGGTCGAGCGCAAGCCGTACACCCGCAAGCCGTATGCGCCGTTCATCACGTCGTCGCTGCAGGTGGAGGCCGGGCGCAAGCTGCGGTTCAGCTCGAGCCAGACCATGTCGCTCGCTCAGAGCCTCTACCAGAACGGCTTCATCACCTACATGCGAACGGACAGCACGACGCTGTCCGAGACGGCGCTCACCGCCGCCCGCAACCAGATCCGCGAGCGGTACGGGGCGGCCTACCTGCCCGACGCCCCGCGCCAGTACACGAAGAAGGTCAAGAACGCGCAGGAGGCCCACGAGGCCATCCGGCCCGCCGGCGACACGTTCCGCACCCCCGACGAGGTGCGCAGCCAGCTGAACACCCAGGAGCACCGGCTCTACGAGCTGATCTGGCAGCGGACGATCGCGTCGCAGATGACCGACGCCCGGGGCGAGTCCGTGTCGGTCCGCCTCGGGGCCACCACGAGCGACGGCAGGGCCGTCGAGTTCGCCGCCTCCGGTCGCACGATCCAGTTCCCCGGCTTCCTGCGGGCCTACGTCGAGGCGTCCGACGAGGGCGGCGAGGCGGACGACTCGGAGAAGGTGCTGCCCGACCTGAACGAGGGCGATCTCGTGCGCACGCTCGAGATGGAGATCAAGCACCACGAGACGCAGCCGCCGTCGCGCTACACCGAGGCATCGCTGGTGAAGCGCCTCGAAGAGCTGGGCGTGGGGCGTCCGTCGACCTACGCCGCGACCATCTCGACGATCCTCGACCGCGGCTACGTCCGGAAGAAGGGCTCCGCGCTCGTCCCGAGCTTCACGGCGTTCGCCGTCGTCACGTTGCTCGAGCGGCACTTCGCCGACCTCGTCGACTACGCGTTGACGGCCCGCATGGAGGACGACCTCGACCGGATCGCCCGGGGCGACGCCGACGCCGAACCGTGGCTCACCCGGTTCTACTGGGGCGTCAACGGCGTCGCGGGGCGCCACGGGTCCGCGGCGGACGCCACCGGCCCCGACGGCGACGGCGATGGCGACGGCGCAGGCCACCACGTCGAGCGGAACGCCGACGCGGGGCTCAAGGCGCTCGTGTCGGACATCGGCGACATCGACGCTCGCGACGTGAACTCCATCCCGCTGGGCGCGGACCCCGACGGCGTGCCGATCGTGGCCCGCGTCGGTCGCTACGGCCCGTACCTGCAGCGCGGCGATGACACGGCCGGGATCCCCGACGACATGGCGCCCGACGAGCTGACGGTGGAGCGGAGCCTCGAGCTGCTGGCCGCCCCGTCGGGCGATCGCGAGCTGGGCGTCCACCCCGAGACCGGCCTCACGGTGCTCCTGAAGGCCGGCCGGTTCGGCCCGTACGTGCAGATGGGCGAGCACGACGACGAGACCGGGTTGAAGCCGGCGACGTCCTCCCTGTTCTCCACCATGGACCCGGCCTCGATCACCCTGGACGACGCCGTCCAGCTCCTGTCGCTGCCCCGGATCGTGGGCGTGGATCCGAGCGACGGCGAGGAGATCAGCGCGCAGAACGGCCGCTACGGGCCGTACATCAAGAAGGGCAACGACAGCCGCACGATCGAGAGCGAGGAGCAGCTCTTCACGATCACGCTCCAGGACGCGCAGGCGATCTTCGCCCAGCCGAAGATGCGGCGGGGTCAGGTCGCCAAGCCGCCGCTCGCGGACCTGGGCCCCGACCCCGACAGCGGTCGGCAGATCGTCGTGAAGGAGGGCCGCTTCGGCCCGTACGTGACCGACGGGGAGACCAACGCCTCCCTCCGCAAGGGCGACCTCCCGACCGAGCTGTCCCTCGAACGGGCGATGGAGCTGCTGGCCGAACGGCGGGCGGCGGGGCCGTCCAAGAAGAAGGCCTCGGCCCGCAAGGCGCCTGCCAAGAAGAAGGCTCCCGCCAAGAAGGCCGGGGCCAAGAAGGCGTCGTCGAAGAAGGCGCCCGACGCGATGACCCGATCGGTGAAGAAGGCCGGGGCCCGCAAGAAGGCGTAGCCCTGGCGTCCGACCCGGCGGCCTCGCGACGGGGCGGCGGTCCCGAGGGGCCCGGGCGACCGAACGTAGGATGACGTAGTGGGTTCTCCAGGTGACGCAGCGATCTCCAGCGTCGCGTCGGGGTCCCAGGAGCACGCGAGCTGGCGTGACCGCGTCCTGATCAACAAGGAGTTCTCGCGGCTCTGGGTCGCCCAGTTGATCGGGTCGTGCGGCGACTGGGTGGGCTTCTTCGCCATCACGGCGCTCGCCGCGTCGATCTCGGGCGAACCCGAGGCGGCGACCGCCCTGGTGCTCACGGCGCGGGTGGCGCCCTCGTTCTTCCTCGCCCCGATCATGGGGGTGCTGGTCGACCGGTTCGACCGCAAGATCCTCATGCGGATCGCCGACATCAGCCGCGCGTGCGTGATGGCCTCGTTGCCCTTCGTCGGATCGCTGTGGGGGCTCATCGTCGCCTCGCTGATCCTCGAGGCGTTCACCCTGATGTGGGCACCGGCCAAGGAGTCGATGGTCCCGGCGATCGTCCCCCCGGAGCGGCTCACCAACGCGAACTCGCTGGGCCTGCTGGTGGCGTACGGGACGATGCCGTTCGCCGGGGTGCTGCAGTTCCTCCTCAAGAAGGGCAACGAGGCGCTGGCCGACATCTCGTGGCTGAGCCCGTTCCAGTTCGACCGGTCGATCGGCGAGACGCAGGCGCTCGCCTTCTACTTCGACGCCAGCACCTACCTCGTCGTGGCGTTCATCGTCTGGCGGTTCATCAAGACGTCCGGTCACCCGGGAGCGGCGCCGTCCCAGCAGGCCGCGGTCGCGGAGCAGGCCCAGGCCGGCTCGGATGCGGCCGACGGCGAGCCGCACCGGGGCGGCATCCGGGAGGCCTTCCGCGGCATCCGCGAGGGCTGGCACTACATCTTCGTGAACCCTGTCGTCCGGGCCGTGAACCTCGGCCTCGCCGCCGGCCTCCTGGGCGGGGCGATGCTGGTGCCGCTCGGCCCGACGTTCGCCGCGAAGGTCACGGGCGACGTCAACACGTTCGGCCTCTACATCACCGTGATGGGCGTCGGCGTGGCCATCGCCGTCGCCGTGCTCAACGTGGTGCAGAAGCGCATCCCGAAGGCCCCCGTGTTCGCGGCGATGCTCTTCATCGCCGGCATCTCGCTGCTCTTCGCCGTGACCATGTCGACCTTCTGGCTCTCGGTCGTGGGCGTGTTCGGTCTGGGGCTCGGCGCAGGGTCCGTCTACGTGCTCGGCTTCACCCTGCTCCAGGAGAACACGGACGACGCGCTGCGGGGCCGGATCTTCAGCACGTTGCTCACCCTCGTGCGGCTGTGCGTGCTGGGTGCGATGGTGCTGGGGCCCGCGCTCTCGGCGCTGTTCGACCCGCTCTCGAAGCGCTGGTTCGGTGACGGGAACGGCGACGGGATCCCCGAGGTCGAGATCTTCGGGCAGGGCTACTCGCTGCCGGGGGTCCGCATCACGCTGTGGTTGGCCGGGATCGTGGTCCTGATCGCCTCGTTCATCGCGTCCCGGGCGCTGAAGATCACCGTCCGCGGGAACTTCCGTGAGCTCACCGAGGAGGTGCGGCAGGTCGTGCGGGAGCGCTCCGACGACGGGAGCCGCACGCCGACGGTCTCGGACGAGGCGCTCGCGAGCGCGCAGCCCGCCGAGGCCGGCGACGAGGTGCCGGAAGCGGAGCGGAGCTCCTCCGAGCACCTGGCATGACGGCGCGCTTCGTCGTCCTCGAAGGGGGCGAGGGCTGCGGGAAGTCCACCCAGGCGGCGCGACTCGCCGCCTCGCTGGGCGCGCTGCTGACGAGGGAGCCGGGCGACACGGCGATCGGGGCCCGCCTGCGTGAGCTGCTGCTCGACCCTGCGACCGAGGCCGGGCCGGTGACCGAGGCGCTGCTGATGGCGGCCGACCGGGCCGAGCACGTGGCACGGGTGATCCGCCCGGCGCTCGACTCGGGACAGCACGTCGTGTGCGACCGGTACGTCGGCTCCTCCGTGGCCTACCAGGGGCACGGGCGAGGGCTGGACGTCGATCGCATCGTGGGGACCTCGGCGTGGGCCACGGGAGGGCTGGAGCCGGACCTCGTGGTGCTGCTCGAGGTGCCCGCGGCGGTGGCCGCCGAGCGGTTGGGCACCGACCTGGACCGGTTCGAGTCGGCGGGGGAGGGGTTCCACGACAGGGTCCGCGAGGGCTTCGTCGCGCAGGCCGAGGCCGACCCCGACCGATGGGTCCGAGTGGACGGCAACCGTCCGCTCGACGAGGTGTCGGCGTCCGTCCTGTCGGCGG
This sequence comes from Actinomycetes bacterium, assembly GCA_023437745.1. Classification (GTDB taxonomy): domain Bacteria; phylum Actinomycetota; class Acidimicrobiia; order Acidimicrobiales; family Microtrichaceae; genus JAEZFI01. The sequence continues at coordinate 34,304 of JAEZFI010000247.1, forward strand.
TGCGTGAGAGGCTGGGGCTGTGACGCAGCTGGAGCAGGCGATCGGCGCGGACCCGTTCGACCGGGTGGTGGGGCAGCCCGGTCCCGTCGCGATGCTGCGCTCCGCGCTGGGGTCACCGGTGCACGCCTACCTGCTCGTCGGGCGTCCGGGCACCGGCCCGGCGACCGCGGCGCGGGTGTTCGCCGGCGAGCTGCAGGTGCGGGCGAACCCTGGGACGGACGCCGACCGGCACCGCTCGCTTGCGCTGTCCGACCAGCACCCGGCGATCGAGGTGGTCGAGCGGGTCGGCGCGTCGATCTCGGTGGACCAGGCCCGCGACGTCGCCCGGCGGGCCTCGCTCTCGCCGGCCGAGGGCGCCCTGCAGGTGCTGATCCTGACGGACTTCCACCTCGTGGGCTCGGCGGCGCCGACGTTGCTGAAGACGATCGAGGAGCCGCCGCCGTCGACGATCTTCCTGATCCTGGCCGACGACGTGCCCGAGGACCTGATCACCATCGCGTCGAGGTGCGTGCGGGTCGAGTTCGGCCCGGTGCCGACGGTCGACCTCGTCGCAACGCTGCGGGGCGAGGGCGTGCCCGCCGAGTTGGCGGAGGCCGCCGGTGTGGCCGCTGCGGGTGACCTCGACCGGGCCCGGTTGCTGGCGACCGACCCGAAGCTGGCGGACCGGCGCGGGTTCTGGTGGTCGGTGCCCGAGCGGGTCGACGGCACGGGGGCCCGGGCGGTGCAGCTGTGCGACGCCGCGCTCGCCCAGACCGAGACGGTGGTCGGACCGATCGAAGCGCGTCACGAGGCCGAGCGCGAGGCGCTCGAGACGGAGCTCGAGGAGTACGGCATCCGGGGCGGTGGCCGGCGCAAGGAGCTGGAGGACCGCCAGAAGCGAGAGCTCCGCCGCATCCGGACCGAGGAGCTTCGGGCCGGGGTGTCGCTCGTGGCGGGCCGGTACCGCGAGGCGCTCGGCGTGTCCGGTGGCCCCGCCGCCTACACCGCGGCGGCCGCCGCGGTCACCGAGCTCGAGGCCCGCCTGGCGCACAACCCCAACGAGCGCCTGGCGCTGCTGGCGTTCCTGGTCGACCTCCCCCGCCTCCCGGAGTCCTGACCCCTCACGTTCTCGGGGTCGAGAGCGTCGGATTCCGACCTCCCTGGCCCCGAGTACGCCGGCGCTGCGCCCGGCAGATCCCGTTCGGGGGTTCGACCGCGGATTCGATACAGTGGCGGCTCCCGCCCGGGTAGCTCAGACGGCAGAGCAGCTCACTCGTAATGAGCAGGTCAGGAGTTCGATTCTCCTCTCGGGCTCTTCGTCGGACCGCAGTCCGCCACGAATGCAGCCGCTCGGGCTCGGCCCTCGCAGCGAGCCCCTGGCCGCGCTGCTGGCGACGTCGCCCGTTGGACCATCCGGCCCGCCGACGGAAGCTCGCACGCGGCAACATTGGGCACCGCGAGGTGAAGGGCTGAGGCGTGACCGGAACTCGAGACGTGGGGCCAGCGGCACCGCCATCCTCCCAGGCGTCGACCGAGCACCCGCCCCCCATCGGTCGCCTCGGTTGGTGGGCGTGTGAGGAACCGGAACGCCCACCGGACTCCCGTTGCGGGTTCTGGCACGAGTGCGCGGGGTGCCGTCTCGCGCTCGCCACCGTCGCCCGCGCCCTCGAGTGTGCGAGCGCCGACGTGCAGACCGACCGGCTTGCCGGCCTCGAGCCAGGTCCCCACGCGCTGGCCGACGCCGTCCGCGCGCTCGCAGACGAGTACGACGACGCTCGCATGATGGCGGTCATCGAGCGCGGGGTTCGCACCGGGCACCCGGGCGGACTGCGAGATCGACGAGAGGGGCGAGACGGCATGACGAGCGGACCGGCGTGAGCGACCTGCCGACAGGAGCGCCGTCGTGGCCGCGGCCCGACCCGCCGCCCGGGTACCTGTATCCGCCTGTCCCGCCGCCCAGTGGTGGGCCGCCACCGCGCCCGCCGCGCCCGCCGCGTTCCAAGCTGGCGGTGCCCGCCGTCCTGGTCGGCGTGGTCCTCGTCGCGCTGTTCACGCTCGGGTTCGTGTTCGTCCGACGAGCGCCCAGCCCCGGCCCTCCGTCCGTGGTCGGCCGCCAGCTCGCGCCCACCTCCGTCGCGCTCACCACGACGACGGCGCCCCCGCCCCAGCCGTTGAGCCAGATCAACGTGCAACTCGTGTGCCTCGGCGGTGGCGACCCGCGCTTCCCACCGCTGGGCTCGCCGCCGCCGACCGCGCTGCCCACGACGGTGGCCCCGGGTGTCGCGGCGCTCGAGTACGACACGCATCGCCATCCGACGGCCGTCGTGAGGTCCCCACCCGGCAACCGGCCCGTCGTCCCGGCGAAGATCTCCACCCGCTTCATCAACGAGGCGCAGTACGGCCCGGCGGACTACCAGCTCGTGGCGTGCGTCTCCGAGACGGGTCGTGGCTCGCAACCGAAGGTGTGCGAGTACGAGCGCGGCAACCTGCGGACCTGGTACCCGACGCGCTACCACCTGTCGCTGCGGGAGGCCCACACGGGGCGCGAGGTCTACGCCGCCGATTGGACCGCCACCGTCGACTACTGCCGGGAAGCGATCATCTTCGAAGGTGACGACGGTCCCCAGGCCGGTGGCGTGTGGGATGCCGAGGAGCTCCGACGCCGGATCGCTCCGTACGTGAACTGAGCCGTTCCGCAGCGGGGGTAGAGTCCGCCGACCGGGCGACGGCGGACGTCGAACCGGGACCAGCGGGCCGCCGCCAGCACTGACGACAGCACGCATCACGGAGGCCGGATGCGGATCACGCAGCACGAACAGGAACGGCTGATGATCGCCGGTGCCGCGGACGTGGCGCGACGCCGACGGGATCGAGGACTCCTCCTCAACCACCCCGAGGCGATGGCGCTGCTCACCGACTGGGTGCTCGAGGCGGCTCGCGACGGCATGTCGGTCGCCGCCATCATGTCGGCCGGGCGTGAGGTGCTCGACACCTCCGACGTCATGCCGGGCGTGGACGTCCTCATCGACGAGCTCCAGGTCGAGGCGACCTTCCCCGACGGCACGAAGCTCGTGACGCTCCACGGGCCGATCCAACCCGCCGAGCTCGACCCGGGCGCCGACGACCCCGCCGCCGACGACCACGGCGCCGCCCGCGTCGTCCCTGGCGAGGTCCTCTACGGCGAGGGCGACATCGAACTGCTCGCCGGCCGGGAGCTGATCTCGCTCATGGTCCTCAACACCGGCGACCGACCGGTGCAGGTCGGCTCGCACTTCCACTTCGCCGAGGCGAACGAGGCGCTGCAGTTCGACCGCGAAGCCGCGGTCGGCACGCGGCTCGCCGTGCCCGCCGGGACCAGCGTGCGCTTCGAACCCGGCATCTCGATGGAGGTCGAGGTCGTCGCCTTCGGGGGCGATCGGATCACGGCAGGGTTCCGGGGCCTCTACCCGCCGGGAGGTGCGGCGTGAGCGGCCCGATCCTCTCCCGGGAGCGGTACGCCGCGCTCTACGGACCGACGACGGGCGACCGCATCCGCCTGGCCGACACCGACCTGCTCATCGAGATCGAGGACGATCTCTCGGGCGGACCGGGCCGCGCGGGGGACGAGGCGGTGTTCGGCGGCGGCAAGGTGATCCGCGAGTCGATGGGTCAGTCGCTGCGCACCGCCGCCCAGGGCGCGCCGGACCTGGTGATCACCGGGGCTGTCGTCGTCGACCATTGGGGCATCGTCAAGGCCGACGTCGGGATCAAGGACGGGCGGATCGTCGCGCTGGGCAAGGCCGGCAACCCCGACACGATGGACGGCGTGCACCCCGACCTGGTGATCGGGCCGTCGACCGAGGTGCTCGCCGGGAACGGCAAGATCCTCACGGCCGGTGCGATCGACTGCCACGTGCACCTCATCTGCCCTCAGGTGCTCGACACAGCGCTCGCCACCGGGATCACGACGGTGATCGGCGGCGGCACCGGCCCGGCCGAGGGCACCAAGGCCACCACCGTCACGGCGTCGCCGTTCCACCTCTCGTCGATGCTGACGTCGATGGATGCATGGCCCATCAACATCGTGCTGCTCGGCAAGGGCAACACGGTGTCGACCGACGCCATGTGGGAGCAGCTCCGGGCCGGCGCCAGCGGCTTCAAGCTCCACGAGGACTGGGGTTCCACCCCTGCAGCGATCGACGCCTGCCTGCGGGTGTGCGACGAAGCCGGCGTGCAGGCCTCGCTCCACACCGACACGCTGAACGAGGCGGGGTTCGTGGAGACGACCCTCGCCGCCATCGCCGGCCGGTCGATCCACTCGTACCACACCGAGGGCGCGGGGGGCGGCCACGCCCCCGACATCATCACGGTCGCCGGCGTGCCCAACGTGCTGCCCAGCTCGACCAACCCGACCCGCCCCCACACGGTCAACACGGCGGACGAGCACCTCGACATGCTCATCGTCTGCCACCACCTCAACCCGTCGGTGCCCGAGGACCTGGCGTTCGCCGAGAGCCGCATCCGCCCGTCGACGATCGCCGCGGAGGACGTGCTGCACGACCTCGGTGCGATCTCGATGATCGGCTCGGACTCCCAGGCCATGGGCCGAGTGGGCGAGGTCGTCATCCGCACGTGGCAGACCGCGCACGTGATGAAGCGCCGCCGGGGTGCACTCGCCGGCGACGGTCGAGCCGACAACGAGCGGGCCAAGCGCTACGTCGCCAAGTACACGATCTGCCCGGCGATCGCCCATGGCCTGAACCGTGAGATCGGCTCGGTCGAGCCCGGCAAGCTCGCCGACCTGGTCCTGTACGACCCCCGGTTCTTCGGCGTTCGCCCGCACGTCGTGGTCAAGGGCGGCGTGATCGCGTGGGGGGCGATGGGCGACGCGAACGCCTCCATCCCCACGCCGCAACCGGTGCTGCCCCGCCCGATGTTCGGGGCGTACGGCCGCACCGCCGGCCACACCTCCGTCGCCTTCGTCGCGCCGGCCGCCATCGAGGACGGGCTGGCCGAGCGGCTGGGCCTGTCGCACCGGGTGGTGGCCGTGGACGACTGCCGCGGAGTCACCAAGGCCGACATGGTCAACAACGACGCCCTGCCCGAGATCACCGTCGACCCCGACACCTTCATGGTGACCGTCGACGGCGACGTCATCGAGCAGGACCCCGCCCGCGAGCTCCCCATGGCCCAGCGGTACTTCCTGTTCTGAGCAGGCGCACACATGTCGGTCGCAACACTCCTCCTCCTCGCCGACGGGAGGTTCCCCGACGGCGCCCACGCGCACAGCTACGGGCTCGAGGCGGCCGTCGCTGCCGGGCGCGTCAGCGACATCGACTCGTTGTCGGACCACGTGACGTGCCGCCTGTGGACCTCGGGCCGCACGGATGCCGCGACGGCGCGCCTCGCTGCGGCCGGGGTGGACCCCGGGGTGCTCGACGCCGCCTGGTGCGTCCGCACCCCGAGCGCAACGGCCCGGGCGACGTCGCGCTCACTCGGCCGTTCGCTCGCACGGACGGCCGCCAGGCTGCTGCCCGACCGATCGATCGCCCTCGCCGACGGCCGCCCGCCGGTGCAGCCCGTGGCGTTCGGGCTGCTCGCCGCCGCCGCCGGCTGCGACCCGGACGAGGCAGCGCTGGCGAGCGCCCACGCCACGGCCGCCACGCTCGGCGCCGCCGGGCTCCGCCTGCTGGCGCTCGACCCGTTCGACGTCGCCGCCATGCTCCTCCACCTCCGACCGGATGTCGACGGCGTCGCCGACTCCACGCGTGGGCTCGTCGACGCGGCCGACCTCCCGCACGCATCCACCCCGTTCGTGGAGATCGACGTCGAGCACCAGCGCTCGATGCCCACCCGCCTCTTCCGCAGCTGACCCCCGACACCTCCCAGGAGCCCCCGTGCACGACATCGGCACCGCCCACAGCCACGACCACGACCTCCCGCCCCGCGACGCCACCGTGGGGGCGTTCCGGGTCGGCATCGGCGGACCGGTCGGCACCGGCAAGACGGCGCTCGTCGCCGCGCTGTGCCAGCTGATGTCCGACGACCTGCGCATCGGCGTCGTGACGAACGACATCTACACGACCGAGGACGCCGACACCCTGAAGCGCCAGGGCGTCCTCGACGCCGCGCGCATCGTGGCGGTCGAGACCGGCTGCTGCCCGCACACCGCGATCCGCGAGGACATCACGGCGAACCTCGACGCCATCGAGGACCTCGAGGAGCGCGAGGGTCCGCTCGACCTCGTGCTCGTCGAGAGCGGCGGGGACAACCTCACCCTCACCTTCTCGAAGGGGCTCGTCGACGTGCAGCTGTTCGTGCTCGACGTCGCGGGTGGCGACAAGGTGCCGCGCAAGGGTGGGCCCGGCGTCACACGTTCGGACCTCCTCGTGGTCAACAAGATCGACATCGCGCATCTCGTCAATGCGGACCTGGGTGTGATGCAGCGCGACGCCAAGGCCCAGCGCGGCGACCTGCCCACCGTGTTCGTGTCGCTCGCGTCGGCCCACGGCGCGGCGCCGATCGCAGACTGGATCCGCTCGCAGATGGCCCGGACGCGGGTGGCGAGCTGACCGGTCGCCACCACCACCACCACGTCGAGGACGACAGCGCCGCCGTGCCCACCCGCCTGCCCGGCGACGCCCACGCCGCCCCACCGGTCAGCGGCTGGGACGACACCGAGGTGTCGGTCCGCCTGCGACGCGGCGCGGGTGGGGTCGTGCGCGTCGACGGCGTGCTGTGCAGCGCGCCGGTCTGGCTCCGCTGGGACGGTGCGACGCTGTGGCTGGTCGGGTCGGGAGCGTCGCCGGTCGGCGAGGACCACGTGCGCGTGCGGGTCGACGTCGGGCCCGGCGTCGCGGTGGCCGTGCGCTCCGTGGCGGCCACGATGGTCTACGCGGCACGAGGCGTCGGCACCCGCTGGCACACCGAGCTCCACGTGGCCGCCGGCGCACGCGTCGACTGGCGACCGGAGCCGGTGATCCTCACCGCCCGAGCGCGCCACGAAGCCCGCACCGTCGTGCACGCGGATGCCGACGCCGAGCTCCTGCTCGACGAGGTGCTCGTCCTCGGGCGGGCCGGCGAGGTGCCCGGCGACCTCCTGTCGACCCTGGACGTGCGGGTCGACGCGGCCCCGGTGCTCCTCACGTCGATCGACACGTCGATCCCTCGGTGGTCCGGACCCGGAGGCGTCGACGGAGCCTCCGTCGTGGCGCACCGCCTGCGGCTCGGGGGCAGCGAGGCACCCGCCGCGTCGGGGCCAGCGCCGCACGCCGCGCTCCTCGAACCGACGCCGGGCTGCCGGCTGGCCGTCGCCACCGCCGCCGACGTCACCGAGGCCGCGCGGTCGCTCGAGGTCCTCCTGCCGGGCTGATCGGGGTGTGAGCGACGCGTCACACACTGGCAACAAACCGGCAATTGCAGTGACACAACCCATTCCTACGTTGGCCCTCAGTCCGGGCGACCCCCGCCGGATGCACAGAGGCTCACGTCATCGACGTGGGGAGGAGTGGACCCATGAAGTCAGGCAGTAGAACCAGATGGGCAGTGGCGTCGGTCGCCGCCCTCGCGTTGCTGGTCAGCGCGTGTGGTGACGATTCCTCCGACGACGCGGGCGGCGGCGGTGGTGGTGGTGGCGAGTCCGCGTCGGGAGCGTGCGTCACGGGCGACACGGTGAAGCTCGGCTTCCTCAACTCCACGTCGGGCGCGATGGCGATCAGCGAGCAGACGGTGCGTGACTCCCTGAACCTCGCCGCCGAGGAGATCAACGCCGACGGCGGCATCCTCGGCAAGGAGATCGAGGTCGTCGAGGAGGACGGTGCCAGCGAGCCCACGGTCTTCGCCGAGAAGATCAACAAGCTCCTGACCGAGGACGAGGTCGCTGCGGTCTTCGGTGGGTGGACCTCCGCCTCCCGCAAGGCGATGCTCCCCGTGGTCGAAGGGGCCAACGGCCTGCTCTTCTACCCGGTGCAGTACGAGGGCCTCGAGGCCTCGAAGAACATCTACTACACCGGCGCGACGACCAACCAGCAGATCATCCCGGCGATGGACTTCCTGAAGTCCAAGGGCGTGAAGACGCTGTTCCTCGCCGGCTCCGACTACGTGTTCACCCGTACCGCGAACAAGATCATCAAGCAGTACGCCAAGGAGCTCGGCATCGAGATCGTCGGTGAGGAGTACGTGCCGCTCGACAAGGATGACTGGACGACGCAGGTCGCGAAGATCGCCGCCGCCAAGCCCGACTTCGTGTTCAACACGATCAACGGCTCGTCGAACGTCGGCTTCATCAAGGCCTACTACGACGCCGGCCTCACCGCGGCGACGACGCCGATCATCTCGGTGTCGATCGCCGAGGAGGAGGCGCCGGCCATGGGCCACGAGGTCACCGGTCACTACGCGTCATGGAACTACTTCCAGTCGCTCAAGACCGACACCAACCAGAAGTTCATCGACAGCTGGAAGGCCTACCCCAACAGCAGCGGCGTCACCTCCGACCCGATGGAGGCCGCCTACATCTCGCTGTACCTGTACAAGGCCCTCGTCGAGGCGGCCGGCTCGTTCGACGTCAACGCGGTGAACGCCGCAGCGAAGAAGAACACCATCACGTTCGCCGCGCCGGAGGGCACCGTCACGCTCGACGGCGAGAACCACCACATCTCGAAGCCGGGTCACATCGGCCGGATCAACGCCAGCAACCAGTTCGACATCGTCTGGGCCTCCGACAAGTTCATCAAGCCCGACCCGTTCCTCAACGGCTACGACTGGTTCCCGGCGAACATCCGCGACCAGCTCGTGAAGGCCGCGGGCTGATCCTCCCACCGCCCACCCGGACGCGGGGTTGCGTGTCGCCTGCGGCAGGCAACCCCGCGTACGAGCCGAACATCAGTCAAGTCCCTCACCGCCCGCCCCCGCACAGAGAGCGAGAGCACGTGGACGCTCTGGTTCCGCCGTTGCTGAACGGCAGCGCACAGGGTGCGCTGCTCCTGCTCGCCGCGCTCGGCCTCTCGCTCACGTTCGGTCAGATGGGCGTGATCAACATGGCCCACGGCGAGTTCCTCATGATCGGCGCCTTCACCGCCTACCTCGTCCAGCAGGTCATCGACTCCAGCGACCTGTCGATCCCGGTCGCGCTGCCGGTCGCGTTCGTCGTCGCCGGGCTGTTCGGCCTCCTGCTGGAGGTCAGCATCATCCAATGGATGTACCGCAGGCCCCTGGACACCCTGCTCGTCACGGTCGGTGTCAGCCTGATCCTGCAACAGGCGGCGCTGCAGATCTTCCCGTCCCAGGGCGTCCCGGTGGAGAAGCCAGGCTGGCTCGACGGGCAGTTGACCATCCTCGGCTACGACTGGCCGCTGCGGCAGGTGTTCACCATCCTGCTCGCGACCGTCTGCGTCGCCGCGCTGGCGGCCTGGCTCAAGTACACCTCGTTCGGCCGCCGCATCCGGGCGACCGTGCAGAACCGGGACCTCGCCGAGACCGCGGGGATCTCCACCCGCACCGTCGACCGCCTGACCTTCTTCGTCGGGTCGGGACTGGCCGGGGTCGCCGGCGTGGCCGCGTCGCTCATCGGTGGCACGAACTCCCAGATGGGCGCGCAGTACATCATCCCGGCCTTTCTCGTCGTCGCCGCCGGCGGCATCGGCCAGCTCAAGGGCACCATCATCGCCGCGTGGGCGGTGGGCGTCGTCCTGTCGTGTTTCGCCTACTGGACGACCGGCAGCCTCGCGCAGGTGCTTGCCTTCATCCTCGTGATCGTCTTCCTGCAGGCGCGCCCGCAGGGCCTGTTCACGGTGCGAACCAGGAGTCTGGTATGACCAAACTGAAGCCCCACCTCTCACTCGGCGGCATCGGGGTGTTCGCCGTCCTGCTCCTCGCGGTCGCTCCCCTCGTGCTCACCGATCACTGGCTCAGCAACCTCGGCAAGTACTGCTGCTGGGCGATAGCCGCCGTCGGCATCGGCCTGGCGTGGGGCCGGGGCGGGATGCTCGTCATGGGCCAGGGGGTGTTCTTCGCCCTCGGTGCCTACTCGATGGCTATGCACCTGACGCTGGAGACCGCCGGTGACGGAGTGCCGGGGTTCATGGTGCTCTATGATCCGCTCGCGCCGCTCCCGGCGTTCTGGGAGCCGTTCCGCAGTGCTGCGTTCACCCTGCTGGCGATCGTGTTGCTGCCGATGGTCGCGGCCGGCATCCTCGGCTACGCGCTGTTCAAGCGCCGCGTGAAGGGCGCGTACTTCGCGATCCTGACGCAGGCGCTCGCCGTCGCGCTCGCCACCCTGATCAGCTCCACGATCCGCGAGACCGGCGGCGACACCGGGCTCAGCGACTTCAAGTACTTCTTCGGTTTCGTGCTGAACGACCCGGCGAACAGGGAGATGGTGTACCTCATCACGGCCGCGCTGCTCGTCGTGTGCCTGCTCGTGGTGTGGCAGCTCTACCGCAGCCGCTTCGGTGAGCTCCTCGTCGCCACCCGGGACGCGGAGGAGCGCGTGCGCTTCCTCGGCTACGACCCGGCCAACATCAAGCTCGTCGCCTTCGTCGTCGCAGCACTGATGGCAAGCATCGGCGGAGCGATGTTCGTGCCCATCGTCGGCATCATCACTCCGGCCGAGATCGGCGCTGCCGCCTCGATCCTCATGATCGCGGGCGTTGCCTTCGGCGGCCGCGCCTCGCTCTTCGGCCCCGCGCTCGGTGCGATGGCGGTCGGCTGGGGGCAGTCGAGCCTCGGCTCCACCTGGCCCGAGGGCTGGACCTACATCATCGGTCTGCTGTTCGTCGTCGTCATCCTCTTCCTGCCGAAAGGACTGTCGTCGGTGCTGGCCAAGTTCACGGCTGCGCGACGGGACCCGGCCGAACAGCCCGCGGCGGCTCCCGCAACCCTGCAGCTCGAGGAGGCCAAGTCATGACCGGGCCCACTTCCTCAGGCGACTCGCTCGTCGTCACGGACCTCCGCGTCGAGTTCTCGGGCTTCGTCGCGGTCGGCGGCGTCTCCTTCGACGTGCACCCCGGCGAGGTCCGGTTCCTCATCGGCCCGAACGGTGCCGGCAAGACGACCTGCATCGACGCCATCACGGGGCTCTCCGCGGCCACCGGGTCGGCGAGGCTCGGCGAGCAGGAGCTGCTCGGCAGGCCGGTGCACAAGATCGTCCGGCTCGGGGTCGGCCGCACGTTCCAGACCGCGAGCGTCTTCAACGAGCTCTCGGTGCTGCAGAATCTCGACATCGCCGCCGGACGCCACCGCCACTGGGCCTCGCTGCTGCGGACCCGGCGTGGCGTCGACCCGTCGATCGTGCAGACGCTTGAGGAGACCGGACTCACCGACGAACTCGCCACGCCGGCCGGCATCCTGTCGCACGGCCAGTAGCAGTGGCTGGAGATTGCGATGCTGCTCGTGCAGGACGCGAGGGTGCTGCTGCTCGACGAACCCGTCGCCGGTATGAGCCACGACGAGCGCACCGCGACCGGCGAGCTGCTGCAGCGCATCGCGGC
>JAEZFI010000036.1 GCA_023437745.1 Actinomycetes bacterium
GTCGTGGGCGTGGCGCCGGGTCGGGGGCGGGCGGTGGTCGGCGGGGCGGCCGGTGCTCCGCCGGGCGTGCCCTGGGCGACGGGTGCAGTGGGAGCCGGCGCCGGAGGGAGGGTGGTCGTGGGTGAGACCGGCCTCCCGTCCTCGACGGCCGCCCTCGGCGCACGATCGCTCCCCGTCCCGTTGCCGCCCTCGAGGAACCGCCAGCCCTCGACGTCGCCGTCCTCGAGCCGCCGGAAGGCCGGCCCGAGGTTCGAGTACGTCCACGTCGAGCCCGTGCCGCTCCAGTAGGACCAGTAGGCGAACCCGTCGGAGTTCGCCTGGCCACAGCCGGTCTGGGGCAGGCCGTCGATGGCGCAGAGCAACCCGGAGTCGTGCCAGCGCAGCGGTCGGCCGAGCAGCCGCTCCCTCGCCTCGAGGGCGTCCCGACCGGTGCTGCCGGCAGGGAGCACCAGGCAGAGGACGCCGACCGGACCGTTGCCCGCGTCGACGACCATGCCGACGCGGATGGTGCCGGCGGCGCCGGACGGACAGGCGACCCCCGCCGCAGCCGGCTCCGTGGCGACGAGGGCGCCGAGGGGCACCAGCGTCGCCAGGAGCACGGCCGACGTGAGCGCGCGCCGCCAGGGGCTCATCGGCGACGGACGCTCCGCGGCTTGGCCCAGGTGCAGGTCGTCACCTGGTGGCGGGTCCGGCAGGTCTGCACGTAGCCGGCCTTCTTGAGGGCCTGCGCCCAGACGACCAGCTTCTGGAAGACCGCCAGGCGCACGAAGATCACGAACGCCACGAACTGCTCGGGGGTGAGCGTCGGGGTCGTGGGGGCGACGGTCGTGGTCGTCGTGGGGGGCGCCGTGGTGGTGGTCGTGGGTGCCGGGCACTCGGCGGCCGGGTCGGGGCCGAACGTGGCGGGGCCGTCGACGATCAGCGTCGCCCGGGCAGCCGCGGGCAGGGCCTGCACCGTGGCCAGCGCGTTGGGGTTCTGCGGGTCGAAGCTGGCCCAGTAGGCGCCCCGGTCGGCGGCGGCGGCCGAGCAGCCGAGTCGGAAGCTCTCGAGCGCTGCGAACGGCGACGGGCTCCCGGCGACGAACACGCCGGCCTCGGGGTCCACGCCGAGCGCGAGCAGCGCCTGCACGACCAGCGCCGTCGAGTTCGGGTCGGACGAGAACCCGGCGGAGAAGGGGAACCCGCCGTCGGGGTTCTGGATCGAGTCGAACCACGTCGTCGGGTCCACGGTCGCGGCCGTCGAGTTCGCCACGAGTCCCATGGCGGCCATGGCGGTCACGTTGGAGTCGGGTCCGGCGAACGTGACGGGGTCGAAGGCGCACGGGACGCCGGTGTCGGCCCGGTAGGCCGTCCACGACCCGTCGGCGCACTGCTGCCCCTTCAGCCACGCGACCGCCGCCGGGTCGGAGGCACCGATCGCGTGGAGGGCGACGAGCGCGAGGCCCTGGTTGAACGCCGAGTTGTAGATGTCCGGCGGGCCGTAGAGCCCGGTGTCGGGACCGGTGGACCGGCGGGTGCCAGCGAGGCGCGCCGGCAGGTCGACCCCGCCGAACGACGCAGGGTCTCGGCCGAGCAGCACGGAGAGGAGGATGAGCCGGGCGATGCGGCCGGGGTGGTCCTCGGGGCCGCTGCCGTTGTCGACCACGACGTAGGCGTCGACGTCCGCGGCCAGCGCGTCGGCGGCCCGCTCCGCGTCGGTTTCGCCCACCCCGGCGAGCGCGAGCCCGATGGCGGCCTGGGCGGTGTTGTCGGTGGCGCTGTACCCCATGGCGGGCAGCAGGCCGTCGACACCGAGCCGCGCCCTGATCCAGGAGGCGGTCGTCCCGACCCCGGCGGTGGGCGCCACGGCGGCGCCGACGGGCGACGCCGGTGAGATCGCCGTCATGGCGCCTGCGGCAGTGGCGGTGATCGCGGCAGCGGCGACCATCGATCGGATCCTCGTCCTGATCATGTTGGGCTCTCTTGCTGGTTCGGCGGTTCGCCGACACGAGCCCGACTCCGAGTGGGGAGGCGTGCTCCGTGACCGCGTTCCGCGACGGTGGTGTGGAGCGACGGCGCGGTCGGCGTTCCGGCTGATCGCCCGGCGAGCCGGGCGACGTCACGGTTGCGGGACAGCGTCGGATTCCCACCGACTTCCCCGATTCCTCGTCGTCAGCGCAACACGACCACACCGGGCACGACGCCGTCAACCGCGGGGTCAGCCGAAGCGGCCCGACGGGGGCACCACGAGCGACAGGGCGTCGGGTCGGTGCGTGATCTCGAGCACCTCGATGTCCCCGAGGTGATCGCCGTCGACCTGGTAGGGGACCGGGCCGTAGCCCTCGAACCGGATGGCGGACAGGTCAGCCCGGTAGTCCACCGTGGGCGCCTCCCGCAGCTTCTGGCCGGTGCCGAGCGCGCTGCCGAGCAGGCGGAGGAACGGTCCGGTGCGCATCGAGGTGATGCCGACGTTGGCGAGCCCCCGGTCCAGCGTCGCCTCGGTGGAGAGGTTGAACGGCCGATTGCCGACGAACGTGTACGGGTTCAGGTTCAGGCACACCGCGAAGTAGGCGTCCTCGACCACGGACCCGTCGGCGTGGACGATCCGGAAGTGCGGGCGGGTCCGGTCGTAGGTTCGGAAGAACGTCTTCACCCCGGCGTAGACGAACAGCGCGTGGCCGGCGTAGCGCTTGAGGTCGGAGTGCCGCTCGACCTCCTCGACGAGCGCGGCATCCCACCCGACGCCGACGTGGAAGAGGAAGACCCGCCCGTTGACCGAGCCGACGCCGACCCGCTCGATCTGCTTGTGGAGCAGTGCCTCGCTGACGGCGAGGGCGGCGTCGGTGGGCTCGTCGGGGAGGCCGATCGCTCGGGCGAACACGTTCGTGGAACCGCCGGGCAGCGCAGCGATCGCGCAGTCGGTCCCCACCAGGCCGTTGGCGACCTCGTTCAGCGTCCCGTCGCCGCCCAGCACGACGACCACCTCGCAGCCGCTGCGGGCGGCGTCCAGCGCGAGGTTCGTCGCGTGCCCCCGACGGTTGGTGACCGCCACGTCGAGGTCGTGGTCGGCGGCGAAGATCTTCTGGACGAGCACCTCGCGCCGGGCGGTGACCGACGACGCGGAGGAGTTCACGACCAGCAGCACCCGCATGGCGCCCGAGGCTAGGCCGTGGACGGCCCACGCTCATTTGTGGGTGGTGGGCGAGCGGGGCAAACTCTCCGCCCATGAACGTCGTTGTCTGTGTCAAGCAGATCCCGGACCCGGCCGACCCGGGTGCGCTGGATCCCACCACCAAGACCCTGAAGCGTGACGGGAAGCTGATCCTGGACGAGTCGGACAGCTACGGGGTGGAGATGGCCCTGCAACTCGTCGACAAGGCCGGCGGCGGCGAGGTCACCCTCGTGTCGATGGCGCCCAACAGCGAGACCTCGGGTCTCCGCACGGCGCTCGCGATGGGTGCGGCCAAGGCCGTGCTCGTGAGCGACGACGCGCTGAAGGGCTCCGACGCCCTGAGCACCGCCAAGGTCCTCGCCAAGGCCGTCGAGCGCGCCGGCCAGGCCGACCTCGTGCTGACCGCGACCGAGTCCTCCGACGGCTACACGGGCACGGTGCCCGAGCAGCTCGCCGAGCTCCTGGGCCTCCCGTCGGTCACCTTCGCCAAGTCGATCACCGTCGACGGCTCGACCGTCAAGGTGGACCGCCAGACCGAGCGCGGCTACGACGAGGTCGAGTGCGCACTGCCCGCGCTGGTCTCCGTGACCGCCGGTGTGGTGGAGCCCCGCTACCCGTCCTTCAAGGGCATCATGGCCGCCAAGTCGAAGCCGGTCGACGAGGCCACGCTGGCCGACCTCGGCATCGACGCCGGCTCCGTCGGTTGGGCCGGTGCCGGCCAGGAGATCCTCGAGGTCACCGACGCCGAGGCGCGCGAGGCCGGCGAGATCATCGAGGACGACGGCGAGGGCTACGCCAAGATCGTCGCCTTCCTCGAGAACCTCAAGGTCATCTGAGCCGGCGTCGCCGGGCTCGCCCACAGGACTGAGACAAAGGAACATCATGGGACTCTCCAAGATCTGGGTGTACGCCGAAGCCGTCGACGGCAACGTGGCCACCATCACCCTCGAGATGCTCGCCAAGGCGCGGGCCCTCGCCGACACCGTCGAGTGCGTCTACGGCGGCGCGGACGTCGAGGCGATCGCCGGCCAGCTCGGCGCCCACGGCGCCACTGCCGTCCACGCCACCGGTGACCTCGGTGGTGTCCTCGCCGGCGCCCCGGTGGCCGCGGCGATCGCCGCGGCGGTGCAGGGCGGTTCCGGCCCCGAGGCCATCCTCTTCGGCACGACCTACGACGGCCGTGACGTGGCGGGCCGGCTCTCGGCCAAGCTCGACGCCCCGGTCATCACGAACGTGGTCGACCTCGTCGAGCGTGACGGCAGCCTGGTGGGTGTCGAGCCCGTCTTCGGTGGCACGCAGAACGTCTTCACGAAGTTCACCGGCGACGCCACGAAGATCTTCCTCGTCCGCCCGAAGTCGTTCGCCGCGGAGGAGACCGGCGGTGGTGCCGCCGCCGTCGCGTCGCTCGCCGTGCCGGGCGACGTGTCGGGCGCCAAGATCGTGAACCGCCACATCGAGGAGCAGTCGGGCCCGTCGCTCGACGACGCTGCCATCGTCGTGTCGGGCGGTCGTGGCCTCGGCGACAAGGACCACTTCGCCATGATCGAGGACCTCGCCAAGACCCTGGGCGCGGCGCCCGGTGCGTCCCGTGCGATCGTCGACGCCGGCTGGGTGCCCTACAGCTACCAGGTGGGGCAGACCGGCAAGGTCGTGAAGCCCACGGTGTACATCGCCGCCGGCATCTCGGGTGCCACGCAGCACCTGGTCGGCATGAAGGGCTCGAAGAACATCATCGCGATCAACAAGGACCCGGAGGCTCCGATCTTCTCGGTCTCCGACCTCGGCATCGTCGGTGACGTGAACAAGGTCCTGCCGAAGCTCATCGAGGCCCTCAAGGGCCGCTGACCTCACTGGGTCGGGCCAGCTCCGCCTCAGTTTCGCTCGCAGGCTCGCTGCTTCGGCTGCGCTACCCGACCTGAGAGCGGCACACAGCACGACCACGAGGCCCCGGGCGCT
>JAEZFI010000020.1 GCA_023437745.1 Actinomycetes bacterium
ACCCGACCGCGCCGGCGGCAACACCCCCCAGGCCATCGAAGTGACAGGGGGCAGTGAGCCATACCGGCACCGCCGGACTTCCCGAGCCCCAAGCATCGCCCAGGGCCCACGAGCAAGGTAAGGGGGCGGCGCGGGTGGGTCAGCGCTCCTCGCGCTCGTAGGGCAGGCCGAGCGCGGCGGGGGCACCCCAGCGGCGCTTGGCCCAGCCCGACGAGACGGCCACCAGGACCACGATCGTCATGAGGTAGGGCAGCGCGTCGAGCGCCTGCGGGGCGATCGACACGCCGCGTGCCTGCAACGTGAGGCCGAGGCTCGAGAAGGCGCCGAACAGGTAGGCGCCGACCAGCGTCAGGTCGGGCCGCCAGAACCCGAAGATGACCAGGGCGATCGCGATCCAGCCGCGTCCGGCGGTCACGCCGTCGACCCAGGTGGGCACGATCGACAGCGAGAAGCACAGCCCCCCGATGCCGGCGAGCGTGCCCCCCACGATCGTGTGGACGTACCGGTAGCCGACGACGTTGACGCCCATCGCGTCCGCGGTCTCGGGCGACTCCCCCACCGCCCTCAGGTGCAACCCGGCCCGGGTGCGGAAGAGGTACCACGACGCCACGACGACCAGCACCCACGACGCGTAGGTCAGCAGCGTCTGTCCGAACAGGATCGGCCCGACCACCGGGAGGTCGGCCAGCCCGAACACGTCGAGCTTGTGGAACTGGTGCGGTGCCGGCCCCTTCGCGACGTCGCCCTCCCGGGCCAGGTACGAGGAGAGGCCCGCGGCACCCGCGAAGATCGTGAGCGCCAGCCCGGACACGGTCTGGTTCACGCGGAGCGTGATCACCAGGAACGCGTGGATCGCCGCCGACAGGCCGCCCGCGACCATCGCGGCGAGCACGGCCAGCAGCAGCACGAGCCAGCCCGGACCCGGCGCGCTCACCGACGTCCACGCTGCCGCGACCGCGCCCATCAGCATCATCCCCTCGACGCCGAGGTTCAGCACGCCGGACCGCTCGGTCAGGACCTCGCCCAGCGCAGCGAAGAGCAGCGGCGTCCCGTAGAAGACCGCCGACGCCAGGATCACCACGAAGAGGTTCGAGTTCACGACGCCACCGCCGGGACGCGGTGGTGACGGCGGACCCGGTACCGGGCCAGCACCTCACCCCCCAGCGCGAAGAAGAGGACGAGCCCCTGCAGGGTGCCGACGAGGCCCGCAGGGAAGTCCGGCCCCTGGAGCGCACGACCGGCGTTCGCCAACCCGCCCATCAGGATCGACACGGGGACGATGGCCAGCGGGTTGAGCCGGGCCAGCGCGGCCACGACGATGCCGGCGTAGCCGTACCCCGCCTGGCCGAGGCCCTTCGGATCGAGGACGTGGCGGATGTCGCCGATGTCGCTCGCCCCGCCGATCCCCGCCAGGCCGCCCGACAGCCCGAGGACCATGACGACCTTGCGGCGGGTCCGCATGCCGGCGTAGCGCGCCGCCTGGGGCGAGTCGCCGATGACCTTCACCTCGAAGCCGAAGCGGGTGATCCGGTAGAGGACCCAGGCGCCCACCGCCGCAGCGATGCCGAGGAGGAAGCCGAGCGGCACCTGGATCGACCCGAGCTCGACCGGCTCCCACCAGGCGTCCAGGGGCAGCGACTTGCCCTGCGGGAACACGGCGCCCGTGCCGTCGAGCTTCCGCCAGAACGACTCGCTGTTGAAGATGAGGTACGACGCGAACAGCTGGGCGACGTAGTTGAGCATCAGCGACGTGATGATCTCGTTGGTCGACGCGTACGCCTTGAGCAGGCCCGGGATCGCGCCGTAGAGCCACCCGGCCGCGAAGCCGGCGAGCACCATCAGCGGCATGACGCCCAGCCCCATCGAGTCGCCCCACTGGAGCCCCACCCACGAGGAGGCGACGGCGCCCATGATGAACTGGCCCTCGCCGCCGATGTTGAACACGCCCATGCGGAACGCCACCGCTGCGGCCAGGCCGGTGAACAGCAGGGGTGTCGCCGCGGTGAGCGTGGCCGACAGGGCGCCGTCGGAGGTGAAGCCGCGCTCCAGGATCCGTGAGTAGGTGTCGAAGGGGTCGTTGCCCGAGGCCGCGACGACGATGCCGCCGACCACCAGCGCGCCCAGCACCGACGCGAACGGCACGACCACCGACAGCCAGCGCGGCGTGTCGATGCGCTTCTGCAGGCGGAGTCCCCAGCGGGCCCGGCCGCTCATGCCCGGGGCTCCCGCTGCCGGCCGCCCATCATCATCCCGATCTCGGTGACGTCGGCGTGGCCCCGGTCCACGCTGCCGACGACCCGGCCGCCGGCGAGGACCACCACCCGGTCGGCGAGCGCCAGGACCTCGTCCAGGTCCTCGCTGATCAGCAGCACGCCGACGCCGGAGCGGGCGGCGTCGAGGAGCAGCTCGCGGACCGTCTCGATCGCACCGACGTCCAGGCCTCTCGTGGGCGACGCCGCCACCAGCACCTTCGGCGACGCCGAGAACTCCCGGGCGAGCAGCACCTTCTGCACGTTGCCGCCCGACAGCAGCCGGGTGGGGGTGGTGGGCGACGGCGCCTTGATGCCGAACCGCTCCATCAGCTGCTGGGCGTTCGAGCGGATCCGGCGCCGGCGCAGGAACGGCCCGGTGGACATGGGCGCCCGCCGGTAGGACGTGAGGGCGAGGTTGTCCTCGATCGTCGCGCCGGCCGCGAGCCCGGTGTGGAGGCGATCCTCGGGGACGTGCGCCACCCCGGCGGCGATGGACGCCCGCGGGTCGCCGAGCTTCACCGTCGCCCCGTCCACGACCACCGTCCCGCCACCGTGATCCGGCCGGCGCAGCCCGCCGATGACCTCCGCCAGCTCCCGCTGGCCGTTCCCGGCGACACCGCACACGCCGACGATCTCACCGGCGCGGACCTCGATCGACACGTCGCTGAGCGCTCGCCGGCCGCGGTCGTCGTGCGCCGACACGCCGTCCACCGCGAGGACCACGCGGCCCGTGTCGACGGTCCCCCGGTCGGAGGTGTCATCGGCGTGGAAGACGACGTCGCGCCCGACCATCATCCGGGCCAGCTCTCGCGCCGAGGTCCCCGAGGTCTCGACCGTGCCGATCGTCCGGCCGTCCCGCAGCACCGTCACCCGGTCCGACACGGCGATGACCTCGTCGAGCTTGTGCGAGATGAAGATCACGGCGCGCCCCTCGTCCGCGAAGCCCCTCAGCGTGGCGAACAGCGAGTCGGCCTCCTGCGGGGTGAGCACCGCGGTCGGCTCGTCGAGGATCAGCACCTTCGCGCCGCGTGACAGCACCTTGAGCAGCTCGACCCGCTGCTGCTCGCCGACGGACAGCTGCCAGACCCTCGCGGTCGGGTGCACCGCGAGACCGTGCCGCTCCGCCAGGTCGGTGACCGCCGCCTCGGTGACGTCGGGGCGGAACGCACCCGCCTCGCCCAGCGCCACGTTCTCGACGACGGTGAACGTCGGCACCAGGCGGAAGTGCTGGTGCACCATGCCGATCCCCGCGTCGATGGCGGCCCTCGGCGACGCGAACGCGACCGGGGTCCCGTCCAGCTCGATGCGGCCCTCGTCGGGTTCGTAGAGCCCGGTCAGGATGTTCGAGAGCGTGGACTTCCCGGCGCCGTTCTCGCCGAGGAGCGCGTGCACCTCACCGGGCCGGACCTCGAAGTCCACTCCGTCGTTCGCGACGACGCCCGGGAAGCGCTTGGTGATCCCGGACATGCGGACCGCCGGGGCCTGGGC
>JAEZFI010000051.1 GCA_023437745.1 Actinomycetes bacterium
CGGCTCGGCCCCGCGCCGGCCACCTTCGAGGTGAAGATCTCGACGGTGTCGCCCGAGGTGAGCTTGGTGTCGAGCGGGACGAGGCGTCCGGCGACGCGTGCACCGATGCAGCGGTGACCGACCTCGGTGTGGATCGAGTAGGCGAAGTCGACAGGGGTCGCGCCGACCGGCAGCGTGACGACGTCGCCCTTCGGGGTGAACACGAAGACCTCGTCCTGGTCCAGGTCGATCTTCAGGTTCGCCATGAACTCGTCGGGGTCGTCGAGCTCCTGCTGCCAGTCGACCATCCGGGACAGCCAGGTGACGTCGTCGGTCGAGCCGCCCTCCTTGTACGAGAAGTGCGCCGCCACGCCCCACTCGGCCCGCCCGTGCATCTCACGCGTGCGGATCTGGACCTCGACGGGCTTGCCCTGCGGTCCGATCACCGTCGTGTGCAACGACTGGTAGAGGTTGAACTTGGGCATGGCGATGTAGTCCTTGAACCGCCCCTGCACCGGCGTCCACAGCGAGTGGATCGAGCCCAGCGCGGCGTAGCAGTCCTTGACGCTGTCGACGATGACCCGGAGCCCCACCAGGTCGTAGATCTCGTCGAACTCCTTGCCGCGCACGACCATCTTCTCGTAGATCGACCAGAGGTGCTTCGGGCGGCCGGTGACGTCGGCGTCGATGCGCACCTCGTGCAGCCGCTCGCGGACCTGCTCGGCGACCTGGGTCAGGTACAGCTCGCGCTCGGGCGCCCGCGTCGCGACCATGTGGTCGATCTCGGCGTACCGCTTGGGGTGCAGGGACGCGAAGCACAGGTCCTCGAGCTGCTGCTTGATGTCGCCCATGCCCAGGCGGTGAGCCAGGGGCGCGTAGATGTCGAGGGTCTCGTGGGCGGTGCGCTCCTGCTTCCACGCCGGCAGCGCGGCGATCGTGCGCATGTTGTGCAGCCGGTCGGCGAGCTTGATGACCAGGACCCTGATGTCGTCCGCCATCGCGACGAGCATCTTCCTCATCGACGCCGCCTGCTGCGCCTCCTTCGACTCGAAGTTGAGGCGCTCCAGCTTCGTGACGCCGTCGACCAGCTCGGCGACCTCGGGGCCGAACTCGGCGATCACGTCCTCGATCGTCAGACCCGTGTCCTCGACGGCGTCGTGGAGGAGTGCCGCCATGATCGTCGTCTCGTCCATCCCGTAGCGGGCCGTGATCGTGGCGACCGCGAGGGGGTGGGTGATGTACGGCTCGCCGGACTTGCGCGTCTGGCCCTTGTGGGCGGCCGCTGCCGTCTCGTACGCCCGGAGCAGGCGATCCGTGGGCTGGCGCGGGTGCGACTGCCGGTACTGCTCGAGGACGGGCTCCACCTCGACCGCGGCCGGCAGCTGGTGGCGTCGCCACGGCAGCACACGGGTCACGGTCGGCAAGGTGAGTCCTCCTGTCCCTCGAACCGGGACGTCGTTCACTCGTCGTAGTGGATCAACGCCACCACGGGCGCTGAGCTTCCCACTCTCTCGCGGCCACCGAGGAAATCCAACTCAGCGAGGAACGCGAGCCCCACGAGGGCCCCGCCCTGGCGGTCGACCAGCTCCACGGCGGCGCGGGCGGTGCCGCCGGTGGCGAGCACGTCGTCGACGATCAGGCACCTCGCGCCTCGCGGGATGGCGTCCGCGTGGATCTCGAGCGTCCCCCCGCCGTACTCCAGCTCGTAGGTGATCGAGTCGGTGTCGAAGGGCAGCTTGCCCGGCTTGCGGATGGGGACGAGCCCGGCGCCGAGCGCGTGGGCCACGGGGGCGGAGAACACGAAGCCCCGGGCCTCGATGCCCACCACCAGGTCGACGCCGGACGAGCGGAACGGCTCGGCGAGCAGGTCGACGGTGGACGCGAAGCCCTCGGGGTCGGCCAGCAACGTGGTGATGTCCTTGAACCCGATGCCGGGCTCCGGGAAGTCGGGGATGTCCCGGATCAACGCCCGCAGGGACGCGGCGTCCATCGTCGTGCTCATCGTCTCAACGTCGCTTGCCCTGCTTGCGCGGCCGCGGCGGGACCGGGCGCTGGTACTGCGCCGCCTTCACCGTGGCCAGCGGGGCGTCGTCGGCCAGGGTGGCCGCGGCGTGCGCCGGAATGGGCGAGTTGGAGTCGTGCGCCGGCGGGATCCAGAAGGCCTCCTGGTCGTTCCGCTCGAGCGCGCGCTCGCGGATGCGGCGGAACCGCGGCTCGCGCTCCTTCAGCAGCACCACCACGGGCGAGGCGATGAACACCGACGAGTAGGCGCCCACGACCAGACCGATGAACAGGGCGAGCGAGAACTCCTGCAACGTCGGCTGGTTGAAGATGAACGTGCCGATCGTCATCAGGGCGATCACGGGCAGGATCGCCACCACCGTGGTGTTGAGGGACCGCATGAACACCTGGTTGAGCGAACGACGCACGATCGCGGAGTACGTGTAGCGCTCGCTGCGCTCGTAGCGAGCGGCGTTCTCCCGGACCCGGTCGTACACGACGATCGTGTCGTAGAGGGAGAAGCCGAGGATCGTCAGGAACGAGATGACCGTCGGCGGGGTCACCTCGAAGCCGAAGATCGAGTAGAAGCCGACCGTCAGCAGCACGTCGTGGACGACCGCCACCAGGCCCGCCGCCGCCATCCTCCACTCGAGCTGCCACGACATGTACAGCGCGATCACGATGAAGAAGACGACGAGCGCGACCGTGGCCTGCCGGGTGATCTCGTCACCCCAGGACGGCCCGACCGTGTTGGTCGCCACCTCGGAGACGTCGACGTCGGCCAGCTCGGCGAAGCGGGCGGCGATGTCACGCGACACCTGGACGGTCCCGGTCTTGGCGAGCACGGTGACCACGCGGGCGCCGGCGTCGCCGGTGGACTCGTCCACCTTGGCGTCGTTGTCCATGCCGAACTCGCCGAGCACGCCCGTGATCTGCTCGCTCGTGACGTCCGCCGAAGGGATCGACCAACGGGTCTCGGACCCGAGGACCTCCGAGGTGATCTGATCCGGGTTGACCTTGGCCACCTCGGCGAGCCGGGCGACGACCTCGTCCGACACGTCGGCCTCGGCATCGGCCTGCACCTGCACGAGGCGCCGGCCGTCCTGGTCGTGGGCCTCCTGCACCTTCGCACCGGCTCCCACGCCGAAGTCGGAGAGGACCGACTCTGCCTGGTCCAGCGTCAACGTCTCGGAGGGGATCTCCCAGGAGGCGCCGCCCTCGAACTCGATGGACAGGTTCAGCCCCCGCCACACCAGCGACACGATCGACGCGACGACGAGCACCGTCGACACCACCAGCATCGGTCGGAAGACCTTGGGGAAGTCGATGTCCGTCCGGTTCCGGTACAGATCTCCCATGACGCCCATCAGACCGCCTCCCCTGCCTCGACGGAGTCGGTCCGACGGCGGCTCGGCCGGTCACCCGGTCGGTCCAACGGGATCCCGAACCGGTGGGGCTTCAGCCCCAGCTTCGACGTCGCGGAGCCGATCACCGCAGGTCGCGTGAAGCACCACGTGAAGAGCACGTCGAACACGGTGGTGATCGCCAGGAAGAAGGCGAAGCCCTTCACCGGGCCGATCGAGAGGAGGTACAGGATCACCGCGCCGATGAAGGAGGACGAGTTCGCCTTCATGATCGTCCCGAAGGCACCGTCGAACGAGCGGCTCACCGCCGACCGGAGTGTCCGGCCGTTCCGGACGTCCTCCTTGAGGTTCTCGTAGTAGACGACCGACGAGTCGAGCGACATGCCGATGGACACGATCATGCCGACGATGCCGGCGAGCGTGAGCGTCAGGCTCCACCACTCGCCACCCCAGCAGATGAGCATCCAGGTGCAGATCGACGACAGCGCCAGGGTGAGCAGGGTGATCACACCCAGCAGGCGGTAGTAGGCGATCAGGAAGATGCCGATGAGGAGGACGCCGACCGCCCCGGCGATGAGCGCCGCCTCGAGGGCGCCCTTGCCGAGCGTGGCCGACACCGTCTGCACCTGCTGCTGCTCGAGCACCAGCGGCAGCGAGCCGTACTTCAGCGAGACCGCGACCTGCTTGGCCTCCTCCTCGCCGAAGGCGCCGGTGATCTGGACCTGATCCCGGCTGAACTCACGCTGCTGGATCGTCGGTGCCGTGAGGACCTCGCCGTCGAGGACGACCGCGAGGCGACCCTGCGGGCACGCCTCCGAGGGCGGGTTGCACTGCGCCGCTGCAGCGTTGAACGCGTCGATGCCCTCCGGCCCGGCGCGGAACGTCGGGAGCACGACCCAGTTGCCGTTCTGCACCGTCGCCACCGCGTTCTCGAGCGAGTCACCGGACACCAACGCAGGGCCCAGCTGGTAGATCGCCTTCCCGGCGCCCGACTCCTTGCCGTCGGACGTGAAGCGAGCGGGCAGCGTCGCCCCCTTCGTCGGATCGTCGTCGACGCGGGAGGTGAGCTGCGTGTCGGCCTGCGCGAGCGCCGTCTCGACCTCACCCAGCTCCTGGAACTTGTCGACGAGGTTGCCGGTCTCGTCCTTGTAGACCGGGATGCCGTACTCGTTCTTCGGCGCCGGGTCGATCGTGGTCGTCGTGGTGGTCGTCGCCGGTTCGGTGGTCGTGGCGGCCGCGGTCGTCGTCGGCGCGGCCGTCGTGGTCGTCTGGCGACCCTTCACCGAACGCGAGCCGCCCGTGCCGTCGCCGTTCGCCGCCGTGGTCGTCGGCGCGATGGTCGTCTCGGCCGAGGACGTGGTGGGCTGGCCCGGCACGGTCGGCGCGGTCGTGTCCTCGGGCGGCGTGGTCGGGGCGTCGCCTCGGGCCACCCGCTCGCTCTCGAAGATCTGGGCGACGGTGACGCCCTCGGGGATCTTCAGCTCGGCGCGGAGCTCCTTCTGGCGCTTCTCCATCGTGGCCCGCGTGTCGTCGTCGAGGGTCGCGCCCAGCTCCTGCAGCACGGGCCGGAACGTCAGCTCGGCGGTGGAGCCCACGATCTCGAGCGCCTTCTCCTGGTCCTTGATGCCGGGGAGCTGCACGACGATGTTGGAGCCCTGGATCGTCACCTCGGACTCGGCGACGCCGATGCCGTTGACCCGCTCGTCGATGATCTGCTTCGTCTGCTCGAGCGACTCGCGCGGCACCGACGCCGTCCGGTCGCCCTTGGCGTACGGCTTGAGGACGACCGACACGCCGCCCTGGAGGTCCAGGCCGAGCCGGGGCGTGTCGGCGAACACCAGCGTGAGGACGAACAGCACCATCACCACGGTGACCGTGACGATGGCAGGGAAGATCGGGCGTTGGCGCATGGCAGCCTTCGGAGAGTCGGGCGAGGCGGGCGGTCTACGAACCGCTGGTCTTCTCGTCGGCAGCGTCGCCGTCGTCGGGAGTGGACGAGTCGGAGCTGCCACCTCGGACGGGGACCTCCGGCTCGCTCGCGGCCCGGCTCAGCGACGAGAGGGACACCCGGACCACCACGTCGGAGTCGACCTCGAGGTGGACGATGCCGCCCTCGATCAGGTTGATGGTGCCGTAGAGCCCGCCGGACGTCACGACCTCGTCGCCGACGGCGAGGCTCGACACGAAGGCCTGGTGCTTCGCCCGCTGCTTCCGCTGCGGGACGATCATGAGGTAGAAGAGCGCGCCGAGCGGCAGGACGAGGATCAGGATGCTGAGGAGCCCGCCGCCCTGGGCCTTGTCCTGGGCGAGCATGGTGATGAGTGCGTTCACAAGGCGGGCAGCCTACGCCCACCACGATGCGCGGTCACACCATGCTCCACACCGACGCGGTGTGCTCCCTCAGGTCGTCGAGGGTGCCGGCCACGATCGCCGCCCGGATGCGGTCCATGAAGCCCAGGAGCCACGCCACGTTGTGCAGCGTGCACAAGGTGGCGCCCGACGGCTCCCTGATCACCATGAGGTGGCGGAGGTAGCCCTTCGAGTAGCGCCGGCACACCTCGCAGCCGCACGACGGGTCGAGGGGCTCGTCCGAACGGGCGAAGTCGGCCCGCTTGATGTTGATGCGCCCGGACGAGGTCAGGATCGTGCCGTGGCGGGCGAACCGGGTGGGCAGCACGCAGTCCATCATGTCGACGCCCCGGGCGACCGCCTCGATGATGCCGACGGGATCACCCAGGCCCATGTAGTACCGGGGCTGGTCGGAGGGCAGCTCCCCGATCGCCGCCTCGAGCGCCGGCACCGTGTCCGCCCAGGGCTCACCCACCGACAGGCCGCCGATGGCGTAGCCGTCGAAGTCGAGGTCGACGGTCCGCTGCGCCGACTCGACCCGGAGGTCCGGTTCGGCGCCCCCCTGCACGATCCCGAACAGCGCCTGGTCGTCCGTCCGCCGGTGGGTCGCCTTGGCCCGGGCGGCCCAGTCGGCCGTGCGACGGACGGCGGCCGCGAGCTCGGTCCGGCCTGCCGGGAGGGCGGTGCACACGTCGAGGACCATCTGGATGTCGGCGCCCAGCAGCTCCTGCGTTCGGACCGCCCCCTCGGGCGTGAGGTGATGGGTCGAGCCGTCGTAGGTCGACTTGAAGGTGGCCCCGTCGTCCGTGACCTTCGGGTTCAACGAGAACACCTGGTAGCCGCCCGAGTCCGTCAGCACGTGGCCGGACCAGTCCTCGAACCCGTGGAGCCCGCCGAGGTCCGCGATCACGTCGGCGCCCGGCCGCAGCATGAGGTGGTACGTGTTGCCGAGCACGATCTCGGCGCCGAGCCGCTCCACGTCCGCAGTGGTGATCGCCCGCACCGTGCCCCGGGTGCCGACCGGCATGAACACCGGCGTGCGGAACGACCCTCGCGCCGTCCTCACCACGCCGGTCCGGGCGGCGCCGTCGGTGGCTTCGACCTCGAGGCGCAGCTTCACGAGGGATCCCCCGCCGCCGAGCGCTCCAGCAGCATGGCGTCGCCGAAGGACAGGAACCGGTACCCCTCCCGCAGGGCGGTCGCGTAGAGCTCACGCCAGCGTGGGCCGACGAACGCCTCGACCATGGCGAGCAGCGACGACCGCGGCAGGTGGAAGTTCGTGATCAGCCTGTCCACGACCTGCCAGCGGTAGCCGGGCGTGATGAACAGAGTGGTGCCGCCCGAGAGCTCACCCGTCGTGGCCGCCGACTCGAGCGCGCGCACGGTGGTGGTGCCCACGGCGACGACCCGCTCCGCCCGTCGCACGGCCTCCCACGTCTCGGCCGGTACGCGGTAGCGCTCGCGGTGCATCTCGTGGTCCTCGACCCGATCGGCGGTGATCGGCCGGAACGTGCCGAGCCCCACGACCAGCTCCACGGGCACCAGCTCGGCACCGGTCGCCTCCACCGCTGCGAGCAGCTCCGGGGTGAAGTGGAGGCCCGCCGTGGGCGCTGCCGCGGAACCCGGCCGCGCCGCGTACACCGTCTGGTAGCGGTCGGGGTCCTCGAGCCTCGGCTCGGAGAGGTAGGGCGGCAGGGGCATCTCGCCGGCGACGTCGAGGGCGTCGAGCAGGTCGCCGTCGTGCAGCGGACGCACCAGGCGACGGCCCTCACCCAGGTCGGCCCCGACCTCGAAGCGCAGCGCAGTGCCGTCCGCACCCGCTCGCTCGGCCGTCAGGACGTCGCCCGTGCGCAGCTTGCGGGCAGGCCGGAGGAGCGCCTCCCACCAGCCCTCCCCCGCCTCGTCCAGCAGCAGGACCTCGCCCCGCCCGCCCGTCGTCCGCACCACCTGGACCCGAGCCGGGATCACCCGCGTGTCGTTCACGACCACGACGTCGCCCGGGCCCACCAACGACGGCAGGTCCGAAACGGTCCGATGGTCGATCGTGTCGCCGAGCGCGACGAGGAGGCGCGCTGCGTCCCGCGGGTCGGCGGGACGCTGGGCGATGGCCGAGTCGGGGAGGTCGTAGTCGAGGGCGTCGGTGCGCACGGAGCCCGTGCTACATCTCCGAGACCCGCGGCAGCACATCCGCGGCGAGCTGCTCGATGTCCACCCTCGGGTCGTCGGACGCCGGCGTGACGTAGATCTCCTCCACGCCCAGCGATCCGTACATCTCGATGTCGGACAACCAGGCGTCCAGGCGGTCCGGCGCGGGCGGGAACATGATCATCGTCAGCCGGATGGCGTCGACGTCGGTCCCCTCGGCCTCGCAGTGGCGCCGCAGCATCTCCTTGAGGTCCTGGATCCGCTCGCGACCGACCGGGAACCAGTTGACCTCCTGTGCGTGCCGGGCAGCGATCCGGAGTGTCTTCCGGGGCCCCATCCCGCCCACCATGATCGGCGGGGGCCCGTCCACGTTCTGCGGGGAGTTGAGCGTCTCGGCCAGCTGGAAGTGCTGCCCGTGGTACGGCCCGTCGTCGTCGCTCCACATCTGGCGGCAGATCGCCAGGGTCTCGTCGAGCTGCTCGAACCGCTCGGCCACCGAGGGGAAGGGCACGCCGAGCCCGACGTGCTCCTCCTCGTTCCAGGCGGCGCCGATCCCGAGCTTCGCCCGGCCCTGGGAGAGCACGTCGAGGGTGGTGACCGTCTTGGCCAGCAGGCCCGGGTGCCGGTAGGTCACGCCGGTGACCAGGAGCTGGAGCGCCACGCGCGAGGTGCGCCCCGCCGCGAAGCCGAGGAACGTGTAGCCCTCGAGCATCGGCTCGTCCTTCTTCCCGACGATCGGGATCTGGAAGAAGTGGTCCATCGCCGCGACGGTGGAGAAGCCGCCTTCGTCGGCCATCGTGACGGCCTCGCCGGCGATCCGACCGAAGGGGGCCTCCCCGGTGCTCCACGTGAACCGGGCGAAGTCGATGCCGAGCTGCATGTGGTGGACCCTATCGGCGTCTATGCCTCGAAGAGGTTGGGATCCTGCTGGGCGTGGGCCGACGCGGGTGGGATGAGACCGAGGTGCCGCCACGCCGCGGGGGTGGCCACGCGTCCGCGGGGTGTCCGCATGAGGAGTCCCTGCTGGATCAGGAACGGCTCGTACACGTCCTCGACGGTCTCGGTCGGCTCGGCCACCGAGATGGCGAGCGTCGACAGGCCCACCGGGCCGCCCCCGAATCGTCCGCAGATCGCCTCGAGGATGGCGCGGTCCACCTTGTCGAGGCCCAGCGAATCGACGCCGAACACGGCGAGCCCGTCGGAGGCGACCGTCGCGTCGATGTGCCCGTCGCCCTCGACCTCGGCGAAGTCCCGGACCCGCCGGAGCAGCCGGTTGGCGATGCGTGGCGTCCCCCGGCTGCGTCGGGCGATCTCGTGCGCACCGTCGCGATCGATGTCGGCGGCGATGATCTGGGCGGCCCGCGACACGATGGACTCGAGGTCGGCCACCTCGTAGAAGTCGAGGCGCGCCACCATGCCGAACCGGTCGCGCAGCGGTCCGGTGATGAGGCCGGTGCGCGTGGTCGCCCCCACCAGCGTGAACCGGGGCAGGTCCAGCCGGATGGAGCGCGCTGCGGGCCCCTTGCCCAGGACGATGTCGAGCTGGAAGTCCTCGACCGCCGGGTAGAGCACCTCCTCGACCGCCCGCGACAGCCGGTGGATCTCGTCGATGAAGAGCACGTCCCCCTCGCCCAGCTTGGTGAGGATGGCTGCGAGGTCCCCCGCTCGCTCGAGTGTGGGGCCCGAGGTGATGTGGAGCTGCACCTCCATCTCGGCGGCCACGATGCCGGCCAGGGTGGTCTTGCCCAGCCCGGGCGGCCCGGCGAAGAGGAGGTGGTCGGCGGCCTGGCCCCGCCGGCGGGCGGCCTCGAGGATGATCCGCAGGCGATCCTTCAGCTCGCGCTGGCCGACGAACTCGCCGAGCGTCCGGGGGCGCAGGGCCACGAGGTCCGGACTCCGCTCGGCGGTCGCTCCCAGGAGCTCCTCCTCGGCGTCGTCGGGCAGCGAGCCGGGCTGCAGCAGCTCGTCGCGCATCAGCGGACCGCCAGCACCTGGAGCGCACGGCGGAGCAGCTCACCGGACTCGCCGTCGGCCGGCAGCTCGCGCAGCACGCCGGCGATCTCGTCGGGGCCGTACCCCAGACCGCCGAGGGCATCGCGCACGTCCGCGTGGGCCGACGGTGCCGTGGCGGCCTGCCCGCTCCCCGGTTCGCCCAGCCCGGTCAGGTCGACCTCGCCGAGGTCCAGGCGGCTCTTCAGCTCGACGAGCAGGCGCGCCGCGGTCTTGCGACCCACCCCGGGGACGAGGCAGAGCGCAGCGACGTCGTCCGTGGCGAGCGCCAGCCGCAGGGCGCGGGGCGAGTGCACCGACAGGATCGCGAGCGCCAGCGCCGGCCCCACGCCGTGCGTGCCGATCAACGTCTCGAACACCCGCCGGTCGTCGCGGTCGGAGAAGCCGTACAGCGTGTCGGCGTCCTCCCGCACCTGGTGGTGGATCCAGACGAACACCTCGCCGGGAGCGGCCGAGAGCTCTGCGGCGGTCGACGGGGTGCACGACACCCGGTAGCCCACGCCGGCGACCTCGACGAGCAGCTCGGTGTCGTCGCGGTCGATCACGTGCCCCCGCAGCGAGCCGATCACCGCGCCACCGCCCATCGTTCCGCGGCGCTGGCCGCCGAGCGCATCGGGGCGTGGGCCACGTGGCACAGCGCGATCGCCGCGGCATCGGCGGCATCGGCGGGACGGGGGGCGGTCGCCAGCCCCAGCAGCGTCTGCACCATCGTCGTGACCTGCTCCTTGTCGGCGTTGCCCGAACCGGTGACCGACTCCTTCACCTGGTTCGGCGAGTACTCGACCACCTCGCAGCCGCGGCTCGCCGCCTCCGCCATGACGATGCCGGACGCCTGCCCCACGCCCATCGCCGTCCGCACGTTCACCTGGAACAGGACCCGTTCCACCGCGACCACGGCGGGCCGGACCTCGTCGAACAGGGACCGGAACTCGCGCTGCAGCTCGGCCAGGCGGTGCGGCACCGGCGCGTCCGGCGGCGTGGTGATCACACCCAGGGCGACGGCCCGGGTGCCGCTGCGGGTCACCGACAGGGCGCAGTACCCGCATCGGGACAAGCCGGGATCCACACCCAGGACGAACACGTGTACGACTGTAGCCGAGGCGCCGAGCGACCCCGAGGACCCCACCCCGAGCCCGCACCCCCACTCGTTCTGTGTCGGTGGGGGGGGGCGGGGGGG
>JAEZFI010000062.1 GCA_023437745.1 Actinomycetes bacterium
GTGTACCAGCCCTCCGGCCGACGCCGAGGAGGCCCCCGCCAACCACGCCTACGATCCTGACTGTCCACGATGTCCCGCGACACGAGTGTCCACGATGTTGCGCGACAGAACACCGCGCCCAGCGCGGCTCAGTCGACCCAGAACGTGTGGCGGGGAACGTCAGAAGTCCTCGCCGAAGCTGACCTCGCCCTCGACGGAGGTCTGGTAGGCCGAGACCTTCCGCTCGAAGAAGTTGGTCAGCTCCTGCACGTCCTGCAGCTCCATGAACCCGAACGGGTTGCGGGAGCCGAAGACCGGAGCGACGCCGAGGGTGACGAGCCGGCTGTCGGCCACCGCCTGCAGGTACTCGCGCATGTCGCCGAGGCTCATGCCGGCGACGCCCTCGCTGAGCACGTCGGCGGCGAACTGGTACTCGCACTCGACGGCCTCGCGCAGCATCTCGGTGACCTGCGCGGCGAGCGCGTCGTCGAACAGGTCGGGCTCCTCGGCCCGGATCTGCTCGATGACCGCGAAGGCGAAGTTCATGTGGCAGGACTCGTCACGGAACACCCAGTTCGTGCCCGCCGCGAGCCCGTTGAGCAGGCCCTTCGACCGCAGGAAGTACACATAGGCGAAGGCCCCGAAGAAGAAGAGCCCCTCGATGCAGGCGGCGAAGCAGATGAGGTTCAGCAGGAACCGCTGCCGCTCCTCACGGGTGCGGATCTCGCTCAGCTCGTCGATCGAGCCGATCCACTTGAAGCAGAACTCCGCCTTCGCCCGGATCGACGGGATGTTCTCGATCGCCGAGAACGCCTCCGCCCGCTCGTCGAGGTCCGGGATGTAGCTGTCGAGCAGCGTCAGGTAGAACTGGACGTGCAGCGCTTCTTCGTACAGCTGGCGGCTGAGGTACATCCTCGCCTCGGGCGAGTTGATGTGCTTGTAGAGGTTCAGCACCAGGTTGTTGGAGACGATCGAGTCGCCCGTGGCGAAGAACGCCACGAAGCGGTTCACCATGTGCTTCTCGGCCGGCAGCAGCTTGCGGTTCAGGTCGACCACGTCGTCGGAGAAGTCGATCTCCTCCACCGTCCACGTGTTGCGGATCGCGTCGCGGTACATGTCGTAGAACTGCGGGTACCGCATCGGCCGCAGCGTGAGGTTGAACCCCGGGTCGAGCAGCGACGCACCGCCGGTGGTGGGCGACGGCGCAGCCGTCGGCGCGTCGAACGGCGCAAACGGCTGCGGCTCGGGACGGGGAAGCTGCTCTGCGAGCGACATGGGGACGACTCCGGGATGTGGAAGGCGGACGGACGGACGACGGGACTCGGGACGACGGCGCGCTCAGCGACGCGCCGGGCGGCTGCTCACTGGCAGGCTTCGCACGCCTCGGGGTTCTCGATGGAGCAGGCCAGCGCTTCTTCGTCGCTGTACTGCTTGGGCGCCGGGGCGGGCTCGCCGCCGCCGGAGGGGCCGCTCGGGGTGGGCGTGGCCGCCGTGGCGGCGCCGGTGCTCGACTTGTTGATGCGCGTGGCCGGGCGGGACCGCATGTAGTACGTGGTCTTGAGCCCCTGCTGCCAGGCGTAGAGGTACATCGAGCTGAGCTTCCCGATGGTGGGCGACTCCTGGAACAGGTTCAGCGACTGGCTCTGGTCGATGTAGGCGCCGCGGGCGGCACCCATGTCGATGAGCGCACGCATCGGCAGCTCCCACGCCGTGCGGAACAGCTGCTGGATGTCCTCGGGGATCTCGGCGATGCCCTGGACGGAGCCCTCGTTGCGCTTGATCGCCTGCTGGATGTGCTCGGTCCAGAGGCCACGGCGCTGCAGCTCGCGCACCAGGTAGCCGTTGATCTGCAGGAACTCGCCCGACAGCGTCTCGCGCTTGAAGAGGTTGGACACCTGCGGCTCGATGCACTCGTAGCAACCGGCGATCGACCCGATGGTCGCGGTCGGCGCGATGGCCATGACGAGGCTGTTCCGCAGGCCGACCTCCGCGATGCGCGCCTTGAGTGCGTCCCACCGCTCGGGTTGGCTGGGCGTGACGCCCCACAGGTCGAACTGCAGCTCGCCCTGGGCGGCGCGGGTCTCGCCGAAGCTGGCGTGGGGCCCGGAGGCCTCGGCCAGGTCGGCCGACACCGAGAGGGCCCAGTAGTACATCTCCTCCGCGATGCGGGTGGAGAGCTCCATCGCCTCGGGCGAGTCGAACGGCAGGCGCAGCTTGAAGAAGGCGTCCTGCAGGCCCATCATCCCGAG
This sequence comes from Actinomycetes bacterium, assembly GCA_023437745.1. Classification (GTDB taxonomy): domain Bacteria; phylum Actinomycetota; class Acidimicrobiia; order Acidimicrobiales; family Microtrichaceae; genus JAEZFI01. The sequence goes on from JAEZFI010000062.1 coordinate 2,229, forward strand.
CCCGATCGGACGCCAGCGGTTGTTGGACCGGCCGGCCTCGGGCGTCGGGTAGTAGTTGATGTCGATCACCCGGTCGAGGAACGGGACCGCCGTGCGGACCACCTCGCCCAGCCGGTCGAAGTCGAACCAGGGGGTGCCGTCCTCGCCCGTGCGCACCATGGCGCCGAGGTTGACGGACCCGAGGTTGCACACCGCGGTCTCGGGCTGCGACGTGACCTCGAGGATCTCCGTGCAGAGGTTCGACAGGTGGATGACGTTGGGCGACCCGTCGGCCGCGGTGGTCCCCGTCTGGTTGGACTTCAGGTTGGAGGCGTCCTTGAACGTCATCCACCCGTTGCCGGTCTCGGCGAGGGTCCGCATCATCCGGCCGTACAGCGAGCGGGCGGAGACCTGGCGCACGTAGAGCCCGGCCGACTCGGCCTCGAGGTAGGCCTGCCGGAACTCGTCGCCGTAGAGGTCGACGAGGTGCGGCACGACCTTCGGGTCGAACAGCGACCACTGCCAGTCCTGCTCGACGCGCTCCATGAAGAGGTCGGGGACCCAGTTGGCCAGGTTGAGGTTGTGCGTGCGGCGCGAGCCGTCACCGGTGTTGTCGCGCAACTCGAGGAACTCCTCGATGTCGGCGTGCCAGGTCTCGAGGTAGACGCAGGCGGCGCCCTTGCGACGGCCGCCCTGGTTGACCGCGGCGACCGAGCTGTCGAGGGTCTTGAGCCACGGGACGATGCCGTTCGAGAGGCCGTTCGTGCCGCGGATCAGCGAGTCGCGGCTGCGGATGCGGCTGTACGACAGCCCGATGCCGCCGGCGTGCTTCGACAGCCGGGCGACGTCCTTGTACCGGTCGTAGATGGCCTCGAGGTGGTCCTCGGGCGAGTCGAGGAGGTAGCAGCTCGACATCTGCGGGTGCGTGGTGCCCGAGTTGAACAGCGTCGGCGAGCTGGGCAGGTAGTCGAGGCTGGAGATCAGCTCGTAGAAGGTGATGGCCTCCTCGGGCGTGGTCGCCAGGCCGCACGCCACGCGCATGAGGAAGTACTGCGGCGTCTCGACCACCAGGCGGGTCTCGGGGTGGCGCAGGAGGTAGCGGTCGTAGACCGTGCGGAGCCCGAAGAACTCGTAGAGCCAGTTGCGGTCCGGCTGGATGGCGTCGTTGAGCTTGCGGGCGTGGGTGGCGACCATCTGCGCGGTCTCGTCGCCGATGATCCCGACCGTCGCGCCCAGGGCCACCGACTGGCTGAAGGAGTAGACGTCCTGGTGCTGGACCTCCTTGTCGATGATCGTGGCCAGCATCCGGGCGGCCAGCTTGGAGTAGTTGGGCTCCTCGCTGATCAGCGCGGCGGCGGTGCGGATCGACAGGTTGTCCAGCTCGGTGGTGGTGGCGCCGTCGACGAGACCCGAGATCGTGCGGGTGGCGACCCGCATGATGTCGATGCCGCCCAGCACGGAGCCGTCCACGTTCGTGGCGCACCGGCTGATCGCCTTCACGATCTTGTCGAGGTTGACCGGCTCGAGCGACCCGTCGCGCTTCTGCACGCGCATGTGGGTGCCGGGGGTGTCCCCGTCGTTCGCGTCGAGGACCTCGATCTCGGGCCGACCCGTCGATTCGGTCACCAGGGTCGGGCGCTGCTCGGTGGTGAGCGGGTTGTCGTCGGTGTGCAGCGCCATGTGTGTCTCCTGCTCACCGGGCGCTGGCCCGGCGGTCGTCGTGTGCTCGGATGTGTCGTCGAAACCGGGCGTTTTGCCCGTTGGCAAGGAGCGCCGGTCGCCGATCGGGACGCCGATCGGCTCGTGCGCGAACGTCTTCTGGTCCCCCCGAACCGTTGCCCGAAGCTCGGGCGACGGGCCTGTAATTACAGCTGTGAAACTACCAGGCTGTCAACCGCCGGACGCGGCTCTTCCGACCGATTCACACGCCCGTCATCTCCGTTCCCACGGAGCGCGCGAACCCAGGTCGACGGTTCGGGGATGGGCCACGCAGCGCGGTCGTCCCGGCCGCGTCGAGCCGGTCGGGCAGACTGGGCCGATCACCACCGACCCCTCCCCCGGCGAACCCGTCACCGTCCCCGCCGCCACCGTCGTCCTGGTCCGGGGCGGCCCGGCGTCGCTCGACGTGCTCCTCCTGCAGCGCCATCCCGACCTCACGTTCGCCGGCGGCGCCTGGGTCTTCCCGGGCGGGCGGCTCGACGAGGCGGACTTCGGCGCGGACCCCGCCGACCTCGAGCGGGCGCAGCTGGTGGCCGCGTCCCGCGAGTGCGCCGAGGAGTCCGGCATCGCGGTCGACGTCGACGACCTCTGCCGCTGGTCCCACTGGACGCCACCCCCGCAGCGCACCGCCAAGCGGTTCTCGACGGCGTTCTTCGTCGCCGCCGCCGAGCTGGGCGACGTCGTGGTCGACGGCGAGGAGATCGTCGCCCACCAGTGGTGCACGCCCGCCACCGCCCTCGAGCTCCAGGCCACCGGCGAGATCGTGCTGTCGCCGCCGACCTACATCACCCTCCACCAGCTCGCCCAGCACGCCACGGCCTCCGAGCTGATGCGGGCCGCACCGGCACGCACCGTCGAGCACTTCACCACGCACATCGGGCTGGCGGGCGACACGGTGTGCGCGCTCTACCACGGCGACGCGGCCTACGACTCCTGCGACCTGTCGCTCGCGGGCCCGCACCACCGGCTCTGGATGGGGCCCGGCCCCTGGCGCTACGAGCGGGACCCCTCCACCCTGCCGCGCTGACCCGCCACTGCCGGCGCCACACCGTCGCACCCGAGCGCTACGGTCGAGCCGCTATGGAGGAGCCGGTGACGAAGGAGTTCGTCCGCGCCGAGATCGCGGCGCTCCGGCTGGACTTCGAGGAGAAGCTCAACGCTGGTGTGCGACGCACGACCGCCACGCTGATGGCGACGATGTTCGCGTTCAACGGCGCCCTGGTCGGAGCGATGGCCCTGCTCCGCTGACCCGACCGGCCTCGGCCAGGCCTGTTGGCAGGATGCCAACAGTGTCGTACGCTCCCTCGATGCACGAGCTCCCGCTGCCCGAGGACTCCATCTCCCGCCGGATCAACCTCGAGCCGATCGTGTTCGCCGGTGGCGGGCGGGCGCTCCTCCTCCAGGTCGCCCATCCGTCCGTCGCGGCCGGCGTCGCCGGGTTCTCGGACTACCGCACCGACCCGTGGAACCGCCTCTTCCGCACGGTGGACGTGATGCTGAAGCTGGCGTTCGGCTCGCCGGAGCAGTCCGCGCAGCAGGCGAAGGTCCTGGCCGCACGCCACCGGCGGGTGCAGGGCGTCGACGAGACGGGCCGGCAGTACCACGCGCTCGACCCCGACCTGCTCGTCTGGGTGTGGGCGACGCTCGCCGACACCTCGCTCACGGTCCACCAGCGGGTCTTCGGTCGCCTCGCCCGCGCCGAGCTGCAGCGGTTCCACGCCGAGCAGATCCCCGTCGCCGTGGCGTGCGGTGCGCCCATCGAGGCCGTGCCGGCGACCTATGACGAGTTCACCGCCTACTTCGACCGGGTCGTCGCCGAGGACCTCGTCGTCACGTCGGGTGCGCGGGACGTGCAGCTGGCGACGATGGTGCCGCCGCTCCCGACCCCGTTGCGCCAGCTCGCCGGCCCGATGAACACCGCGGTCACGACGAGCCTGCTCCCCCCCACCCTGCGCGAGGCCTACGAGCTGCCGTGGGGACCCCGCGAGCGTCGCTCGGCGCGGGCGTTCTTCGCCGCCGCCCGGGTGGGGAGGGTCCTGCCGACCGGGCTGCGCCAGCTCCCCTCCAGCTACCAGCTGCACCGCGAGCGGGCCCTGCACCTCCGCCCGATCGCAGGCGCGCCGCCGGGCTCCCGGATCCTGGCCCGCCGCCAGCACGCGAGCTGATGGGCTCCGGGCGCACCCGCCTCCCTCCGGACGAGCGCAGGGAGCAGATCCTGCAGGTCGCCGCGGCGGAGTTCCGGGGCGCCGACTACTCGGCGGTCGCGCTCGACGCCATCGCCGAGGCCGCCGGGGTGACGCGTGGTCTCCTCCACCACTACTTCGGATCCAAGCGGGGCCTCTACCTCGCGGTGGTGGAGCGGGCCGCCCGGATCCCGTCGACCACGGTGCTGGTGCCCCCGGACGCCACAGGGGACCTCCACACCGTGCTCGACCGGTGCGTCCGGCGCTGGATGTCGCTGATCCGCGACGTCGGCGGGCTCTGGACGGGGGTCGACGCGTCGGGCGGGATCGCCCACACGGACGTCGACGAGATCATCGTGCGGGCGCGGGACGAGCTCGTCGAGCGCATGATCGAGGAGCTGCCGTTCCCTCCCGAGCTCGACCGTGACCTGCTCCGGAGCGGGCTGCGCGCCTACGCCGGGTTCGCCCGGGTCGCCACCGAGGAGTGGCTCCTCCGGCGCACGCTCGGTCGGGACGAGACCCACGCCATGCTGACCGCCGCGCTCGTGGCGCTCGTGGACTCGGTGGTCCCCGCCATGGAGGGCGGCCGGGTCCGGGCCTGATCTCACCGAGTTCTTGCCTCGCCCTCAGCCCGCCCGCGCGCCGGGGCGGCCAGGATGTCCTCACGTTCGACCGCCGCACCCGAGCACGAGGACACGACATGACCGACACACCACTCACGCGCCGACGGATGCTCACGATCCTGGGGGCCGCAGCCGGCGCCGGGGCCGCCGGCGCGGTGCTCGCCGGGTGCTCCGACACCGACACCGACACCGACACGGCCGGCTCACCGTCCACCAGCTCCGAGCCGTCGACGGACGCGGATGCCGCGGACGCCACGACCACGACGGCGGCCGGTTCCAGCGGCTCCGGCGCGAGCGGCGGTGCCGTCCCGTCGGCCGCCACGGCGCTCACCGCGGCGGACTTCGCTGCGCTCGCCACCTGCACGCTGCTGCCCGAGAAGACGGCAGGTCCCTTCCCGCTCGACGAGCAGTTCGACCGCCGCGACGTCACCGAGGGCACGCCCGGGCACCCCATGCGCCTCGGCCTGCGGGTGGTCGACGACGCGTGCGCCCCCGTGCCCCGTGCCGCCGTCGAGATCTGGCACTGCGACGCGACCGGCGACTACTCGGCGTTCACCGACGGCGGCGGGGGGAAGGACGAGGGGGCGGGCACGACGTTCCTCCGGGGCACGCAGACGGCCGGCGACGACGGGATCGTCGAGTTCCTCACCATCGTGCCGGGCTGGTATTCCGGGCGGGCGGTGCACGTCCATCTGCGCGTGCACCTCGACGACAACACCGTCCTGACCAGCCAGCTCTTCTTCGACGAGGACTTCCTCTCCGACGTGTACCAGGCCGAGCCCTACGCCGAGTTCGGCGAACCGGACACCTCCCTCGCCGCCGACGGCATCGCGGGCGACGCCGCAGGCGAGGGGACCATCCTCGTGACGCGGGCGGCCGAGACCTCGGCCGGCACCGGCACCCTCGCCCTGCTCAACCTCGGCATCGACCCCGACGCCACGTCGACCGGCGGGTCCGGCATGGGCGGCCCCGGCGGACCGCCGCCGGGCGGGAGGCCCTGACCCGCCCCCTCCCGAGCCCCGGCCCCCGCTTGGCGTCGGTTCACCTTCGATCTAGTGTCAAGCTGCCCTCACAACATGTGGGAGGCAGGCACGGAGGGCGAACCGGGTGGCGAGCGTGGAGACGGAGGGGCGGTCCTCGACGATCGCCCCCGGAACCGGTGGCCACGTCCCGTTCGTGTCCGGCCTCGCGGGCCACGGGGACGCGCCGGCGCTGCTGAGCGACGCCGCCACCCTGAGCTACCGGGAGCTGGCCGAACGGGTGGCCCAGGTAGCGGAACGCCTCGGGACCACGCGCCGACTCGTCCTGCTCAGCCCGACGAACGACGTGTCGTCCCTCGTCACGTACCTCGCCGCGCTGCACGGCGGCCACCCGGTGCTCCTCTCCCCCACCGGTGATCGCCGCCGGCTGGCAGAGCTCGTCGCCGCCTACGACCCCGACGTCGTCGTCGCCGAACCGGGCGGCGAGCTGCGCGAGCGCCGCCCCGGAACGACCCACGAGCTCCACCCCGACCTCGCGCTGCTCCTCAGCACCTCGGGGTCCACCGGATCACCCCGGCTGGTGCGCCTCTCCCACGAGAACCTCCAGGCGAACGCCGACGCCATCGCCGGCGCCCTCGGCACCCGGCCGACCGACCGTGCCGTCACCACGCTGCCGCTGCACTACTGCTACGGGCTCAGCGTGGTGCACAGCCACCTCGCCCGGGGTGCGGCGCTGGTCCTCGGCGACGACTCGGTCGTGGAGCCCGCGTACTGGGACCGCTTCCGGCGCTTCGGCGGGACGAGCCTCGCCGGTGTGCCCTACACGTTCGAGCAGCTGGAACGGGTCGGCGTCGATCGGCTCGACGTCCCCAGCCTGCGGCAGGTCACGCAGGCGGGCGGGCGCATGGCACCCGACCGCGTCCGCCGCTTCGCGCTCCTCGGGCGCCGGATGGGGTGGGACCTGGTCGTGATGTACGGGCAGACCGAGGCCACCGCACGCATGGCCGTGCTGCCCTCGGACCTGGTGCCGGAGCATCCGGCATCGATCGGACATCCGGTCCCCGGCGGCTCGTTCCGGATCGATGCGCCGGACGCCGAGGGCCGGGGCGAGCTGGTCTACGAGGGCCCCAACGTCATGCTCGGCTACGCGCAGCACGCGTCCGACCTCGCCCGGGGACGGACGGTCACCGAGCTGCGCACGGGTGACCTCGCCCGGCGGAACGACGTCGGGCTCTACGAGATCGTGGGGCGTGCCGCCCGATTCGTGAAGCTGTACGGCCACCGCATCGAGCTCGACCGCGTGGAGCAGGTCCTCGGCGACCACGGCCACGACGTGGTGTGCACCGGCGACGACGACCACCTCGTCCTCGCCGTCCGCCGGGCCGACCGCACCGACGAGCTGCACCGTGTCGCAGCCGACCGCTTCGGTCTCCCGCAACGTGCGGTGCGCATGGTCGTGTACGACGAGATCCCGCGCCTGGCGAACGGCAAGCCCGACCTCCCGGCCATCCTGCGAGCCGCGAGCTCGCTGCCCGAGCCCCACGTCGCCGTCGAGGCCCCGGGCGGCTCCGGTGGTCGCGTCCGTGCGGTGATGGCGAGCGTGCTCGGCCTCGACGACGTCCCCGACGACGCGTCGTTCGTCGATCTCGGCGGCGACTCGCTGTCCTACGTCGAGGCGTCGATCCGGCTCGAGGCGGTGCTCGGCACGCTCCCCACCGACTGGCACCTCCGCACGGTGGCCGAGCTGGAGTCGTGCGCTCCCGTCCGGCGGGTCCTCCCGCGGATGGAGGTCAACGTGGTGCTCCGGGCGCTGGCCATCGTCGCGATGGTGACGGGGCACGTGGGTGTCGCCCCGCTGCGGGGTGGTGCGCACCTCCTCCTCGCCGTGGCCGGGTTCAACTTCGCCCGGTTCGGACTGGGCGCGCGCGACACCGGCGAGCAGCTGCGCCGGGTCCGGTCGAACCTCGCGCGCATCGCGGTGCCCAGCCTGGCGTTCGTCGGCGCGTCCGTCGTCCTCGACGACCGCTTCACCCTCGCGAACCTCGTGCTCGTGAACCACCACGTCGGCTCCGGCGAGTGGCGATACTGGTTCATCGAGGTCCTGGTCCAGGTGCTCGTGCTCCTCGGCGGCATCTTCGCGGTGCCCCGCGTGCTCGTGGCGGAGCGGCGCCGCCCCTTCCTCTTCGCCCTCGGCGTCCTGGCGGTCGCGCTCGTCGCGAGGGAGGCCCTCACGGACCTCGGCGACCCTGGCTACCGGACGTTCACCACCCAGGCGGCCGCCTGGCTGTTCGCCCTGGGGTGGGCCGTGCAGCGCGCCGTCACGGTGCCCCAGCGACTGCTCGTCACCGGGATCGCCCTCGTGACCGTCCCCGGCTTCTTCCAGGTGGAGTGGCGGGGGGAGATCGTGCTCGCCGGCGTCCTCGCCCTCGTCTGGCTGCGCTCCGTCCGGGTGCCGCACGTGCTCAACCGGGTGCTCGGCCTGATCGCCGGCGCCTCGCTGTACATCTACCTCTCCCACTGGCACGTCCACCGGGAGCTGGACCGGGCGGCCGGGCCGATCGTCGCGATCGCAGGCTCGCTCGCCGTCGGGGTCGCCCTGTGGAAGGCCGCCGAGGCCCTTCGCAATGCCCGACGGACCCGATCGGGCGCGTCGGTAGGCTGGGGCGCCCGTACTGCCTGACTCGGAACGAGATCCGTGAGCGACGCCCCCCAGCCCTACCCCGAGGTCCCCACCCGTCCCGACCTGCCCGCCATCGAGCGGGCGATCCTCGAGCGGTGGGACCGGGAGGGGACGTTCGAGCGGTCCGTCGAGCAGCGCCCGACCATGGACGACGAGGGACGGAACACCGAGTACGTCTTCTACGACGGCCCCCCGTTCGCCAACGGGCTGCCCCACTACGGCCACCTGCTCACCGGCTACGTGAAGGACGTCGTCCCCCGCTACCAGACGATGCGCGGCCACCGCGTCGACCGCCGGTTCGGCTGGGACTGCCACGGCCTCCCGGTCGAGATGGAGACCGAGAAGCAGCTCGGCGTCGCGGGCCGCGCCGCCATCACCGAGTTCGGCATCGACAACTTCAACGACGCGTGCCGCACGTCGGTCCTCCGCTACACCAGCGAGTGGGAGAAGTACGTCACCCGGCAGGCGCGCTGGGTCGACTTCGACAACGACTACAAGACCCTCGACCCCGACTACATGGAGTCGGTCATGTGGGCGTTCAAGCAGCTCTGGGACAAGGGCCTGCTGTACGAGGCCTACCGGGTCATGCCGTACTCGTGGGGGGCCGAGACGCCCCTGTCGAACTTCGAGATCCGCCTCGACGACGCGATGCGCCCGCGCCAGGACCCTGCCCTCACCGTGGCGTTCGACCTCGATCCGGCGCCGGGCGACCCCGGCCCGCTGCGCATCCTGGCGTGGACGACGACCCCCTGGACCCTGCCCGCCAACCTGGCGCTCGCGGTCGGCCCGGACCTCGAGTACCAGCTCGTCCGGGTCGACGGGACCGACGGCGGCGAGGCGGTGACCTACGTGATCGGTGCGGCGTCCCGCGCCCGCTACGCGGCGGAGCTCGGCGACGGCGAGGTCGTCGGCACCGTCCGCGGCGCCGACCTCGTCGGGCGCTCGTACACCCCGCTGTTCCCCTACTTCGCCGGACGGGCCAACTCCTTCGTCGTGATCGCCGGCGACTTCGTGGACACCGAGGACGGCACGGGCGTGGTGCACATCGCCCCCGGCCACGGCGAGGACGACCAGCGGGTCGGCGAGGCGGCCGGCATCGAGCTGGTCTCCCCCGTCGACGACGCCGGCCGCTACACCGCCGAGGTCACCGACTGGGCCGGTGTCAACGTGTTCGACGCCAACCCGCTCGTGATCCGGCACCTCAAGGAGCAGGGCGCCGTCCTGCGCCACGAGACCTACGACCACAACTACCCGCACTGCTGGCGGACCGACACGCCGATCATCTACAAGGCCGTGTCGAGCTGGTACGTGCGGGTCACGGACTTCCGTGACCGGATGGTCGAGCTCAACCAGCAGATCAACTGGATCCCGTCGCACGTGCGCGACGGGCAGTTCGGCAAGTGGCTCGAGGGCGCCCGCGACTGGTCGATCTCGCGGAACCGCTTCTGGGGGGCGCCCATCCCCGTCTGGCGGTCGGACGACCCCGCCCACCCGCGCACGGACGTCTACGGATCGCTCGACGAGATCGAGCGCGACTTCGGCGTGCGGCCCGCCGACATGCACCGCCCGATGGTCGACGAGCTCGTTCGCCCCAACCCCGACGACCCCACCGGCAGGTCGATGATGCGCCGGGTCCCCGAGGTCCTCGACTGCTGGTTCGAGTCCGGGTCGATGTCGTTCGCGCAGCGGCACTACCCATTCGAGAACAAGGAGTGGTTCGAGACCCACTCCCCCGCCGACTTCATCGTCGAGTACATCCCGCAGACCCGCGGCTGGTTCTACACGTTGCACGTCCTGTCCACCGCGCTGTTCGACCGCCCGGCGTTCCTCAACGTGATCTGCCACGGCGTGGTCCTCGACGTGGAGGGCCGCAAGCTCTCGAAGAAGCTGCGCAACTACCCCGACCCCGAAGACGTGTTCGACAGCATCGGCTCGGACCCCCTCCGTTGGTACCTGATGAGCTCGGCGATCCTGCGGGGCGGCGACGTGAAGATCCGCCAGGACGCGAAGGACGTCGTCGACGTCGTCCGCCTCGTGGTCAACCCGATCTGGAACGCCTACTCGTTCTTCTGCCGCTACGCGAACGCCGACGGCCACCGGGCGACCGTGCGCACCGACGCGACGGGCCTGCTCGACCGCTACATCCTCGCCAAGACGGGCGCCCTGGTCGACGTCGTCACGGAGCGGATGGACGCCTACGACCTGGCCGGCGCCTGCCACGAGATCACCGCATACCTCGACGCGCTCACGAACTGGTACATCCGCCGGAGCCGCGACCGCTTCTGGGGCGGCACGCCGGGCCGGCTCACCGACGACCAGCGCGACGCGTACGACACCCTCTACACGGTGCTCGTCACCCTCAGCCGGGTCGCCGCACCGCTCCTGCCGCTCATCACCGAGGAGATCCACCTCGGGCTCGTGGGCGACAGCGTCCACCTCGCCGACTGGCCCGAGCCGGCGAGCCTCCCGGCCGACGCCGAGCTGGTCGAGTCGATGGACCGCGTGCGCGCGGTCTGCTCCGCAGCCCTGTCGCTGCGGGAGGACCGGGGGCTGCGGGTGCGGCTGCCCCTGCAGCGGCTGAGCATCGCCGGGCCCACGGCGGCCAGCCTCTCGGGGCTCACCGAGCTGGTGGCCGACGAGCTGAACGTGCGGGCGGTCGAGCTGCTGGACGACGCGTCCGCCCTGGGCACGAAGGTCCTGCGCCCGAACGCCAAGGTGCTCGGTCCCAAGCTGGGCAAGGACGTCCAGAAGGTCATCGCCGCGGCGAAGGCCGGCGAGTGGACCCAGGAGCCCGACGGTTCGCTCACGGTCGCCGGTCACGCCCTCGCCGAGGGGGACTACGAGCTGGCACTCCAGCCGGCGGAGGGCCGCGCCGCGGCCGCCGTGCGGATGCTCGACCCGGAGGGCCGCCTGCTCGACCTCGGCCTCGTCGTCGACCTCGACACCGAGGTCACGCCCGAGCTGGAGGCGGAGGGCCTGGCCCGCGACGTCATCCGGCAGATCCAGGCGGCCCGCAAGGACGCCGACCTCCACGTGTCCGACCGGATCACGCTGACGCTCGCGCTCCCGGACGAGACGGCCGCCGCGGTGCGCGCGCACGAGGCGACCGTCGCCGCCGCCGTGCTCGCCACCGCAGTGCGGTACCTGCCCGCCACGGAGGGCGTGCCGGCCGTCGCTGTCGAGGTCGCCTGAGCCCTCGCGTTCCGCGGGACCAGATCGACCACTTCGCGCGCTTCTGCGGGACCGAATCGACCGTTTCGCGGACGCGAATGGTCGTTTGGGTCCCGCAGAACGCTGGGTGGGTCAGGTCTCGAACTGCGTCTCGAAGCGCGCCGGGCGCTTCTCCTCGATGGCGGCGACGCCCTCCGCGGCGTCGCTGCCGACGAAGCCGAGCATCTCCAGCGCGACGGACGCGTCGAAGATCGGGGCCGCCTGGCGCAGCCAGCCGTTGAGCGCCTGCTTCGTCCAGCGGATCGCGCTCGGGCTGCCCGCGGCGAGGCGCTCGGCGACCTCGGTCGCCTTGGTGACGACCTCGTCGTCCGGCACGCACAGCGACACGAGCCCCATGCGCTCCGCCTCCTCGCCGCGGATCGTCTCGCAGGTGAGGAGGTGGTACTTGGCCTTCGCCATCCCGACCAGGAGCGGCCAGATGATCGCGGCGTGGTCGCCCGCGGCGACGCCGAACCGGGTGTGGCCGTCCATGAACTTCGTGCCTGGCCCGGCCACCGACACGTCGGCCATCAGCGCGACCGCCATCCCGGCCCCGATGGCGTGGCCCTGGATGGCGGACACGATCGGCGGGGAGCAGGCGATCATGTTGTGCACGAGGTCCCGGGCCTCGCGCATCACGGTGTTGCGGACGTGCGGGTCGCCCATCATCTCCTTGACCATCTCGAGGTCGC